>NZ_LRON01000015.1:0-178299 GCF_001758795.1 Duganella sp. HH101 | reverse complement strand
GCGGCGGCCGGGGTGGCGGCCGGCGCAGCCTGGTTGAAGCCGACGTTGCCGGCGACCGGCGCCGGCGTTGGCGCGCTGCTGCGGGTGATGCTGTCGTCCTTGACGGCGCCGCTGGCGGCTGCGGCCGAGGCGCTGTAGTCGGCGGCCGGCGCGCTGGCCAGGTCGGCGCCGCGCGGCAGGGCGCGCGGCAAGGCCGGCGTGAACGCGGCGCTGTCGGCGGCGAGCACCGGCGCGGCGCTTGGGGCCGGGGCAGGGCTGGCCACCGGTGCGGCCGACGATGCCGGCGCAGGGGCTGGCGCATCGGACTGGCTTTGCTGGACCTGCGCGCCGAGCGCGGCGCTGTTGGCCATGGCGTAAATGTTTTGCGGCGTACCGGCCGCTGCGGGGTTGACCGGCGCCGGCGGCGACCTGGTCGGCCAAGTTCAGCAGCTGGGCAAACAGCGGCGCGACGCTGGCCGCTTCCTCGGCGGCGGGCTCGCCCTGCTCGCGGCCCGGATAGCTGACCGGATCGTTCTGGCTGGACGGCGTGGCGCTGCGCGGCGCCGGCCTGGCCTGGTTACCCGCCGGCGGCGTGCGGCTGTTGCCGTTCGGCTGGGGCTTGCCGTTGGCGGTGATCGGATTCTTGTTGTTGCCGGTCAGCGGAGCCGACTTCGGCGGCACCCGGCTGCCGGTGTTGCCGTCGGCATTGCGATTGGGCGCGGACGTCGGCATACCATCGAGGCCGCCGTGATTGGAGGCCACCGGAGCGGTCAGTTCGGCTTTCGCGGCTTTTGCCGCGGCCGTGGCGCTGGAGAGTGTCATGGTCATGCTTGGATTCCGGTCTCTAACTGTTCGCTGTCCAGCGCATATGCCAGCCAGCCTTCTTTGTTGGTCTGCATTTCCTGCAGCCGCCGGTCCAGATCCCCGGTGGCGGCGTTGCAGGCTGCCACTGCTTGCTCATGTATCTGGCGCAAGGCCGCCAGCGCCGCCCACTCGGCGCTGCTCCACGGACCCTGGGCCGCCATCTGCGGCAGCGTCGTCGCCATTAACGTGTTAATCGCCGCCAGCATCTTCCAGTCCTGCGAAGCGATGGCGGCGCTCATTTTCTGCGCCATTTGCAGCAAGGTGCGTTGCCTATCCATTTTTGGCCTGTACACCCAGCCAGCCCTTTTTGATGGTGGTCAACAACGTCGTGACTTCATCGACGATGGTCGGGTCCAGGCTGACACCGGCCGTGTACAGGCGGCCGGCGCAGTAGTCGTACAGGCGACCCAGGTTTTCCACCACTTCACCGCCATTGTCGAAGTCCAGCGAACTGGCCAGGCCGTTGATGATGTCGGTGCATTTGTTCAGGCTGTTGGCCTTGAGCTCGTAGCGCTTGCCGACGATGTGGCCGCGCGCGCGGGCCAGCTCCTCGAGCAGGCCGTCGGTCAGCACCAGCACCAGTTCGATCGGCGACGCCCGTGCCACCTGGGCGTCCAGATTGGTGGAGTGGTAACTGCTGTAGGCTTCCTGGTTCAACATGGTGTTCACCGTAATGGTCGTGAGTGCTGGGGTTGAGGCTTAGTTGTCGCTGTTCGACGAGAACATCGCCGAGAACATATTCGAGGTGCTGGTCATCGAGTCCTGCAGCTGCTTGAGCGCGGTGAACTGCGCCAGGTAGCGTTTGTAGGAATTGTCGAACTGGGTTTGCAGCGTGACCTGGCGCTTGGCCACGTCGTCCACCACCTTGGTGGCGGCGGTCTTGCGGCCGCCGATCAGGCCGGTCGCGGAATTGGTCCAGGTGTTGACCAGCTTGTTCATCGAACCGAGCACGCCGCTGTCGACGCCGATGCCGGCGCGGCCGAACAGCTGGTCCATCTTGCCCGGGTCGGCGGCGATGGTCTTCTGCAGGCGGGCGCTGTCGAGCGACAGCGTGCCGTCGCGCGCGGCGGTGATGCCAAAGCTGATCAGCGACTTGCCGCCGGTGGCGTTGCGCAGCATCGCGCCCAGGTTGGCGCGCAGCGCCGACACGCCCGAATCGTTGTACAGCGCGGCGTCGCGCGACTTCGGCGTGCTGTCGGTGGACGAGGTCGGGCTGTGGTCGCCCGGCGCGGCGACGGTGTTGAACACCGCCAGCAGCTTGTTGTAGGCGTCGACAAAGCTCTGCACGTTGGCGGCGGTGGTGCTGTTGTCCGGGCCGATGGTCAGCTGCACCGGGGTGGCGCCGGCCAGCTGCGCCTGCTTGACGGTGAACTTGACGTTGTCGATGGTGGTGAAGGTGTTCGAGGCCTGCGTCACCTTGGTGCCGGTGTTCTGGTCGCCCATCCAGACGATGGCGTCCTTGGCGGTGGCTTCGACTTTTTGCGTCGACAGGTCGGATTGCAGCGCGGGGTCGCCCAGCGCCGAGACGTCGAGCGAGGCGACGGCGTTGCTGGCGCCGGTCTGGGTGGCGGTCAGCACCAGCTTGGGCTGGCCGTTGACCGTCAGCGTCGAGGCGGTGACGCGCGAGTTGTTGCTGGCCGCGACATTGATGGCGGCGGCGATTTCCTTGGCCGACAGCTTGCCGTCCATATTGTTGTCGGCGGTGGCCAGGTCGATCTGGAAGTTGGAGCCGTCGGCCAGCATCACCTTCATCGAGCCGGCGCCGGCGCCGGTGACGGCGCTGTCGTTGACGTTGTAGGACACCTGGCCGGCGGTGGCCAGCTGCTCGACGTAGAACGAATACGTGCCGGCCACGGCGGTGGAGCTGGCGGTGCCGGTGGCGATCGCGGTATTGCTGCTGGTGGCGGAGGCGGCGCTGACGGTGGACGTGCCCGTGACCAGCGCCTGCAGCGTCGACTGGAAGGCGCTCAGCGCCGAGCCCAGCGTGGCGAGGGCGCTGACGGTGGCGGTGGCCTTGGTGTTGCGGCTGTCCAGTATGGCCTTGGTCGGCGCGACGTAGGCGTTCGCCAGTTTCTCGGCCGTGGTCTGCGGATCGTAGTTAGGACTGCTGATGACGGACATGATCGTGCTCCCGGTAAGGATGATTGAAGTGTACCCTGATATAAGGCGACCTTAATCGTTTCCCTATGAAAATATTTCTAACTATTTTTTGGCGGCGCCGTTTATTTCTGGCCGCGTATCCATAGTTGCGTTGCTAATTCATCATGTTGCTTGCGCTCCTGAACATTTTGCTGTTGCAGGACCACTTTTTGCTGCTTGCTCAGCACCTTGCCCAGCACTTCGCGCTTGGCCCAGGCCGCGTTGAGCGCCTTTTGCGACACCGCCATGTCGGCCTCGTGCATGTGCAGGTCGAGCCGGTGGCTGTCGGCCATCTGCATCACGGCCTGCTTGTAGTCGCCGCAGTTGCCGGCCAGCGCGGGATGCAGCTTGCCGCTGGCGCCGCTGTTCGTGTAGAGCCCGGTCAGGCGCTCCAGGTTTTTCTGATAACGCTCGCGCAAGCTTTCCTTTTCCGCCAGCTCGGTCTGCAGGCGCTCCACCTCGGTGTTGCGCAGCGCCACCAGCGTGGTCAGGTTGCGGATGTTGTGTTGGCTCATGTCATCAGCTTTTCAAGTTGTTGGACGCACGGTGCGAAGGGCGCTTCTTCCTTGGTGCCCTGGCACAGGAAATCTTCGACCCGGGGATGCAGCTGCACCGCCTTGTCGGTGATCGGATCGGCGCCCGGCACATAGGCGCCCAGCGGGATCAGGTCGCGCACGCGGTCGTGGCGCGCCATGCTGGCCTTGAGCGCGCGCGCCGCCAGCATGTGTTCGTGGGTGATGACCTGGGTCATGCAGCGGCTGATCGAGGCGGCGATGTCGATCGCCGGGTAGTGGCCCCGTTCGGCCAGCTCGCGGGTCATGACGATGTGGCCGTCGAGCACGGCGCGGGCGGTGTCGACCACCGGATCCTGCTGGTCGTCGCCCTCGGCCAGCACGGTGTAGATCGCGCTCATGCTGCCGGTCTGGTTTTCGCCGTTGCCGGCCGATTCGATCAGCTGCGGCAGCGCCGAGAACACCGACGGCGGATAGCCCTTGGTGGCCGGCGGCTCGCCCAGCGCCAGCGCCACTTCGCGCAGCGCCATGGCGTAGCGGGTCAGCGAATCGACCAGCAGCAGCACATTCTTGCCCTGGTCGCGGTAGTGGGCCGCGATCGAGTGGCACAGTTCGGTCGCCATGATGCGCATCAGCGGGCTCTCGTCGGCCGGCGCGATCACCAGCACGGCCTTGGACAAGCCTTCCTTGCCGAGCGACATTTCGACGAATTCGCGCACCTCGCGCGAGCGCTCGCCGATCAGGCCGACCACCACCACGTCGGCCACGGTCTGCCGGGTCATCAGGCCCAGCAGCACGGACTTGCCGACGCCGGAGCCGGCCATCAGGCCGACGCGCTGGCCCTTGCCCAAGGTGAGCATGGCGTTGATGGCGCGCACGCCCACGTCCAGCGCCTCGGTCACGGGTTTCTTTTTCAATGGATGGATGCGCGGCGGCTGCGCTTCGAGCGGGAAATCGCCGCCCAGCTTGCCCAGGCCGTCGATCGGTTCGCCCAGGCCGTTGACCATGCGGCCCAGCCAGCCGGAGCCGATCTGCAGGCTGACTTTTTCCGGCAGCGGCAGCACGCGCGCGCCGGTGGTCAGGCCGATGGCTTTCTTGAACGGCATCAGGAAGGACAGCTTGTCGCGGAAACCGACCACTTGCGCGTCCAGCCATTCGCCGCCGACTGTCTCAATCTGGCAACGCTGGCCGGTGTGCAGGGGGCAACCAACGGCCTCGAGCAACAAACCGGACGCCCCCACCAGGCGACCGGTCGGGGTCGCCATGGGCACGGAACCCAGTTCGAGATTGCGTAAGGCGTCAGCGATCACTCTTCGCTCTCCGGTTCGTCGCCGCCGTCGGCAGCTTGAAGTTGATTATCGACCTGTTCCATGACAGCCGCAAGACGTTGATGGCATCCGGCGTCGACTTCGTTGTCGCCGGCCTTGATGCGGCACTCGCCCACTTCCAGGCGGGCGTCCGGGATCAGGTTCCAGCGCTTGGAACGTTTCGGGTCCAGCTCGGCGATGCGCTTCAATTCCTCCGGGTTCAGGAAGACATCGATTTCCTCGCGGGTCGGTGGCATCGACGCCAGGGTTTCCTCGACCAGGGCCATCAGCTGCACCGGTTGCAGCGCCAGTTCGGCGCGGATCACCTGGCGCGCCACCTTGGCCACCAGGTCGACCACTTCCTTGCGCTGGGCGGCGCGGTAGTCGGAACGCAGTTTTTTCAGGCTTTTCAGCATGGCGTCGACCGGGCGCGCCATCTGGTCGTAGGCCACCAGGGTTTCGTGGCGGCCTTCTTCGCGGCCCTGTTCCTGGCCGGAGGCGCGGCCCGCTTCGAAGCCGTCCTCCTGGCCGCGCGCCAGGCCGATTTCGTAACCGTCGCGCTGGCCTTGTTCGAAGCCCTCGCTGACCGAGGCGGCCCACTGGGCGCCGCCGTCGCCGCCCTGGCTGTGGCTCTGCGCCACGGCGCGCTGGTGCGCCAGGTTGGTGAACTGGGCCAGCGGCGGGAAGCGGTAGGCGCGGAAGGCCTTCATTCGACCACCTGTTCGGCGAACAGCTGGATCTCGACTTCGCCGGCGTCGGCCAGGGCCTTGACGGTGGCCATGATTTCCTGGCGGGTTTGCTCGATGCGCGACAGCGGCATCGGGCCGGCGCGGCGCATCATGTCCTCGAAGGCCTGGGCCTGGCGTTTCGGCATGGTCTTGAGGATGGCGTCGCGGATCGACACTTCGGCGCCCTTGAGCGCGATCGCCCATTGCTCCAGCGGCACTTCCTCGATGATGCGGGTGATCGCCACCTCGGACTGGTTGCCGAGGATGAAGAAGTCGTACATCGACAGCTCGATCTTGGACACCACCTCCGGGTCGTGGGCGCGCAGCAGCTCGACCATCTGCGCGCGGTTGCTCGGCAGGCGGTTGAGGATTTCGGCGGCCTGGCGTATGCCTTCCACGCTGGTGCTTTGCGAATCGAAGGAGGACAGGCAGCGCACCACCAGCTCGTCGAGTTCGATCAGCAGGTCGCGGTCGACTTCCTCCATGCGGGCCAGGTTCAGCAGCACCAGGTCGCGGCCGTCGGCCGGCAGGGCGTCGATGATCTGGCCGGCCAGCGCGGCCGGCAGGAAGGCCAGGAACACCGCCTGCATCTGCACGTGTTCGTTGGAAATGTATTCGGCCAGCCACTTCGGCGAGGCCCATTGCAGCCGCGCCATCTTCGGCCGCAGTTCGTCGCCGTAGATGTTGTTCAGTACGGTGTTCGCGAGATCGCCGCCCAGCGCCAGGTCCAGCGAGCGCTTCAGGTAGCTGCGCGAGGCGCCGTGCACGCCGGACTGCTGGCGGTAGTCGTCGAAGAAGGTTTGCATCGCGGTCTTGACGGACTCGACCTTGATGCCGCTCATGCGCGACATCACCTGCGTCACCTCCAGCAATTCCTCGCGGCTCAGGCAGCGCAGCACGGCGGCGGCCGGCTCCTCGCCTATGCTCAGCAGCACAATGGCGGCTTGCTCCACCGGCGACAGCTGGGCGTTGCGGACGGCGTCGCCGTAGTCTTCGTCCTGCGCGTTATTGAGTTCGGCCATTTTTCTGCATCCATTGTTTGACGACTTCGGCGACACGTTCCGGTTCTTTGGCGGCCAGGACTTTCAGGTGGTCGACCATGACGTCGACGGCCGAGCCTGGCGGCGGCAGATCGTAGTTTTCCAGCAGCGGCACCACCGGCATGCCCGGCGTGGCGGCGGCGCCCGGCAGGGCGGGGGCCGCGCCCGGCGTGCCCGGGGCATGGGCGCCGGCGATGGCCGGCGTGCCGGCGGCGGCCGCCTCCTTGGCTTCCTTGGCGGCCACCACGGCGGCCTGTTCGGCGGCGCGGCGTTCGGCGGCGATGCGGGCCAGTTCCTGCGGCGCCGGCGTGAAGCGCACGGTGGCCAGGCGCATCAGCGGACGCAGCAGCAGGAAGTAGCCGAGGATGATGCCGACGCCGTACATCACGTAGGAACTGATGTCGACCACGTTGTCGCGTTCCTGCCACCATGGGGTCACGGCCGCTTTCGGCGGGAAGTTCATGGCCGACACCACCAGCTGGTCGCCGCGCTCGGTGTTGATGCCCAGGCCGTTGCGCAGGATCTTGTCGATGTTGGCGATTTCGTTGGCGCTCCAGCCGGTCTTGGGCGTCGGCGAGGCGGCCTGCGCCAGCACCACGGCGACGCTGAGTTTTTCCAGGCGGCCACGGCTGCGCTTGGTCTGGGTGATGCTGCGGTCGTAGGCGTACTGGCGGGTGGTGGCGTTCTTGCGCGCCGTGCCTTCGCCCGGGTTGCTCGGATCGTTGGCGGCGGCCGGCTTGTTGGCGTCGGCCGGGTTGGCGTTGGCCGGCGGCGGGCGGTTCGACAGCGTGCCCGGCACGCCCATGGCCACGCGGTTGCGGTCCTGTTCCTCGCGCATCGCTTCGCTGGTCACTTTCGGATCGGCGCCGTATTTCTCGACCGTTTCCTCGACCTTGTCGTTGTCGACGCTGGCCATCACGCTCATGCGGAAGTTGTCGTCGCCGATGACCGGGCCCAGCAGGTTGCGGACGTTGGCCTTGACCTCGTCCTGGATGCGCTTGCCGTTTTCATTGCTGGAGGCGCCGGCGTCGAAGCCGTCGGCCAGGTCGATGTGGGAAGACAGCAGGTTGCCGGTCTGGTCGACCAGGCTGACGCGCTGCGGGCTCAGGCTGGCGACGCTGCCGGCCACCATGTTGACGACGGCGGCGATGGCCTCGGGCGACATGCTGTGGCCGGGCTTGAGCGCCACCACCACCGAGGCCGACGATTTCTCGCCGTCCGAGGAAACGAAGGAGGTCGACTTGGCGATCGACAGGTGCACGCGCGCGTGGGCGATCGCGTCGAGCGTCATGATCGATTGCGCCAGCTCGCCTTCCAGGCCGCGGCGGAAGCGCACGTCCTGCACGAATTGCGACACGCCCAGCGGGTCGTTCTTGTCCATCAGCTCCAGGCCGGCCGGCAGCTGGGCGGTCACGCCCTTGGCGGCCAGCAGCATGCGCACCTTGCCCAGCATGGAGTTGGGCACCAGCACCTGGCCGCTTTCCGGATGCAGGCGGTAGGGGATGTGGTCGGCGTCGAGCACCGTCATCATGTCGGCCGCGGCGACTTTCTCGCGCGCGCCGAACACCGGCTTGTAGCCGGACTGGTCGCTCCACAGGTACATCAGCACCATGGCCGTCACGCCGATCGCCAGCAGCAGCAGCGGATACAGGTTTTTCAGCAGGTTGGGAGGCAGCGACAGCGCGACGGGGCTCGCGCGCCAGCGCTCGAAGGCGGACTTGAGGGGATTGATCACGTTGTTTGCTTTCGCGTTGAACCGGAAGGGCCGTTACAGCGGTAATTTGATGAGTTCGTCCACGGCGCCCATCACTTTGTTGCGCACTTGCATCAGCATCGAGAAGGACAGGCTGGCTTCCTGGCTGGAGAGCATGGCGCCGACCAGGTCGTCGCTCTTGCCGGAATCGACGTCGGACATCTGCTGGGCGGCGTTGGCGTCGGCGTCGTTGACCTTGTGCACCGCGTCCTTCATCGTCTGCGCGAAGGAGAAGGCGGGCTGGGCGTCGCCGCTGGCGAATTGCGCCGCCGGGGCGACGCTCTGGCTGGCCAGGTTTTGCGCTGCGTTGGTGAGCGACGCGAGGTCGGCTTGTATCAGGTTAGAGATTCCGTTACTCATCTTGCTATCTCCCGTTCATGCAACGTTAGTCCCATATGTCTACCATATCCAGATTGCCAGAAAGCAGCAAGCCCTGCGTTGTTTATCTGTTGGCTGCTGTTCTCAATCAAGCGACACCACGCTGTCGATGTCACAGTCTTGTAAGAATGACAGCGTATGCAGGGCGATCACACGCCAACTGGTATGTATCCCAGCGGGGCGGTCCTCATGCTTGATTGTTTCCTGGAGTGAAGTAGGGCGCCTGGCAGCGGCTGCGCCGCCGAAACAGTTTTCTTGCGGCAAATATCGTTATAAATCATTCACTAAGCGCCATTTATTCATGTGTGTTGCGGGGCAGCGTCAGACTGCTGGAGCTGGGATAAGCTTACCGGCTAGCAATATTCTTGTAAAGACTTATTTGCCCGGTGGAATTGTTCAGTTAAATATTGTTGTTTGGCAATAATGTGAATTTTGATGTATGCTGCGCTATCGATATCGCCTGACTTTAAGTTACGATAGGTAATATTCCCCAAATAGTGCGTTCGAAGTAACCAGTTTTTGGCTGGATAGTGCGATGATGGTGGAGTAGCGAAGAATTCCGACATGGCGAAAACATGACAACGACAAAACAGACAGCGCCACCTCAAGTCCTGGACCCATGCCTGCTGGGGCGGCCGGTGCACCTGCTGCACATCTTTGCCGCCCAGTTGCGCGACGACCTGTCGCAGTCGATGCGGCTGAACATGAACCGCCGCTACTGGGGCGGTTTCCAGGTCGAGGATGTCGCGTTCAGCCGGCTCGAAGGCCACGAAAGCCGCAGCCGCTGGCTCAGCTTTGCGGCGCCGGCCGGGCAGATCGCCTTTTCGCTGGAGCGCAAGGTGCTGCTCAGCGTGCTCAACTACCGCTACGGCAGCGGCAAGGCCGACGCCGCCGCGCTCGACGAGAGCGCGGTGCGGGTCACGGCCACCGAGGAGCGGCTGGCTGTTGTACTCGGGCAACAGTTGGCCGGCACGCTGGCCGGCCGCATCGAATTGAACCTCCCTGTGCTCGACAAGCCGGCCCCGGCCGAAGGCGAGGCCGAGGTCGACAGCGAATTCAAGCCGGCCCCCGGTTCCCATCCGCCCAAGGGCAGCTGGATCATCACCGTCACGCTGGCCGACATCGCCAGCGGCGCCACCGGCCAGTACTGGTTCGCGCTGGACAAGGTGCTGATGGCCAGCGTGCTGCGCGGCCTGCTGCGCGACCGCGACAGCGGCGGCGGCAAGAAGGCCAAGGCCGCCGCGCCGCTGGCCCAGCGCCTGCAGGTGGGCCTGGTCGGCCGCCTGGCCAGCAAGGAAATCGCGCTGGGCAGCTTGTACGATCTGCAGGTCGGCGATGTGATTCCGATCAGCCTGAACAGAGCAGACGTGCTGCTCGAAGATTCCCGCCTCTTCACGGCCGCCGTCACCGAGCACAAAGGCAAACTCTGTTTAACCTCTTTTGAAGACGCCGAATAACATGATGAACATGAACGTAGCCAACCCTAGCGACGCCCTGCTGGAAGACCTGTCCGAAGAGATGATCATCGACCAGGTCGGCACCGAGCTGACCGATGTGCCGGCCACGCCGTCGCGGCGCGACCTGCCGGCCATGATGCGCAAGATCCCCGTGACGCTGACGCTGGAGGTGGGCTCGGCCCGGATCTCGCTGCAGGACCTGATGGCGATCGGCCCCGACAGCGTGGTCGAGCTCGACGTGCTGGCCGGCGAACCGCTGGTGATCAAGGTCAACGGCACCGCCATCGGCCGCGCCGAAGTGGTGGTGGCGGGCGAAAACTACGGCCTCAAAGTGATCGACCTGGACGGCCTCAATCTCGACATGATGACTCCATGACCTGGAGCATGACTGCGCGCCGGCGCCTGTTGCTGGCTGCGTCCGCGGCGGCCGTGGCCGCGCTGGCGCTGTGCCAGCCGGCCCACGCGGTCGACCTGCTGGCCAACGTGGTGCCCGGCGCGAAAACCGAGCTGACGGTCAAGACCCAGATCCTGATCATCATGACCTTGCTGGGCTTGCTCCCGGTGATGGTCATGATGATGACCAGCTTCACCCGCTTCGTCATCGTGCTGTCGCTGCTGCGCCAGGCCCTGGGCCTGCAGCAGGGCCTGCCCAACCGCATCATCACCGGCGTGGCGCTGATCCTGACGCTGCTGGTGATGCGCCCGATCGGCGACCAGATCTGGACCGAAGCCTTCGTGCCCTACGACCAGGACAAGATCGGCCTGGAGACCGCGCTGCAGATCGCCGAGAAGCCGGTGTCGCGCTTCATGCTGGCGCAGACCAGCAAGGCGGCGCTGCAGCAGATCGCCCACCTGGCCGGCGAGGACAAGATCACCGTGCCTTCGCAGCACGCCTTCACCGTCAAGCTGGCGGCGTTCGTGCTGTCGGAGCTGAAGACCGCTTTCCAGATCGGCTGCATGCTGTTCATCCCCTTCCTGGTGATCGACCTGGTGGTGTCGTCGGTGCTGATGGCGATGGGCATGATGATGCTGTCGCCGCTGGTGATTTCATTGCCGTTCAAGCTGCTGCTGTTTGTGCTGGTGGATGGCTGGACCTTGACCGTCAACACGCTCGTCACGAGCGTGCAGGCGTACTGACACTGAGGCGATCCTGATGCTGACTCCCGAAGTTGCCGTCGACCTGGTGGTCGAATCGCTGCACATCGTCATGCTGCTGGTGGTGATCCTGGTCGTGCCCGGCCTGATCACCGGCCTCGTGGTGGCGCTGGTGCAGGCCGCCACGCAGATCAACGAACAGACGCTGAGCTTCCTGCCCAGGCTGCTGGTGACGCTGCTGGCGATCATCCTGATGGGACGCTGGATGGCCGGCTACCTGATGGATTTCTGCGTCTCCATCTTCACCCGCGCGGCCACGCTGGTCGGCTAGCTTGGCCCAGCCATCGCCATGGAACCGATACTGAGCCAGTTGCTGCCGATGCTGACCGCGCTGTGGTGGCCGTTCTGCCGCATCCTGGCGATGTTCATCGGCGCGCCGGTGCTGGGCGAGGCGGTCACGCCGGTCACGGTGCGCATCCTGATCGCGCTGGTGCTGGCGGTGCTGATGCTGCCGCTGACCACCACCGGCGCCCCGATCGATCCGTTTTCCATGCACGGCGTGGTGGCCTCCATCGAGCAGGCGCTGATCGGCTTCGTGCTGGGCCTGGCCTTCCACTTCGCCATGTCGGTGATCGGCGTGCTGGGCTACCTGGTGTCCTCGCAGATGGGCTTCTCGATGGCGGTGATGAACGACCCGATGAACGGCCAGTCGTCGGACGTGGTGTCGGCGCTGCTGTCGGTGCTGTCGATCATCGTCTTCTTCGCCATCGACGGCCACCTGGTGATCGCCAACGTCATCGGCCAGAGCTTCAAGGCCTGGCCGCTGGGCCACGGCTACCAGCCGCTGCTGCTCAACGCGGTGGCCTACAACGTCGCCTGGATATTTTCCGCCGCCATGCTGCTGGCCATCCCCATCGTGTTTTCCACCATGGTGGTGCAGCTGGGCTTTGGTTTCCTGAACCGCGTGGCGCCGGCGCTGAACCTGTTTGCGCTGGGCTTTTCCGTGATCACCATCTTCGGCCTGATGATGCTGGCGCAGGTGGTGCGCTTCATTCCCGAGCACTATGTGCGCATGACCAATATGGTGCTGGAGCTGATACGCCAGCAGATGCAGGTGGCGATCCATGGCTGACCAGGACAGCGCCGATAAAACAGAAAAGGCTTCACAGCAGAAGCTCAAGAAGTCGCGCCAGGAAGGGCAGGTGGTGCGTTCGCGCGACCTGTCGACGGCGATCGGCATCCTGGTCAGCCTGAAGCTGTTCGTCTACCTGCTGCCCGACTACATGGCCGAGTTCCACGAAATCTTCCACCAGAGCTTTGCGCCGCTGAGCTCGACGGGCGCGATCGACAACGCCTTGTCGACCGTGTTCAGCACCTCGATGTGGCTGCTGGTGAAGATGTTGCTGCCGCTGTTCATCGTGCCCTTCTTCATCGTGCTGGGCGCGATGGTGCCGGGCGGCTGGGTGGTCAGCACCAAGCACTGGGAGCCGAAGATGGAGCGCCTCAGTCCGGCGGCCAACCTGGGGCGGCTGTTCAGCGCCAAGCACGGCTTCGAGTTCCTGATCTCGCTGGGCAAGGCCGGCGTGCTGATCGCCGTGCTGATCCATGTGGCCCGTTCGACGGTGCAGGATTACACCCAGCTGCAGCACATGCCGATGGGGCGGGCCATGGTGTCGGGCTCGAATCTGATGCTGGACGGCTTGATGTCGCTGGTCGCGGTGTTTATCATCTTCGCCTTGATCGACGTGCCGGCGCAGGCGTATTTCTTCGCCAAGAACCAGCGCATGTCCAAGCAGGACCAGAAGGAAGAGCACAAGTCGACCGAGGGCCGGCCGGAAGTGAAGAGCCGCATCCGCCAGCTGCAGCGGGCGATGGCGCGGCGCAGCGCGCGCAAGACGGTGCCGACCGCCGACGTGGTGATCGTCAACCCGGAGCACTACGCGGTGGCGCTCAAGTACGACCACGACCGCGCCGAGGCGCCGTATGTGGTGGCCAAGGGCATCGACGAGATGGCCTTGTACATCCGCCAGCTGGCGGCCGAGTTCAAGATCGAGGTGATGCCGCTGGCGCCGCTGGCGCGCGCCATCTACAACACCAGCCAGGTCAACCAGCAGATCCCGGTCCAGCTGTACCAGGCGGTGTCGCAGGTGTTGAACTATGTATTGCAGTTGAAAGCATTCCGTACCGGACGCCGTAACGCCGAGCCGGTCTATCCAAGAGAAGTCGATGTCCCCACATCCATGAGCGAGGTTAAGCAGTCATGAATTTTTTGAACAGGCTGGTCGCCGAAGCGCGTCGCCATAAGTTCGCCACGCCGGCATTCCTGCTGGTCATCCTGGCGATGATCATCCTGCCGCTGCCGCCTATCCTGCTGGACGTGATGTTCACGTTCAACATCGTGCTGGCCCTGATCGTCATCCTGGTGTCGGTCTCGGCGCGCCGGCCGCTGGACTTCTCGGTGTTCCCGACCGTGATCCTGGCCACCACCATGATGCGGCTGACGCTGAACGTGGCGTCGACCCGGGTGGTGCTGCTGCACGGCCACGAAGGCACGGCCGCGGCTGGCCAGGTGATCGAGGCCTTCGGCAAGGTCGTCATCGGCGGCAACTACGTGGTCGGTATCGTCGTGTTCGTGATCCTGATGATCATCAACTTCATGGTCGTCACCAAGGGGGCGGAGCGGATTTCCGAAGTATCGGCGCGCTTCACGCTGGACGCCTTGCCGGGCAAGCAGATGGCGATCGACGCCGACCTCAACGCCGGCCTGATCAACCAGGAAAAAGCCCAGGCCCGCCGTCTCGACGTCGCCGCCGAGGCCGACTTCTACGGCGCCATGGACGGCGCCTCCAAGTTCGTGCGCGGCGACGCCGTCGCCAGCATCCTGATCCTGATCATCAACATGGTCGGCGGCGTGGCGATCGGCGCGCTGATGCAGGACATGTCCTTCGGCGACGCCTTCAAGCAATACGCGCTGCTGACCATCGGCGACGGCCTGGTGGCGCAGATCCCGGCGCTGCTGCTGTCGGCCGCGGCGGCCATCCTGGTCACGCGCATCTCGGACTCCGGCGACTTCGAGCAGCAGGTCGGCGGCCAGGTGCTGGCGTCGCCGCAGGTGATGATGAGCGCCTCGGGCATGATGCTGATCCTGGCGCTGGTGCCGGGCATGCCATGGCAGATGTTCGGCCCGTTCGCGCTGGTGCTGGCCTATGTCGGCTACCGGCTGTTCCAGCGCGTCAAGGCGCCCGACACGTCCAATCTCGACGCCATCGAGGCGGCGCTGCGCGACGACCGCGCGCCCGATCTCGACTGGCACAGCCTGCCGGCCGTGCAGCAGCTGCAGGTGGCGCTGGGCTACAAGCTGGTCGGCCTGATCGACAAGGCCCACGGCGAGCCGCTGACCAAGCGCGTCAAGGGCGTGCGCCAGAGCCTGTCCGAAGCGATGGGGCTGCTGCTGCCGCCGATCATCGTGCGCGACGACCTGGGCCTGAAGCCTTCGCAGTATTCGGTGATGTTGTCGGGCAGCGTGGTGGCCCAGGCCGAGGTGTTTGCCGACCGCCTGATGGCGATTCCGTCGCCGAATATCTACGGCCAGATCGACGGCATCCCCGGCATCGAACCGGCCTACGGCATGCCGGTGACGTGGATCGAAACCAGCGAGAAGGCCAACGCGCTGGGCCTGGGCTACCAGGTGGTGGAGGCGCCGAGCGCGATCGCCACCCATTTGTCCAAGCTGATCCGTGAATACCTGCCGGAACTGTTCCGCCACGAAGACGTGCCGGCGCTGATGGACCGGCTGGCGGCGCTGTCGCCCAAGCTGGCGTCCTCGCTGGACAAGGCGCTGACCCACACGCAGATGCTGCGCGTGTTCCGCGTGCTGCTGGCGGAAAACGTCTCGCTGAAGGATATCGTGCCGATCGCCACCACGCTGGTCGACAGTTCCGAGACCACCAAGGATCCCATCCTGCTGGCGGCCGAGGTGCGCTGCGCGCTGCGGCGCCAGATCGTCACCGGCCTGTTCGGCCAGAAGACGGAGATGCAGGCCTTCAACCTGGGCGGCGACCTGGAGAACATGCTGTTGGGCTCGCTGAACCAGGCCCGCCAGAGCGGCAAGGTGGTGCTGGACAACTATCCCATCGATCCGCATCTGCTGGCGCAGCTGCAAGTCAATATGCCGGTGGCGCGCGAGCAGATGAAGCAGCAGGCCACGCCGCCGCTGCTGCTGGTGCTGCCGCAGATCCGGCCGCTGCTGGCGCGTTACGCGCGCCTGTTCGCGCCCGGCCTGCATGTGCTGTCGTACAACGAGATCCCGGAGAACCGCGAAGTGAGCATCATCGGCACGGTCGGCTGAGCCGGCTCGCCGCAGTGAGGGAGGTGGTTGGAGACGAGTGTTGCTTTTTCGTCAGGTGTTGGTAATCGTGCACTGACTTTTTAATAAGCATGATATCTTTTCATTATCACCAACCGTAGTACCTCACTGAAAGAGCCAAAAATGAGAAATCTGAAATTTGTGCGCGCTTTGATGTTCTTTGCCGCTGTCACCGCAGCGCTTGCCGGCGGCGCAGTCCGCGCGGCCGAGACCACCCAGGTAGTCAATGTTGCCGGCATCAAGAGCTACGACCTGTTTGGTGAGGCGGGCAACACCGTCATCGAATTGAACCTGGGCGCGCTGGCCCAAGTCACCAGCATCACCTGGAACGTCAACTACACCGCTTTCGATCCCAGCTGGCTGGCCGACATGGAAGTGCACTTCGGCCCCAGCGCCGGCAACGACGGCGTGGTGTTCACCCCGAGCATCACCGAAGAGGGCGGCTCCGAGCATTCCGAAGGCAGCGCCAGCCTGGTGGACCTGGGCCTGGACTTCAAAGTGGGCGCCGACGGCAAGCTGCGCATCGAATTCAGCGAAAACTACAAAGACCTTAACCCCGGCGAAGCCGACGGCCAGTGGGATTCGGGCAGCTTCACCATCGGCTACGTCAGCGCCGTGCCGGAGCCTTCGAGCTACGCCATGATGTTGCTGGGCCTGGTTGCCGTGGGTGCGATCGCCCGCCGCCGTCAAAACAGCTAAACGATACCGGCCGCTAGCGGCCATGCAAAAAGCCCCATCGGCACTGAGCGCGATCTTGAGCGCGTTCAGGCCGATGGGGCTTTTTTAATGCCGGGTTCAGGCCGTTTCGGTGAACAGCTCGTCCGGCGGCAGCGGCTGCGACAGCAGCACGGCCAGCTCGGCCATGGCCTTGAAGATGGCCTGGGTCAGCGCCGCCGTGTGCAGGCGGGTAGGGTGGGAGTGCTCGCCGCTGGACGGCGGCAGTTCGCGCCGCAGGCGGCAGCGCAGGATCGTCAGGCCGGAGCGGCTGACCGTGGCCGCCAGTTGCGGCAGCATTTCGCGCATGTGCTGCATGGCCGAGGTCTGGGCCGCGCCCACTTCCAGCACCACGCCGTTGCCGGTGGCCGGCTCCATCTGGATCACCACCCGGCCCACGCCCGGCAGCATCAGTTCCAGCCGCAGCGCCACGCGCGAACGGCGGCGGCGGTTGTTGCGCTCCTGTTCCTCGTCATCCTTGACGATGACCTTCAGCACCAGGCGCTCGGCGCCCCAAGCGTAGACGGCAAAGCGCCACGGCTCCATCTCCGTCACCAGCGGCAGGCCGGGGCGGCCGTCGCGCATGGCCGACGGCGTATGGTCGGCCATGAACAGGCTGGACGGCACATGCTGGCCGCTGGCCTGTTCCAGCCAGGCGGCGCGCTGCTCGCCGTAGGTGCGCACCATGACCTGCCAGGAGGCGGCCATCATCTGGGTGTCGGGCGGTTGCCAGACCAGCTGGCGCGAAAGAAAGACCTGGTTGGGCCGCATCGCGGCCGGGTCGGCGCCGTTCGGCACCTCGGCCAGGGCGGCGGCCAGCGCCTCGACGCCCGAATGCGGCAGGGGCATGCCGTCCGGGCCGTCGAGCAGCACGCCGACGGCGCCGGGGCCGCTCGGGGCCAGCGGACCGACCGGATAGTCGGCATCGAACGGCACTTCGCCGGGCGCGCGCGCCACCGGCCCTGGCTGAGTGGGCTGCCGGTCCGGGATGCCCAGCGGGCGGGAAGTAGGTCCGATGCGGTCTAAAGCCATCGAGCTCGCTCTCGAAAAAAACCGATGAAAAAAAAGCCAACCGATACTCCGGTTGGCTCCTTGTGTTCCCGACCCGCAAGCGGATCAGGAAGGCGCTACGATTACTGCAGCAAGGACATAACCAGCGACGACGTGCTGTTCGACTGTTTCAACATGGCGGTACCAGCTTGCAGCAGCATCTGGCTGGAGGTCATGTTCGACGATTCAGCGGCGAAGTCGGTATCCATGATACGGCCAGTTGCAGCTTTGGTGTTGGTCGAAATGTTAGACAAGTTGTTGTAGATGTGATCCAGGCGGTTGGCGGCTGCACCCAGCGACGAACGGATCGAGCCAACTGCGTCCAGCGCGTCGGAAATGTTCTTGATCGAGGTGCCTGCGGCGGTCGCGCCGGCTGCCTGGTTGGCGCCCGACACTTCGCTGCCTGCGGTTGCCGACGGGGTGGTGTACTGGCCGCTGACTGCGGTCAGCGCGTTTTCCAGCGTGGTGCCCATGTCGGTGCTCAGGTCGACGGTCATGATTTCGGTTTTGCTGGCGCCGATCTGGAACTGCATCGACGAAGCAATGGTGCCGCCTTTCAGCAGGGCTTGGCCGCCGAAAGTGGTGTTGTTCATGATGTTGTTCAGTTCTTTACCCAGTGCATCGTATTCCGATTGCAGAGCGGTCTGGTCGGTGGCGGAGGACGATTGGTCGGCTGCCTGGGTGGCCAGATCTTTCATGCGCACCAGCATGTTGGTGACTTCGTCAAACGCGCCTTCGGCGGTTTGCAGCATCGAGATCGAGTTCTGGGTGTTGCGCATGGCCATGGCCATACCGCTGGTCTGTGCTTTCAGACGGGTTGCAATTTGCAGGCCCGCAGCATCGTCCATGGCCGAATTGACACGGAAACCGGTGCTCAGGCGGGTCTGCGAGTTCGACAGCGCCATCTGGGTGCGGGAGATCGAGTTCTGTGCGGAAAGGGCCGCAGCGTTAGTGTGAAGGCTCAGCATGAAATAACTCCTGGTAGGTGGATTCAGTTCGGAGCAACGGATCCTTTGTGCTCTCCCAAGTACAAGACGACCATATCTGGGAGGACATTAAATGCTTTGTGGAAATTTCTAAAATATTTTCTGACGGGGACCCGGTAAAGCCCATTCCAGCCCGGTGTGCGGCCTTTCCACCGCTCGATTATGGTCCGGTTTTGCGGTGTTGGCACAAAAAAATTGTTCCAAATTGTTCTACAGATAAAAAAACAGCGCGCCACTGAGGACGCGCTGCGGTGATTTTGTTGCTTTTATGCCTTACATATTTGGATAGTTCGGGCCGCCGCCGCCTTCCGGCGTCACCCAGACGATGTTCTGGGTCGGATCCTTGATATCGCAGGTCTTGCAGTGCACACAGTTCTGGGCGTTGATCTGCAGGCGGTCCGCGCCTTCGTCGGTCTTGACGAACTCGTAGACGCCGGCCGGGCAGTAGCGCGCTTCCGGACCCGCGTACTGGGCCAGGTTGACGTCCACCGGCACGCTCGGGTTCTTCAAGGTCAGGTGGATAGGCTGGTCTTCCGCGTGGTTGGTGTTGGAAATGAACACCGACGACAGGCGGTCGAAGGTCAGCTTGCCGTCCGGCTTGGGATAGCTGATCGGCGCGAACTGCGAGGCCGGCTTCAGGCACTCGTGGTCGGCGTGGCTGTGGTGCAGCGTCCATGGCGCCTTGCCGCGCAGGATGGCCTGGTCGACGTAGGTCATCACCGAACCCAGGTACAGGCCCTTGCTCAGCCATGGCTTGACGTTGCGCGCCACGTGCAGCTCGTCGTGCAGCCAGGATTGTTCAAACGCCGCCGGGAAGCTGGCCAGTTCGTCATGCTGGCGGCCGGCGCCCAGCGCTTCGAACGCCGCTTCGGCGGCCAGCATGCCGGACTTGATGGCGGCGTGGCTGCCCTTGATGCGGCTCATATTCAGGAAGCCGGCGTCGCAGCCGATCAGCGCGCCGCCCGGGAACACCAGTTTCGGCAGCGATTGCAGGCCGCCGGCGGTGATCGCGCGGGCGCCGTAGGAAATGCGCTTGGCGCCTTCGAAGAAGGTCTTGATGGCCGGATGGGTCTTGTAGCGCTGGAATTCCTCGTACGGCGACAGGTAGGGATTCTCGTAGTTCAGGCCGACCACGTAGCCGACCATGACCTGGTTGTTTTCCAGGTGGTACAGGAAGGAGCCGCCGTAGGTCTTGCTGTCCAGCGGCCAGCCGGTGGTGTGGATGACCAGGCCCGGCTGGTGCTTGGCCGGATCGATTTCCCACAGTTCCTTGATGCCGATGCCGTAGGATTGCGGATCCTTGCCCTTGTTCAGGTCGTACTTGGCCATCAGCTGCTTGCCCAGGTGGCCGCGCGCGCCTTCGGCGAACAGCGTGTACTTGCCGTGCAGTTCCATGCCCAGCTGGAAGTCCGAGCCGGCTTCGCCGTCGCGCTTGACGCCCATATTGCCGGTGGCGACGCCCTTGACGGAGCCGTCGTCGTTGTACAGGATTTCGGCGGCGGGGAAGCCCGGGAAGATTTCCACGCCCAGCGCCTCGGCCTGCTGGCCCAGCCAGCGCACCACGTTGCCCAGCGAGATCACGTAGTTGCCGTGATTCTCAAAGCAGGCTGGCAGCAGGAAGTTCGGGGTCTTGATGGCCTTGGTTTCGGTCAGGAACAGCACGCGGTCTTCGCTGACGGCGGTGTTGAGCGGCGCGCCTTTTTCCTTCCAGTCGGGGATCAGCTCGGTCAGGGCCTTGGGGTCCATCACGGCGCCGGACAGGATGTGGGCGCCCAGTTCTCCGCCTTTTTCCAGCACGACGACCGACACTTCCTGGCCTTTTTCCGCGGCCAGTTGCTTGATCTTGATGGCCGCCGACAAGCCCGCCGGGCCGCCGCCGACGATCACGACGTCATACTCCATCGCGTCGCGCGGACCGTACTGTTCTACTAGATTTTGTGGCTGTGTCATGGTCTGTTCTTATAGTGGTCAATAAGGAGGGAAGAAAATTTAAGCACGAGTGTGCTTCTTTTTCGTCCGAAATGCAATGTGGGCGCCATTTTGAGGGACATTATTAGACACTGCAATCTAATACTGGCAATTTGTGTAATCATAACGATACGACAGCCTCGCTGTCGGCAATTCGTCACTTATACCAAACACTAGGAGTAGCTCGTGGGCATAGAAGTCAACTTTGAGGGAAAAATTGCGCTGATCACCGGCGCCTCCAGCGGTCTCGGAGCCCGGTTTGCCAAAGTGCTGGCCCAGGCCGGCGCCCAGGTGGTGCTGGCGTCGCGCCGCACCGAGCGCCTGAAGGAATTGCGCGCCGAAATCGAGGCCGACGGCGGCGCCGCCCATGTGGTCAGCCTGGACGTGACCGACTACGCCAGCATCAAGTCGGCCATCGCCCATGCCGAGACCGAGGCCGGGCCGATCGACATCCTGGTCAACAACTCGGGCGTGTCGACCACCCAGCGCCTGGTCGACGTCACGCCGGAGGACTATGCCTTCGTCATGGACACCAACCTGCGCGGCGCCTTCTTCGTGGCCCAGCAGACCGCCAAGCGCATGATCGCGCGCGCCAAGGGCGACCCGGGCAAGCAGCACCGCATCATCAACATCGCCTCGGTGGCGGGCTTGCGGGTGCTGCCGCAGATCGGCGTGTATTGCATGAGCAAGGCCGGCGTGGTGCAGATGACCAAGGCCATGGCGGTGGAGTGGGGCAAATACGGCATCAACACCAACGCCATCTGCCCCGGCTATATCTCGACCGAGATCAACGAGGAATACTTCGCCAGCGAACAGGGCCAGAAGCTGATCAATATGCTGCCGCGCAAGCGTCCCGGCAAGCCGGAAGACCTGGACGGCCTGCTGTTGCTGCTGGCCGGCGAGGATTCCAGCTTCATCAACGGCGCGATTATTTCCGCCGATGACGGCATGACGGCGACGTAAAACTCAGAGTTGGAGGCCGACCAGCTTGTGGACCAGCTCCGACGAGGTGGCGGCCGAGAACTTGCGCATCAGCTTGGCGCGGTGCATCTCCACCGTGCGCGGGCTGAGGTCGATCTGGCGGGCGATGGTCTTGCTGGTCTTGCCTTCGACCAGCAGCGCGGCGATTTCGCGCTCGCGCGGCGTCAGCTCCGCCGTGACCGGACGTTTTTCGCTGACATCCTCGAACGTCCAGATGCCCGGCCCCAGCGGTTCGGACGCCTTCATCGAATGGCCGGTGACGTGGCACCAGAACAGTTCGCCGTTGGCGCGGCGCATGATGCGCTCGTCCGAATAGCGGCCCTTGGCGTTCATGATGGGGATGATGCGGTCGCCGGTGCGCAGGAACTCGTCCATGGTCGGGTACAGCACCAGGAAGGACAAGCCCTCCAGCTGCGCGCGGGTGTGGCCGAACATCGCGGCCAGCGCCTCGTTGCAGGACTGTATGACGCGGTTTTCCGAAATGCACATGCCGACCGGCGCGTGCAGGAAAATGGATTCGTAATCGATGACCGGAGCGTTGTTCATGTGTGGGGGCGGCAGGTAGTTCTACGGTATTGTGCTTTTGATTTGCGTATTCTATGCTGAGACGCCTCGTCGCTAGCGCATTTAACAATGTTAGCAACGGATTTAGCAACAAACTATAAGGGACACCCATGAATAAAATCTATCCTGACGCCGCCGCCGCGCTGGCGGGCGTCGTCCAAAACGGGCAAACCATCGCCGTCGGCGGCTTCGGCCTGTGCGGCATCCCCGAGGCACTGATCGGCGCGCTGCGCGATTCCGGCGTGACCGGCCTGACCGCGATCTCCAACAACGCCGGCGTGGACGGCTTCGGCCTCGGCCAGTTGCTGGAAACCCGCCAGATTAAAAAAATGATCGCCTCCTACGTGGGGGAAAACAAGGAGTTCGCGCGCCAGTACCTGGCCGGCGAGCTGGAGCTGGAATTCACGCCGCAAGGCACGCTGGCCGAGAAGCTGCGCGCCGGCGGCGCCGGCATTCCCGCCTTCTTCACCAAGACCGGCGTCGGCACCATCGTCGCCGAGGGCAAGGAAATCCGCGAATTCGACGGCGAGCAGTATGTGATGGAACGCAGCCTGGTGGCCGACGTGGCCCTGGTCAAGGCCTGGAAGGCGGACAAGGCAGGCAACCTGGTGTTCCGCAAGACCGCGCGCAACTTCAACCCGAACGCCGCGATGGCCGGCAAGATCACCATCGTCGAAGTCGAGCAGCTGGTGGAAATCGGCGAGATCGACCCGGACGCCGTGCACCTGCCGAGCATCTTCGTGCACCGCATCGTGGTCAACGCCACGCCGGAAAAACGCATCGAGCAGCGCACCGTGCGCGCCAACCAAGAATAACGGAGAGCAAATATCATGGCATGGACTCGTGACGAAATGGCCGCGCGCGCGGCGAAGGAATTACAGGACGGTTACTACGTCAACCTCGGCATCGGCTTGCCGACGCTGGTGGCGAACTACGTGCCGGCCGGCATGGAAGTGTTTCTGCAATCGGAGAACGGCTTGCTGGGCATCGGCCCGTTCCCGACCGACGATGAAGTCGACGCCGACCTGATCAACGCCGGCAAGCAGACCGTGACGGCGCTGCCGGGCGCCGCCTACTTCAGCTCGGCCGACTCGTTCGGCATGATCCGCGGCGGCAAGATCAACCTGGCCATCCTGGGTGCGATGCAGGTGTCGGAAAAGGGCGACCTGGCCAACTGGATGATTCCTGGCAAAATGGTCAAGGGCATGGGCGGCGCGATGGACCTGGTGGCCGGCGTCAAGCGGGTGGTGGTGCTGATGGAGCAGGTCGCCACCGCAAAAGACGGCTCGACCTCGCACAAGCTGCTCAAGCAATGCGACCTGCCGCTGACCGGCGTCGGCGTGGTGGACCTGATCGTCACCGACCTCGGCGTGATGGAAGTGACCGACAAGGGCTTGAAGCTGACCGAACTGGCGCCCGGCGTCAGCAAGGAGCAGATCCAGGCCGCCACCGGCGTCGAGCTGGATACCTCGGCCGTCTGATCCACGCCGCCAGCAAAAAAGGCACGCCATGGCGTGCCTTTTTTTTGTTGCGTCTGAAACGACTTAGTGCGCGTGGCGGGTCAGCGGCTGCAGGTCGGGATCGGTCACGGTCGAACCCGGATTGTTCAGTTCCTTGTGCAGCGTGTCGTGGTTCAGTTCTTTTTCCCAGTGCGATACCACCACCGAGGCGACGCCGTTGCCGACGAAGTTGGTCAGCGCGCGGCATTCGCTCATGAAGCGGTCGATGCCCAGAATCAGCGCCATGCCCGCCACCGGAATGGTCGGCACCACGGCCAGCGTCGCCGCCAGCGTGATGAAGCCGGCGCCGGTGATGCCCGATGCGCCCTTCGAGGTCAGCATCGCCACGCCGAGGATGGTCAGTTCCTGCGTCAGGGTCAGGTCGGTGTTGGTGGCTTGCGCCACGAACAGGGCGGCCATGGTCATGTAGATGTTGGTGCCGTCCAGGTTGAACGAGTAGCCGGTCGGAACCACCAGGCCGACGACGGACTTGGAGCAGCCCAGGCGTTCCAGCTTGGTCATCAGCGAAGGCAGGGCGCTTTCCGACGAGCTGGTGCCCAGCACGATCAGCAGTTCTTCCTTGATGTAGTTGATGAACTTGAAGATCGAGAAGCCGGTCAGGCGCGCCACGGTGCCCAGCACCACCACCACGAACAGGCCGCAGGTCAGGTAAAAGCAGCCCATCAGCGTGGCCAGCGGTTTCAGCGAGGCGATGCCGTATTTGCCGATGGTGAAGGCCATCGCGCCGAACGCGCCGATCGGCGCCACTTTCATGACGATGCCGACCACGCCGAAGATGGCTGCCGACAGGTCGTCGATCAGCTTGGTGACTGGCTTGCCGCGCTCACCCAGCAGCGACAGCGAGAAGCCGAACAGGATGGCGATCAGCAGCACTTGCAGGATGTCGCCCTTGGCGAAGGCATCGACCACGGTGTTCGGGATGATGTTCATCACGAAGTCGATGGTCGACTGGTGCTTGGCTTTTTCGGTGAATTCGGCGATGGACTTGGTGTCCAGCGTGGCCGGGTCGGCGTTGAAGCCGGCGCCTGGGCGCACGATGTTGGCGACGAACAGGCCGATCACCAGCGCGAAGGTGGAAACCACTTCGAAGTACAGCAGCGCCTTGCCGCCGACGCGGCCGATCTTCTTAACGTCCTGCATGCCGGCGATGCCCGAGACCACGGTGCAGAAAATCACCGGTGCGATGATCATCTTGATCAGCTTGATAAAGCCGTCGCCCAGCGGTTTCATCGCGACCGCGTCGCTGGGGTAGAAGATGCCTAGCAGGATGCCGCAGGCGATGGCGAACAACACCTGGACGTATAGAATTTTGTAGAACGGCTTTTTCACGGGGTCTCCTCGCGTTTCGGGTGAGGAGACCATGATCCGTCAAAATATCAGACATCACCATTGTGGTTAACCGCATTCACAACAGTGATATCTCTTATGTAAGACTTACTGGGCGACCCAGCCGCCGTCCATATTCCAGGCCACGCCGCGCACCTGCTTGGCGGCGTCGCTGCACAGGAACACGGCCAGCGCGCCGAGCTCTTCCGGCGTGACGAATTCGCCGGACGGCTGCTTGTCGGCCAGCAGCGCTTTCTTGGCGTCTTCGTTGCTGATGCTGTCCTTGGCGGCGCGCGCGTCGACCTGCTTCTGCACCAGCGGCGTCAGCACGAAGCCGGGGCAGATGGCGTTGACGGTGACGCCGGTGGTGGCGGTCTCCAGCGCGGCGGCCTTGGTCAGTCCGATCAGGCCGTGCTTGGCGGCGACATAGGCCGACTTGCCGGCCGACGCCACCAGCCCGTGGGTGGACGCCAGGTTGATGATGCGGCCCCAGTTGTTGGCGCGCATGCGCGGCAGCACCAGGCGCGAGGTGTGGAACGCCGAGGTCAGGTTGATGGCGATGATGGCGTCCCATTTCTCGACCGGGAAGTCCTCGACATTGGCCACGTGCTGGATGCCGGCGTTGTTGACCAGCACATCGATGCCGCCGAACTTGTCGCCGGCGAAGGCGATCATGCTTTCGATCTCGGCCGGCTTGGACATGTCGGCGTTGTGGTACGCGACCTGCACGCCGAATTCCTTGGCCAGGTCAACTTGCAGTTGGGCGATTTCGGCGGCGTCGCCGAAGCCGTTCAGCAGCACGTGCGCGCCTTCCGCCGCCAGCGTGCGGGCGATGCCCAGGCCGATGCCGGAGGTGGAGCCTGTCACCAGCGCCGTCTTGCCGCTCAAAGTCTTGTTTGCCATAGTGTCCTCTGGAGGGTTGGAGATTAAAGTCCTGCTGCGCTACACTTCGGTAGGATTTTAAGCGTAACGCCCGGTAAAATGGTATTTCTGAACATCATTACATAAAACACTATAAAAACCACCAAGGAAGCCGCATGCTCGAAGCAAAAATAAAGTCTGTTCAATGCCTGTCTCTGGCTGGTTTGCACCGCATGTCTTACAAGGAATGGGGCGATGAGAGCAACCCCAATGTGCTGATCTGTGTGCACGGCGTGACCCGCGTCGGCGACGATTTCGACGCCATGGCGCGCGCGCTGGCCAACGACTACCGCGTGATCTGCCCCGACATCGTCGGCCGCGGCCGTTCCGGTTGGCTGAAGAATCCGCAGCTGTACCGCATCCCCCAGTATGTCAGCGATATCGTCACTCTGCTGGCGCGCGTGCTGCCGGACGGCGAACAATCCAGCGTCGACTGGTTCGGCACCTCGATGGGCGGCCTGATCGGCCTGGGCCTGGCCTCGTTGCCGGGCAACCCGATCCGCAAGCTGGTGCTCAACGATATCGGCCCGGTGCTGGCGCCGATGGCGCTGCAGCGCATCGGCGACTACATCGGCCAGGACCTGCGCTTCGACACCTTCGACGAAGCTGCCAAGTTCATCCGCGACGTCTCGCTGACCTTCGGCGAGCACACCGAAGAGGAATGGCATAAACTGGCGACCGACGTGCTGCGTCAGGACAAAGACGGCAAATGGGTGCGCCACTACGATATGGGCCTGGCCCTGCCGTTCCGCTCCGCCACGCCGGAATCGGCCGAAGCCGACGAAGCGATGCTGTGGGCCGCCTACGATGCGATCCGCTGCCCGACCTTGCTGGTGCGCGGCGCCGAGTCCGACCTGCTGTCGCCGGAAACCGCGGCCCTGATGACGCAGCGCGGCCCCCAAGCCAAGCTGGTGGAAATCGCCGGTGTCGGCCATGCGCCGACCTTCATTCACGACGACCAGATCGCGATCGTCAAGCAATTCCTGTTGGGTTAATGTAAAGAAGAAGAGTATGGAAATCAAACGACTGCATGTAGGCAAACGCCTGTCCGAAGTGGCCATCCACAACGGCACCGTCTATCTGGCTGGCCAGATTGCCGACGACAAGACGCAGGACATCAAAGGCCAGACCCGCGAAGTGCTGGGCCATATCGACCGCCTGCTGGCCGAGGCCGGCAGCGACAAGACCTGCATTCTCAGCACCACCATCTACATCGCCGACTTGGCCGACTTCGCCGGCATGAACGAAGAGTGGGACGCCTGGGTGCCGAGCGGCCACACGCCGCCGCGCGCCACGGTGGAAGCCAAACTGGCCGATCCGGCATGGCGCGTGGAGATCATCGTCGTCGCCGCGCAGCGCTAGGGGCATCATGGTTTCTATCACCGCGCTTACGAGCGTCACGTCGGAGCAACTGGTCCAGGGCCTGTCGCCCGACGACAGCGCGCGCATGCTGGCGGCGCTGGATTTCGCCAGCGAGGCCTACGGCGACAAGGTCTGCGTCAGCGGCCAGCCGTCGATCGATTTCGCGGTCGGCGTGGCCAGCACGCTGGCCTCCATGCGCACCGACGTCGAGACCCGCATCGCCGGCCTGATGTTCGAACTGACGCTGCTCGACACGGCGCAAGCGCCCATCATCGAACCGCGTTTCGGCCATGAGGTCAGCGAGCTGGTGGCCGGCGTGCGCCAGCTGATACGGCTGCGCGAACTGACGCAAAACCAGGGTCCGCAAGGCGCCGCTTCACGCGGCCGCAATGCCGCGCAGATGGCGGTGGCGCAAGTCGAAACGCTGCGCAAGATGCTGCTGGCGATGGCCTCGGACATGCGCGTGGTGCTGGTGCGCCTGGCGTCCTGCGTGACGACCTTGCGCTACTTCGCCGACATCAAGCTGTTCAACGACATGACCTGCGCCTACGGCCGCGAAACGCTGGACCTGTACGCGCCGCTGGCCAACCGCCTGGGGATCTGGCAGCTCAAGTGGGAGCTGGAGGATCTGTCGTTCCGCTTCATCGAGCCGGAAGCCTACAAGCGCATCGCCAAGATGCTGGAAGAGAAGCGCATGATGCGCGAGGGTTTCGTCACCTCGTCGATCGCGCGCCTGCAATCGGAAATGTCGGCCGCCGGCATCCAGGCCGAAGTGTTCGGGCGGCCCAAGCACATCTACTCCATCTGGAGCAAGATGAAGGGCAAGGAGCTGGACTTCACCGACCTATACGACGTGCGCGCCTTCCGCGTGATCGTGGCCGACGTCAAGACCTGCTACACGGTGCTGGGCGTGGTGCACAACATCTGGACGCCGATCCCGAAAGAATTCGACGACTACATCTCGCGGCCCAAATCGAACGGCTACCAGTCGCTGCACACGGTGGTGACGGCGGAAGACGGCCGGCCGCTGGAAGTGCAGATCCGTACGCAGGAAATGCACGGCTTCGCCGAGTACGGCGTGGCGGCGCACTGGCGCTACAAGGAGGCGGGCGGCTCCAACTTCGCCGGCCAGAAGTACGACGAAAAAATCGCCTGGCTGCGCCAGCTGCTGGCGTGGAAAACCGATGTGGCCGACGCGGTGGTCGGGCAGGAAGAGCAGCAGCGCGAGTGGGTCGAGAAGCTCAAGTCCGCCGCGCTGGACGACCGCATCTTCGTGCTGACGCCGCAGGCGCGGGTGTTGGAATTGCCGGTCGGCGCAACGCCGGTCGACTTTGCCTATCACCTGCACAGCGATGTCGGCCACCGCTGCCGTGGCGCGCGCGTCGACGGCGTGATGGTGCCGCTGAACACGCCGCTGAAAAACGGCCAGACCTGCGAGATCATCACCGCCAAGGGCGCGCCGGGCACGGCGGGGCCGTCGCGCGACTGGCTCAGCGATGAGTACACGGTGGCGACGCGCACGCGCTCCAAGATCCGCGCCTGGTTCCACGCCATCGACATGCAGGAAACGCTGTCGCACGGCCGCGCCATGGTGGAGAAATCCCTGCAGCGCGAAGGCAAGACGGCGGTCAACCTGGAGGCGCTGGCCAACAAGCTGGGCTTCGCCAAGGTCGACGACCTGTTCCTGTCGGTGGGCAAGGATGAATTCAGCCTGCGCCATGTCGAGCAAGCCTTGCATGACACGGGCGAGCCGACCGAGCCGGAAGACGCGGTGGTGCTGGGCAAGAGCAAGGCATCGAGCGTGGACCAGGGCGCCAAGTCGGGCGTGCTGGTGGTCGGCACCGACGGCCTGATGACGCAACTGGCCAAGTGCTGCAAGCCGGCGCCGCCGGACGGCATCGTCGGCTTCGTCACGCGCGGCAAGGGCGTGTCCATCCACCGTACCACATGCAAGAACTTCGCCGAGATGCGCGCCAAGGCGCCGGAGCGGGTGATCGTGACCGAGTGGGGCCGCGCCGGGTCGGACACGGTCTACCCGGTCGACATCTTCATCTTGGCGGGCGACCGCCAGGGCCTGCTGCGCGATATTTCGGAGATCTTCTCGCGCGAGAAGATCAACGTTATCGGCGTCAACACGCAAAGCGCGAAAGGCTTTGCGCGCATGACCTTCACGGCCGAGATCGGCGCGACCGCGCAGCTGCAAAAAGCGCTGAACGCCATCGCCGAAGTCACGGGCGTGCAGGAAGCCCGCCGCGCTTAAGGCGCTTCCGCTTCAGCCCGTAGCGCCGCCTGCACAGATGGGCGGGCGGCGATGCGGCGTTCGTAGGCGGCGACGGCTGGCCATTGGTTCAAGCTAATCTCGAAGAACTTGAACCAGCCCAGCACCGTGTACAGATAGGCGTCGGCGATGCTGAAGCTGTCGCCCAGCAGCCAGGCTTGGCGCTGCAGCGTGGTTTCCAGTAGCATCACGCGCTTCGTCAGTTTGTCGCGGAAGACGGCGCGCGCAGCTTCCGGCAAGCCGCTGTTGAACAGCGGCGCGGCGCCGGCATGGATCTCGGTGCTGATGAAGCCCAGCCATTCCTGCAGCCGCACGCGTTGCCAGCTGCCCTGTGGCGGCGCCAGTTCCGCCGCCGGCTTCAAGTCCGCCAGGTATTGCACGATGGCCGACCCCTCGGTCAGCACTTCTCCATTCCCCAGCTCCAGCGCTGCGACATAACCCTTTGGGTTGATGCTGCGGAAATCCCTGCCGTCGGCGGTCAGCTTGGTTTGATTGTCGACCCGTATCAGTTCGTAGGCCAGTCCCAGTTCCTGCAGCACGATGTGCGGCGAGAGCGAGCAGGTGTGCGGTGCGAAATATAGCTTCATGTCGGATTCCATAAAAAAGAAGAGTCCTTACTGTAGGCATCCACTGCTTGGCTGTAAAATTAATGCTCCATAAAGCAGGTATCAGATTTTCTAATGATGAATTTATCCCATTGGCGCGTGCTGGTTGCGGCTGCGGACGCCGGCAATATCTCGCGGGCGGCGGAGCAGGTCGGCATCACGCAGTCGGGCGCCAGCCAGGCCATCGCTCAGATGGAAGCGTCGCTGGGTGCGCCGCTGTTGGTGCGCGATCGACGCGCAGTCAGCGTCACCGCCTTCGGCGAGCAGGTGGTCGCGCATGCGCGTGCGATGCTGGCGCAGTTCGATGCGATCCGTTCGCTGTCGCATGCCGCGCAAGGCTTGCATGCGGGCCGCATCCGGCTGGCCAGTTTCCCGTCCCTGCTGACGACGGTGTTGCCGCCTTTGCTGAACGCCTTCAAGCGCAGCCATCCCGGCATCGATGTGGTGGCGCTGGAGGGCACGGACGAGGAGGTGGAGCAATGGCTGGCGGCCGATACGATAGAGCTGGGTGTGTTACTGAACCCGGCGCCGCAGCGGCAGGCTGTGATCATCGGGCGCGATGCGTGGGTGGCGGTGCTGCCGTCCCATCATGCGCTGGGACGCCGTTCAAGCGAGCAGGGCGTGGCGCTGGATGAACTGGCGGGCCAGCCTTTCGTGCTGGCGACCGGCGGCTGCGAGGTCAACGCGCGCAGCCTGGTCATGCAGGAGGGATTAATGTTGACGGATATCCGCGTCACGGTGCGCGACCTGGGCAGCGCTGCGGTGCTGGTGAGGGAAGGGCTGGGCGTGTCCATCATTCCCGAATCCGCGCTGCCGGAAGACAGGCGCGGCCTGCGCGTCATGCAATTGGAGCCGCGCCGCTATCGGGAGTTTGGCTTGGTCAGTTCGCCGGCGGGCCGTGCATCGCCGGCCGTGCAAACTTTTCTTGATGGCCTTAGCCGATGATGTGAGCCGCCCGCGCCGCGATGGCCTGTGCCAGCAGGTGCACGTGGTAGCCGTCGACGAAGCCATGGTGGGCCAGCACCGACATGTTCACGCTTAACTTGCCATCGTCGCGCGGGTCGCTGAAGCGGCCCCAGGCCAGCGATGGAATGTCGTAGCTCTTGTGGTGATAGATCGGATGTTCGATCGCCACCAGCTTCAGCCACGGCATGCAGGTGATGTGGACGTTGCGCCGCTTGTCCAGCGGGCTCAGCGCCTCGGTGCTGTTGACCAGCACATCGCTGGATTCGGCGAGCTTCTTCGCCTCCAGGCTGCGCGCGACGAATTCGCGCAGATCCGACGAGCGCTGGAATCGCGCAAAGTTCAAGTTGTTGTCTTGGTTGAGCACGGTGTACGAGGCCATGAAGTCATCGATCTTGATGACTTCGCCTTCAAAGACGCGGTACATGAAGTTGTCGATTTCCTTGAGCGAGTTCAGTACGCAATACAGGAACACATGGAACGGCGGCAGCTGGTTCGCCTTGCAGAAAGGCCGGAAGTCCGGCACTTCCAGTTCGAAGCTCAGGTTGACCAGCGGGTTTTCAAAGGAAGCAAAAGCGTTGTATCGGTCGCGGCGTTTTTCAAAGTTGTGCATGTAGGAACTAAAGGAAGGGATTAAGTATTTTTAAATTGGGCGTGCGTGAAAATGCATCGCCCTTGTCGCGCGTGACAACGACCAGATCATGTATCAAAGCGATCGCGGCAATCTGCTTGTCGATCGTATGCGGATCCCTTTTGTCGCCGGCAAGCAGGGAGCCCCACACGCGGCTTGCTTCGAGGTCGAATTTCAGGATGCGATCGCTGAAGTGTGAAATGACGTGGTCCAGCCAAAGCTCGTATTTTTCAGCCTGCCGCAATGCTTGCGCTCGCCCTGCGCGCCGCAGCTTCGAGATGCCAGCCTGGATTTCTCCGATGACTTGTACTGGTAAAAACAAGGTGTTGTCCTGAGCGTGGGAAAAAAACCGAACCACGCCCGCGTTTGCTGTCGGGCCTTTGCCATACTCGGAGAGTACATTGGTATCAATCAAAAACATGGCTACCTCAGGTCAAACAGATCATCGTCGCCAAAGTAGGGCATCTCAGCTAAAACCTCTTTGAAAGAACGCTTTTTTGGACGCTTGATCAGATAGGTGCGCAGAATCTCGCGGTGTTCAGCTTCCGCGCTACGTCCATTAGCAGCCGCCAAGCGTTTCAACGCATCAACGATCTCATCGTCCAGGTCGCGAACCAGTAGTTGAGACATGGCTTACCTCGCAAGTGATATCACTGATAGCAGTATAGGCGACGCTAGGTGCTTTGCAAACATGGGGAGTGCGAGCGTTACCGCTTCACGTGGGATGCAACCTGATCTATACAGGTACCCTCCTCAGTAGATGCCAATTTCATCAGGTCTGCCAAGGCTTCAATGGATGGAAGGTCTGTGATGGGAGGGTGTTTTGGTTTGGTTTGCTTGTGAGGGGTGAATGCTCCATCAAATGGCTGTTCGTACTGAATGCTGCAAGCTATCGCAAGCGCCTTATGGGTGTCGTGGTTGGCCATCGCTTCTTTTAACAAGCCCATGCCGTTGCATGCCTTGCCGCTTGCCCGGCTTAGGTCGACAACGACGGGCTGGGTAAGGTGCAAGCGATCTTCTACCTCCAGAAGGCCTACCCAACCCCTGATCGTTTGCGCTGTGTGGCGTTCCTCGCAATTGGCGTAAATCAGGTCTTTGCCGCCACCGTAAGCGGTTTGTGCAAATGGAGTGGTATCGCATGCAGAGGCATGGTAGGTCATGGCGGTAAAGCCGGTCTTTGTGCGAACTTCCGAAAAATACGCAACCCCATCAAGGTAAGGCTGAAGCGCCGACGGAAGACCATAATGAAAAGTTTGCGAGACCACCGGCTGGTGGCTGGAGCAGCTTCCTCTTCCGTCGGACATCCGCAGCAAGCGTCGCTCGGGTGCGCCGTCGATTGTCAGAATATATTGGAGCGAATTCATGGCCAATGGGTGGGCGTCAATAGTGACCTCAACCGTCGTCGGGTGATGACACCTTCACCGTTAGCGGGCCCGCTTCCTTGTTCGAAGTGATGGAGAAGGCGCGCGCATTCGTGCTTGTCGATGGGGCGTCTTGCGGCGTCAAGAACAGTACACCGCGAGCATTTGCCGGCAGACGCTTTAACGTGGCATGAACAAAACCAGCTGGTTCCACCCACGGGCAGGAGCAGGCCATCGCGAGATGGCTAAGCATGAGCGCGACGATCGTCGCCGCGATTCGGATCATAGGTGTGCCTGCGATGCGACTTCCGCCTGCAGGGTGATGTGGTCGATGCCATGCTTTTCCAGCAGCATGGCTTTAATAGCGTGCAGGATGTCCGGCCAGCGGGCGAGGTCGTCGATCTCGACGTGGCCGATCAGCGCCGGCTGGCCTGGCGACATGTCCCATACGTGCAGGTCGTGCACCGAGCGGACGCCGTCGATCTGTCCCAGGTCGGCGCCCACCTCCATATAGTCGATGTGGTCGGGCACGCCTTCCATCAGGAAGTGATAGGACTCGCGCAGCACGTCGATGGTGGACTTTAAAATCAGCAGCGCGACGAAGATCGACAGCAGCGGGTCGATCTGCATCCACCCCGTGTAATAGATGACGGCGCCGGCGATCAGCGCGGCCACCGAACCCAGCAGGTCGCCGATGACGTTCACCAGCGCGGCGCGGGTATTCATATTGCTGTCGCCACGGGACAGGATGTAGGCCAGCACCAGATTGATGAGCAGGCCGATGCCGGCGACGATAAACACCGTGCCGCCTTGCACTTGCTGCGGATGCGAGAAGCGCTGCACCGCCTCAAAGCAGATCCAGCCCACCAGCAGCAACAGCACCAGGCTGTTGACGAAGGCGGCCAGCGCCTCGGCGCGGCCGAAGCCGAACGAGTGGCGCGCCGACGGCGGCCGTTTGGCGATCAACTGTGCCAGTAAGGCCAGGCCCAGCGCGGCGGCGTCCGTCACCATGTGGCCGGCGTCGGAAATCAAGGCCAGCGAATTGGACATGAAGCCCGTAACGACTTCGACGACAGCGAATCCCAGCGTCAGCGCCAGCGACCACGCCAGCACCGACTGGCTGCGCTGCACATTGAAGTGCACATGCTGGGCGTCGCCGTCGCGGTGTTCGTGCAGGTGGGCGGACGGAGAGGGTGGCAGCTCTACGCTAGTACTGGCGCGGGTTTCGGCTTGCATCGGCTTCTTGTTGAAGTGGGAACAGCCGTAGTTTAATGGATGCGGCTAACTCGCGTATCGCATCGTCATAGTGCATTTTGTAAATGTTTCCGAATTATGCCCTTGTTTTTCTTCGAATCGCTCTCTATAATGCTGGTCTTCGGGCGGTTAGTTCAGCTGGTTAGAATACTTGGTCGACATCCAAGGGGTCGCAGATTCGAATTCTGCACCGCCCACCAGATTACGCAGTACAGTAGTAAGCAAGTAGTAAAAGCGCAGTAAAATAGCAGTACCACGGGCGGTTAGTTCAGCTGGTTAGAATACTTGGTCGACATCCAAGGGGTCGCAGATTCGAATTCTGCACCGCCCACCAGAACATGTAAGAGCGAGAAAGGCAATCCGGTTATGACACCGCGAACTACTACCAAGCTTTGGGAGTGACGCTAGTCGATCGGGATTCTTTTGCTCAAAAAAAGAGAAAACGCGGCTAGCCCGCGTTTTTTTTCGTCCGCGTTTTTATTATTATTTGTTGTACCACTACCTGGCGCCCGCGCCGAAATGGAGATCGTTATGCTTTCAGTTCGCCTTCCTGATGGTTCTGCCCGTGAATTCGACGGCCCAGTCACCGTTGCACAAGTGGCGTCCAGCATCGCAACCAGCCTGGGCAAGGCTGCATTGGCCGGCAAGGTTGATGGCAAAGTGGTGGATACCTCTTTCCTGATCGAGAAAGACTCCGATCTGGCCATCATCACCGATAAGGACCCGGAAGGTCTGGACGTGATCCGTCACTCGACCGCCCACTTGCTGGCCTACGCCGTCAAGGAGCTGTTCCCTGATGCGCAAGTGACCATTGGCCCGGTCATCGAAAACGGTTTCTACTACGACTTCTCGTACAAGCGTCCGTTCACGCCTGACGACCTGGTCGCCATCGAAAAGAAAATGGCCGAGCTGGCCAAGAAGGACGAACCTGTCACCCGCAAGGTGCTGCCGCGCGACGAGGCCGTTGCTTACTTCAAGTCCATCGGCGAAGCCTACAAGGCCGAGATCATCGCATCGATTCCTGCCGACCAGGATGTGTCGCTGTACTCGGAAGGCAGCTTCACCGACCTGTGCCGCGGCCCGCACGTGCCATCGACCGGCAAGCTGAAAGTATTCAAGCTGATGAAGCTGGCCGGCGCCTACTGGCGCGGCGACAGCAAGAACGAAATGCTGCAGCGTGTCTACGGCACCGCCTGGACCAAGAAGGAAGATCAAGAACAGTACCTGTTCCAGCTGGAAGAGGCGGAAAAGCGCGACCACCGCAAGCTGGGCAAGCAGCTGGACTTCTTCCACTTCCAGGACGAGGCGCCGGGCCTGGTGTTCTGGCATCCGAAGGGCTGGACCATCTGGCAGCAGGTTGAGCAATACATGCGCAACAAGTACCAGGTCAACGGCTACCAGGAAGTGAAGGCGCCGCAGATCCTGGACTCCAGCCTGTGGGGCAAGACCGGCCACTGGGATAACTACCGCGAAAACATGTTCGTGACGGAGTCGGAAAACCGCTCCTACGCGCTGAAGCCGATGAACTGCCCGGGCCACGTGCAGATCTTCAACAGCAATATGCGTTCGTACCGCGACCTGCCGCTGCGCTACGGCGAGTTCGGCCAGTGCCACCGCAACGAGCCTTCGGGCGCGCTGCACGGCATCATGCGCGTGCGCGGCTTCACCCAGGACGACGGCCACATCTTCTGCACCGAAGAGCAGATCGAGCCGGAAGTCGTGGCTTTCCACACGCAAGCGATGGAAGTCTACAAGGACTTCGACTTCAATAACATCGAAGTCAAGCTGGCGCTGCGTCCGGACAACCGCATCGGCACCGACGAAGTGTGGGACGAGGCCGAGGACGCGCTGCGTTCGGGCCTGCGCGCCTGCGGCGTGACCTGGACCGAATTGCCGGGCGAGGGCGCGTTCTACGGTCCGAAGATCGAGTACCACCTGAAGGATTCGCTGGGCCGCCCATGGCAGGTTGGCACGATGCAGGTCGACTTCTTCATGCCGGAGCGCCTGGGCGCCGAATACGTGGCGGCCGACAACAGCCGTCAGGTGCCGGTCATGCTGCACCGTGCGATCGTCGGCTCGATGGAGCGCTTCATCGGCATTCTGATCGAGAACTACGCGGGCGCCTTGCCGGCATGGCTGGCGCCGGTGCAGGTATCGGTGCTGAACATCTCCGATGCGCAGGCCGAATATGTGGCGCAAGTGGCTGAAAAGCTGCGCCGGAGCGGGTTCCGCGTGCAGACCGATTTGCGCAACGAGAAAATAACCTATAAAATACGTGAACATTCCGTCCAAAAACTGCCCTACATCCTTGTAGTCGGCGATAAAGAGCGGGATGCCAACACCGTCGCTGTGCGGGCACGGGGTAATGTCGATTTGGGCGTCATGTCCATCGATGCCCTGATCGAGCGACTTCAGCAAGACGTCGCCAACAAAGCCTGATCGCACAGTTCTTCATTAGATTTTAAAAGGAATCACCATAGCTACTGACAAGTCGCATCGCATCAATGGCGAAATCACTGCCCCTGAAATGCGTTTAAGTGGGGTCGATAACGAGCCTCTCGGTATCGTGAGTTTGGCCGAAGCCTTCCGCCTGGCGGAAGAAGCAAACGTCGACCTGGTCGAGATCGCGCCTACCGCGGTCCCGCCGGTATGCCGTTTGATGGACTACGGCAAATTCAAGTATTCGGAGCAGAAGAAGGCTCACGAAGCGAAATTGAAGCAGAAAATCATCGCCGTGAAGGAAGTCAAGTTCCGTCCGGGTACCGATGACGGCGACTACAATATCAAGCTGCGTAACCTCATCAAGTTCCTCGATGAAGGCGATAAAACCAAGATCACGCTGCGTTTCCGCGGCCGTGAAATGGCGCACCAGGATATTGGCTTCCGCATGCTGGAACGTCTGAAAGCCGATCTGGAGCCATACGGCCAGGTCGAGCAGTTCCCGAAGATGGAAGGCCGCCAGATGATCATGGTGCTGTCTCCGAAGAAAAAGAAGTAATCCTGCTGTAAAGGCAATATGGGAGGCGCTGCGGCGCCTCTCATAATTTGTGGTGCAGAATTGCAGCAACTGGTCTATAATTGCCGGCTGTTGTAATGTAGTGGACTCGCATCTGCTGCAAAAACAAGTGAAAGCAGGCATCTAAGCGTGACGTAGTGTCACCACCTGCAATCCTGTTTGATATGGAGCTACCCAAGAGGGTAGATTGCTATGCCAAAAATGAAAACCAAAAGCTCCGCGAAAAAACGTTTTCGCGTGCGTCCAGGTGGTACTGTTAAATCGGGTATGGCGTTCAAGCGCCACATCCTGACCAAGAAGACCACCAAGAACAAGCGTCAGCTGCGCGGCACCCGTAACATCAACGCTTCGGACGTCACGTCCGTCATGCGTATGATGCCAACCGCTTAATCTCACAACTAAGGAGTTACTATGCCTAGAGTAAAACGTGGGGTTACAGCTCGTGCCCGTCATAAAAAAGTATTAAACATGGCCAAGGGTTACCGCGGTCGTCGCAGCAAGGTATACCGTGTTGCCAAGCAAGCAGTCATGCGCGCTGGCCAATACGCTTACCGCGACCGTCGTAACAAGAAGCGCGTCTTCCGCCGTCTGTGGATCGCTCGTATCAACGCCGCTTCCCGTGAGCATGGCGTGACGTACAGCGTCTTCATGAATGGTCTGAAGAAAGCTTCGATCGAACTGGACCGTAAAGTCCTGGCCGATATGGCAGTGATGGACAAGCCAGCGTTCGCTGCGATTGTCAACGCTGTGAAAGCAAAAATCGCTGCTTAATACGCAATGATTTAGACGCCGTATCCCGGTCACGGGATAACGACTGAGAACGGGGCAAAGGTATATACCTGTGCCCCGTTTTTGATTGAGGATAAGAAAAACGCATGGACTCCCTGGAACAACTCGTCGCCTCAGCAGTGCAGGATTTCGACGCGGTCAAAGATGACGCCGCCGCACTGGAAAATGCCAAAGCCAAATATCTGGGCAAGACCGGCCAGATCACCGAATTGATGAAGGGTCTGGGCAAGCTGGACCCTGAAGCGCGCAAGGCGCAGGGCGCCCTGATCAATGCTGCCAAAGGGCAGATTGAAGCGGCGCTGACGGCCCGGCGCGATGCGCTGGCCGACGCCCAGATGCAAACCCGCTTGAACGCCGAGGCCATCGATGTCTCGCTGCCTGGCCGCGGTCGCGCCGGCGGCGGCATCCACCCGGTGATGCGGACCTGGGAGCGCGTGGAAGAGATCTTCCGCTCCATCGGTTTCGACGTGGCCGACGGCCCCGAAATCGAAAACGACTGGACCAACTTCACGGCGCTCAACAGCCCGGAAAACCATCCAGCCCGTTCCATGCAAGACACCTTCTACATCGAAGGCAACGACAGCGAAGGCAAGCCGCTGCTGCTGCGCACGCACACCTCGCCGATGCAGGTGCGCTACGCCCGCAGCCACACGCCGCCGATCAAGGTGATCGCGCCGGGCCGCACCTACCGCGTCGACAGCGACGCCACGCACTCGCCGATGTTCCACCAGGTCGAAGGCCTGTGGATCGCCGAGAACATCAGCTTCGCCGACCTCAAGGGCGTGTACCTGAACTTCGTCAAGGCCTTCTTCGAGACCGACGACCTGCAAGTGCGCTTCCGTCCATCGTACTTCCCGTTCACCGAGCCGTCGGCCGAGATCGATATCGCCTTCGGTTCCGGTCCGCTGAAGGGCCGCTGGCTGGAGATTTCCGGTTCGGGCCAGGTACACCCTTCGGTGGTGCGCAACTTCGGTCTCGACCCGGAAAAATACATCGGCTTCGCCTTCGGCTCCGGCCTGGAACGCCTGACGATGCTGCGTTACGGCGTCAGCGACCTGCGCCTGTTCTACGAAGGCGACCTGCGCTTCCTGAAGCAGTTCAACTAACAATAACGAAACGGTCGAGCGCCACCGAGGTGCGCGCTCCCGTCGGACTATCTTTGAAGGCTTGATTATGCAATTCTCCGAAAACTGGCTCCGTACCATGGTCGATCCGAAGATGACTTCGGACGAACTGGCCCATCTGCTGACGATGTCCGGCCTGGAAGTGGAAGAAGTCGAAGCCGTGGCGCCGCCGTTCTCCAACGTGGTCGTCGGCCATGTGCGCGACATGGCCAAGCATCCGAACGCCGACCGCCTCAACGTCTGCCAGGTCGACGTCGGCACCGGCACCTTGCTCAACATCGTCTGCGGCGCGCCGAACGTGCGCCCGGGCCTGAAGGTCGTCTGCGCGATGGCCGGCGCGATTTTGCCGCCCGGCGCCGACGGCAAGCCGTTTGAAATCAAGGTGGGCCAGCTGCGCGGCGTCGAGTCGCAAGGCATGCTGTGCTCGGCCAAGGAACTGAAACTGTCGGAAGAGGGCAGCGGCCTGCTGGAACTGCCGGACGACGCACCGGTCGGCCAGAACTTCCGCGACTACTACGCGCTCAACGACCTCAAGTTCACCATCAAGCTGACCCCGAACAAGGCGGACTGCCTGTCGGTGCTGGGCGTGGCGCGCGAAGTGTCGGCGCTGACCGGCGTCGCGCTGCATGTGCCGTCGTTCCGCCCGGTCGCCGTCAACAGCGCCGAGGTGCTGCCGGTGAAGATCTCGGCGCCGGACCTGTGCGGCCGCTTCTCCGGCCGCGTGATCCGCAACCTGAACGCCAAGGCCGCCACGCCGGACTGGATGAAGCAGCGCCTCGAGCGCAGCGGCCAGCGCTCGGTGTCGGCGCTGGTGGACATCTCCAACTACGTGATGCTGGAGCTGGGCCGCCCTACCCACGTGTTCGACCTGGCCAAGATCCACGGCGGCCTGAACGTACGCTGGGGCAAAGCCGGCGAGACGCTCAAGCTCTTGAACGGCAATACCGTCACCGTCGACGAATGGGTAGGCGTGATCGCGGACGACAAGGAAATCGAATCGCTGGCCGGCATCATGGGTGGCGATGCCACCGCCGTCTCGCTGGAGACCGAATCGATCTACCTGGAAGCCGCGTTCTGGTGGCCGAACGCCATCCAGGGCCGCGCCCGCAAGTACAACTTCTCGACCGACGCGGCGCACCGCTTCGAGCGCGGCGTCGATTACGCGACCACGGTCGAGCACATCGAGCGCATCACCTCGCTGCTGATCGAAATCTGCGGCACGCCGACCACGCAGGTCGGTCCGGTCGACGACCAGATCGTCAACGTGCCCAAGCGCGCGCCGGTGCAGATGCGCACCGCCCGCGCCCAGAAGGTGATCGGCGTCGCGCTGGACGACCAGACCATCGCCGACATCTTCACCCGCCTGGCGCTGCCGTTCACGCTGGCCGATGGCGTATTCTCGGTGACTTCGCCGTCGTACCGCTTCGACATCGAGATCGAGGAAGACCTGATCGAGGAAGTCGCGCGCGTCTACGGTTTCGAGAACATCCCGACCGTGGCGCCGGTGGCCGCCAACACCATGATCATCGCGCCGGAAAACACGCGTTCGCTGTTCGCGGTGCGCCACCAGCTGGCCGACCTGGGCTTCCAGGAAGTGGTCAACATGAGCTTTGTGGACGCGGCCTGGGAGCAGGACTTCGGCGGCAACGCCAACCCGATCAAGCTGCAGAACCCGATCGCCAGCCAGATGAACGTGATGCGCTCGACGCTGATCGGCAGCCTGGTGGCCAATGTGCGCTACAACCTGAACCGCAAGACCAGCCGCGTGCGCCTGTTCGAAGTCGGCGCCATCTACCTGCGCGACGACAGCATTCCGGACGGCCCGCTGACTGTGGCCGGCTACCACCAGCCGAAACGCGTGGCCGCCATGGCCTACGGCAATGTGGCTGACGAGCAGTGGGGCCAGGACAACCGCGCGGTCGATTTCTTCGACCTCAAGGCCGACCTGGAGCACCTGTTCGCGCCGCTGTCGCTGCGCTTTGTCAAGGCGGAACACCCGGCGCTGCATCCGGGCCGCTCGGCGCACGTGCTGCTGGACGGCAAGGTGATCGGCTTCATCGGCGAGCTGCACCCGCGCTGGCTGCAGAAGTACGAGCTGCCGCATGCCCCGGTCGTGTTCGAGGTTGATGCGATTGCTTTGCAGCAACGATCTGTGCCAGAATATGCAGAGATCTCCAAGTTCCCAGGCGCGACCCGCGATCTGGCCGTGGTCGTCAAGCAAGACGTTCCAGCGCAAGATCTGCTGGATGCATTTAATGCTGCCGTGCAAGTAAATCCGCATGGCAAGATCGTGCAAGCCATTGTTTTGTTTGATGAATATCGTGGTAAAGGACTAGAGGCTGACGAAAAATCGCTTGCTTTCCGCTTTAGCTTGCAAGATACTCAAAATACGCTGCAAGACGATGTGGTCGAGGCTGTGATGAGCGCCGCCGGCGACGCCGCCAAGCAAAAACACGGCGCCCGTTTGCGCACGTAAGCGCCACCGTAACTTGTTGTAAAATCGTCATTTTTGACCATTTGGGAGTCCGGCCTTTGCCGGACTCATTCGTTCTTAGATAAGGCAGGGCAGGAAAATTAATAATAACGACGTCGATTCCGCCGTACTCCAATCCGCATTGGCTGCCGATTTGCATCGGGCCATGCAGGTGGCCAAGGTACGCCAGGATGCAGAAAAAGATTTGCCTACGCTGACCAAGGCGGAGCTGGCCGAACTATTGTTCGAACAGGTCGGCTTGAACAAGCGCGAGGCCAAGGACATGGTGGAAACCTTCTTCGACGAGATTCGCAATGCGCTGGAGCGCGGCGAAGCCGTCAAGCTGTCCGGTTTCGGCAACTTCCAGCTGCGCGACAAGCCGCAGCGTCCGGGCCGCAACCCGAAGACCGGCGAAGAAATTCCGATCACGGCGCGCCGCGTGGTGACTTTCCATGCCAGCCAAAAACTCAAGGGCATGGTCGAAGAGACAAATCCGATGGCGCGCGCCGCCTGAGTGGGACTGAGCCGTGATGAATGACCGCCTCGTCAAATCCGAACTGGTTGTGCTGCCGCCGATCCCGGCCAAGCGCTATTTCACGATCGGTGAAGTGAGCGAGCTGTGCGGCGTGAAGCCGCACGTGCTGCGCTACTGGGAGCAGGAGTTCACGCAGCTCAAGCCGGTCAAACGGCGCGGCAACCGCCGCTACTACCAGCACCACGAGGTGCTGCTGATACGCCGCATCCGTGAGCTGCTGTACGAGCAGGGCTTCACAATCAGCGGCGCCCGGAATAAGCTGGACAGTCGTGCGTATGACGGCGCGGCAGCGGAGTATGATGGCGGTTTGGCGGTCGGCGGCGTGCCGCCGGCGGACCTCCCGGCGCCGCTGGACCGCGACATGATACGCGGTGAATTGCAGGCGATTTTGAGTTTGCTCAAGCAGGCGTGATGCGCACTGCTGCCGCGTGGCGCGGCTAGTGGGATGATTGCTGCTATAATTTCAATATTATTCATTCATCAGCGAGGCTGATGGACGGTGGCGTGCAGTCCGGTGGGGCCCAAGCCGCATCGACCGGACAAGACGAGGGGAAACAATGATACGCGTTGCCATTTGTGACGACCATCAGATAGTAAGAGCAGGATTCAAACAGATTTTTTCATCGGCGGACGACTTCGACGTGGTGGCGGAAGCCGGTACCGGACGCGAAGCGCTGGATATCGCGCGCCGCGAGATTTGCGACGTGCTGTTGCTCGACATCGCCATGCCCGACCAGAGCGGCATCGATACGCTGCGCACCATCCGCCAGGGCCAGCCGGATCTGCCGGTGCTGATCCTGTCCGGCTATCCGGCGCAGCAGTACGCGCTGAACCTGTTCAAAATGGGGGCCAACGGCTACCTGAACAAGGAATGCGAGGCCGACGAGCTGATCACCGCCGTGCGCACCGTGTACCAGGGCCGGCGCTACGTCAGCTCCACCGTCGGCGAACTGCTGGCGCAAAGCTTCGACCGCGATCCCAACACGGCGCTGCATACCGAGTTGTCGGACCGCGAGTTCCAGGTCTTCCTGCGCCTGGCGCGCGGCGCCACCGTGTCCGACATCGGCGTGGCGCTGTCGCTGAGCATTAAAACCGTCAGCACCTACCGCACCCGCATCATGGAAAAAATGGGCATGCAGTCGAACTCCGACCTGACCTACTACGCCATGAAGAACAATCTGCTGGATTGATCCCCCGGGGGCGCGCACGCTTGCCGCGCCCCGCAAAGAGCATCCCTTCCTTCGTCGGTCTATAATTCGGCTAGCGTGGCGTATGTCCGCCCCGGATTAACCCTAGTGAAGGAAACTCATCAGGATGTATTTCACTGTCGAAACAGCGCCGCATCATCGCCTGCCGCTGTACAAGACCGTCTTGTGCGTGACCTGCGCGCTGCTGCTGATCGTCAACGGATTCAGCCTGTTCCACAATTTGCAGGCGCTGCGCGGCGCCCAGGTTCTGCTGGGGCAGACCGCGCGGGTGGCCGACCGTCTGCAATACCTGAACGTGCTGGTGCTCGACGCCGAGAGCAGCATGCGCGGCTATTTCCTGTCGGGACGCGACGCCTATCTTGGGCCGACCAAGACCGCGCTGGCGGAAACCGAGATCGAATTCAAAGAACTGGAAAAGCTGCTGGCCGATAATCCATCGCAGCTGAAGAACCTGGCGCAGCTGCACACGCTGGTGCGCCGCCGCCTCTCCATCATGAGCCAGGCCATCGATGTCTACCGCGAGGGCGGGCTGGACGAGATCGTCAAGATCGCCAAGCTCAGCGATGGCCGCGCCAGCATGGACGAAATCCGCCTGCAGGTCGTCATCATGGAGCAGGAGCAGAACGAAACCATGGCCTCGCGCAGCGCCATGTTCTACCAGGAATATCAAAAGGCCGTGTTGCTGGGCATGGGCATCAACGCCGTCGCCATCGTCGTGCTGATCATGTTCTACCAGCTGGTGCGGCGCAGCTTCGCCAACCGCGCGCAAGTCGAGCACGCGCTGCAAAGCGCCAACGAAAATCTGGAATCGCAGGTCGAGCAGCGTACCGAACAGTTGTCGGTGCTGTCGCGCCACCTGATCAGCATCAGCGAGGAAGAGAAGGTGCGGCTGTCGCGCGAACTGCACGACGAGATGGGCGCCAACCTGACCTCGATCAGCATGGACATCGCCGCCGTCACCCAGCAGTTGCAGAAGACCGATCCCGAACTGGCGGCGCAACTCAAGCGCGCCCGCGCCACGCTGGTGGAAACGGTGGAAATGAAGCGCCGCATCGTCGAGAACCTGCGTCCGAGCTTGCTGGACAATCTGGGCCTGTGCGCCGCCATCGAAAGCTATTGCAACGAGTTCAGCCGCCTGGCCAAGGTGCGCTGCGATTGCGACGTCAGCGCCGATATCGAAAACACGGCCCGCAATTCCGGCGACCTGTCGATCGCCTTGTTCCGCATCGTGCAGGAATCGCTGACCAATATCCGCAAGTACGCCAAGGCCAGCCGCGTCACCGTCACGCTGAGCCGCAACCATGATGGCCTGGTGCTGCGCATTATCGATGACGGCATCGGCATCGCCTCCAACACCATCGTCAAGCCCATGTCGCATGGACTGCTGGGCATGCGCGAACGCGCCTTGTTGCTGGGCGGCTCGCTGACCATCCGTCGCGGCCGCAACGATGCAGGCACCTGCATCGAAGTTTCCATCCCGCTGCGCAATCGCGCGCCGGCGGAAGAGCGCCGTGCCGATGCGGCCGTGGCGCTGCCTCCGGCCATCGCCGAAGTGCTTAGCAGCGTGCTACATCCACCAGCAGACGGTCGTATTCCGTCTTCGCCACCTTATAGCACTCACCCGCATACGCCTCCAAGCCTGAGCGATCAAGCACAGTGATGTTGCCGCGGCGGTAGGTGATCAGGCCGTCGTCCTGCAATTTGCCGGCGGCGGCGGTGATGCTTTCGCGGCGCACGCCCAGCATGATGGAAATCATTTCCTGCGTGACCTTCAGTTCGTTCGATGGCGAGCGGTCCAGGCGGTCCAGCAGCCAGCGGCACAGCTTTTGTTCGATCGAGCTGTGGCGGCCGCCGACGGCGTTCTGCGCCATCTGCGCGAACAGCGCGGTGTTGTAGCGCATCAGCAGCGCGGGCAGGGCGCCGCCCTGGTTGAACGCGTCGCGCAGATGCTGGGCTTTCATGCGGTAGCCGTAACCGGCCGCCTGCACCACGGCGCTGCACATGGCGCGCTCGCCTTCGAACAGCGAGACGCCGACGACGCCCTCGTGTCCTACAACGGCGATCTCGGTGGTGGCGCCGTCTTCCATCACGTACAGCAGCGAGACGATGGCGGTGGTCGGGAAGTGCACGTACTCCATCGCGCCGCCAAATTCAAACAATTCTTTGCCGAAGGGCAGTGTTACCAGTTCCAGGTGTTCAAACAGCGATTCCAGCACGTCGCGCGGGAGTGCGGCCAGCAGTTCGTTCTGCTGGGCGCCGCTGTAGCTGACAACAGGCCGCGACGCAACGTCGAATTCTTTCGAGCGAACCGCCATGCGTGGCGCGGCGGTTTTTTCGGTTGCGTTAAGTTGGGTGTTGTTCATTTTGTTCCTCACAATCTGGCTATACAAGAGCACCGAAGCAGTGCTGCGGTGTGGGTATAACTTTAGGGGTTTTGTTAGATTGCGAACATAAGAGGAGCAGACGCACAAATGTAGGCTTGCAACATGGCACTTTGTAGTCCTGGTCCTACGCGGCCTCTATTTTTCTCCGAGGGGCGCGTGCATAATGCACAAAATCACTTCGACTGGCGCACAGATCATGCATGTACTTGTAGTGGAAGATGACGCCGTACTGGCCGATGGCCTGAGCCGCGTGTTGAGCGGCCACGGCATGGCGGTCGAGGTGGTCGGCAACGGCACCCAGGCCGACGCGCTGCTGCAGCGCGCCGAGCACACCGAGGTGGTGGTGCTCGACATTGGCCTGCCCGGCATCGACGGTTTCGAGGTGGTGCGGCGGCTGCGCGCGCGCGGCAGCCAGGTGCCGGTGCTGTTGCTGACGGCGCGCGACGCCATCGAGGACCGCGTGCGCGGCCTGGAGCTGGGCGCCGACGATTACCTGGTCAAGCCCTTCGCCACCGCCGAGCTGGTGGCGCGGCTGCGCGCGCTGGCGCGGCGCAACACGCCCAAGCCGGCCGTGCTGGCGCTGGGCGACCTGGCGCTCGACCTGTCGGCCAAGCGCGCCCGCGTGGGCGACAAGATCATCGAGCTGTCGGTGCGCGAGTGGGCGGTGCTGGAGTACCTGCTGCAGCACGGCGCGCGCGTGGTGTCCAAGCAGCAGATCATCGACGCCATCCTGCCGTGGGGCGACGACCTCACGCTCAACGCGGTGGAGGTCTACATTTCCCGCCTGCGTCTGAAGATCGCCGACGCCGGCGTATCGATCCGCACCATACGCGGCTTCGGCTACATGCTGGAGCAGACCCCGGCCGCGCATGAATAGCATACGGCTGCGGCTGCTGAAATGGCTGATCGGCCCCATCCTGCTGATCAACCTGGCCGGCGGCGCCTTGACCTATATGCTGGCCTGGCTGCCGGCCCAGCTGGCCTTCGACCAGAGCCTGTCCGACGCCGCCGCCGCGCTGGGCGCGCGCCTGGCCGTCGACCAGGGCCGGCTGCGCATCGACTTGCCGCGCCAGGCCGAGCAGGTGCTGCGCACCGACGACAGCGACGCCGTCTATTTTGTCGTGCGCGACGAGGCCGGCCAGGCCATCGCCGGCGACGCCGACTTTCCGCCGTTGTCGCAAGCCGCGCCGGGCGGCGGTGCGCAGGCCGGCAAGCCGGCCGCGGCCTTCGACGGCAGCGTGCGCGGCGAGGCCGTGCGCGGCGTCGCGCTGCGGCTGACGCTGAACGCCAACGCCGCCCCGGTGCACGCCTACATCGGCGTCGCCAAGACCCTGCGCAAGCGCACCCAGATCCGCCAGGCCGTGGTGCGCGCGCTGGTGTTGCTGGAGTCCTTGTTCGCGCTGGCTTGCGTCGGCCTGATCTGGTTCTCGGTCAGCAACGGCCTGCTGCCGCTGAACCGCCTGCGCGCCGGCCTGAACGCGCGCGACGGCGACGACCTCGAACCGATCGCCGCCGCCGAAGTCCCCTACGAACTGGAACCGGTGGTGGCCGCCTTCAACGGCCTGCTGGACAAGGTCAGCCAGGGCGCGCAGGCGCGGCAGGAATTCCTGGCCAATGTCGCGCACCAGCTGCGCACGCCGCTGGCGGGCTTGAAGACCCAGCTCGAATGGCTGGGCGAGCGCCACGCCGGCCCGGAGACCGCGCCCTCGCTCAAGCTGATGCTGTCGGCCACCGAGCGCATGATACGGCAGACCAACCAGCTGCTGGCGCTGGCCCGCGCCGAACCGGGCCACTTCGAAAAAACCCGGCTGGAGCCGGTGGCGCTGAACGCGCTGGTGGAAGACGCGGTCCAGTCCTTCGTCGACCAGGCCACGCTGAAGTCCATCGACCTCGGCTTCGACCTGCAGCCGGTGACGGTGATGGGCGACCGCTTCCTGCTGCGCGACCTGATCGACAACCTGATCGACAACGCCATCCGCTACACGCCGGCGCACGGCACGGTGACGGTGGCTTGCCGGCCGGACGGCGAGGGCGGCTGGCTGACCGTCGAGGACAACGGCCCCGGCATCCCGCCGGCCAAGCGCGAGCAGGTGTTCAGCCGCTACGTGCGGCTGGACGACAAGACCACCGGCAGCGGCCTGGGCCTGGCCATCGTGCGCGACATCGCCACCGTCCACGGCGCCAGCCTGGCCATCGCCGACGCCGCCGGCGGCCGGGGCGCGCTATTTTCCGTGCATTTTTGCTGATTTTCGCCGTTGTCAGGAATTTGTCAGCATTTCCTCAGGGTAATGCAAGCTTGGCCCGCTAGACTGCAATGCATAGAAAACTCACCGGGAGCGGGCCATGCAGCGTGCACAAAAGGGCTTTACCTTGATCGAGATTATGGTCTCCGTGGCCATCGTCGGCATCTTGATGGCGGTGGCGATCCCGGCCTACAGCGATTACGTGATACGGGGCCGCCTCAGCGAAGCGTTCACCGGCCTGGGCGGCGCGCAGCCGGCGGCCGAGCAGTTCTGGTCCAACAACCGCACCTACATCGGCTTCAACGGCGCCAGCAACTTCCCCACCAACACCGCCAACTTCACCTACGCGCTGAGCGCCGCCACCGCCTCCAGCTACACGCTGACGGCCACCGGCATCGGCAAGATGAACGGCTTCGTCTACACCATCGACCAGAACGGCACCCACGCCACCACCGGCAGCCCGACCGGCTGGGGCGTCAGCGCTTCGTGCTGGGTGGACCATAAGGGTGGCGCATGTTCCAACTGACGCCGCCGGCCCGGCGCCGCATGCGTGGCCTCACGCTGCTGGAGCTGTTGCTGACCTTGACCATCTTCGCCTTCATGCTGGCGATCGGCATACCGAACGCCAGCAGCTGGCTGCTGAACAACCGCACGCGCGGCGCCAGCGAGTTCTATGCCGACGGCTTCAGCATGGCCCGCCGCCAGGCCGTCATGCACAACAGCTTCAGCCGGATCTCGCTCACGCCCAACGTCAGCAGCGGCCAAATGGACTGGCAGGTCGACATCTGCTTCGTCTCGCCGGCCACCCAGTGCGGTGCGGCGGAGGCCGGCTGGTCGACCGTCAACGCCGCAGCCGCCAACGATCCGGAAGGCGCGGCCGGCTACAAGTCCGTGTACCGCGCCGCCGATGCGCTGCCCAATTCCGAGGTACTGCTGCCGAGCACGCTGCCCGAGGGCAGCTCGCAGGTGTACTACACGCCGATCGGCTGGGTCGACACCCGCTTCGCCCAGCGCCTGACCAGCCTGCGCCTGAACCCGGCCGCCCAGTATGCGGCCGAGGTGCCGGCGGTGGCGCTGGTGATCACGCTGGCCGGCATGGCCAGCAAGTGCGATCCGCACGCTCCCGCCAACGATACCAGGGCCTGTCCGCCATGAAAACCAACCCACACCGCAGCGCCGGGACCCGCCGGCCCGTCCGGCGCCAGCGCGGCATCGCGCTGCTGGAGGCGATGCTGGCCATCGTCATCCTCGGCATCGGCCTGGTCGGCACCATCGGCCTGCAGGCGCGCGCCTATGCGGCGCTGTCGGACGCCAGCCAGCGCGCCGAGGCTACGCTGGCCGGCGAAAAACTGCTGGGCGTGATGAACGCCGACAGCAACAACGTGCTGAACTACGGCGTCATCGAGGGCGGGGCGGCCACCCCGGCCATCAAGCCGTGGGTCGACGAAACCCAGGCCTTGATACCGGGCGCCGTCATCGGTGTGACGGTCACGCCGCAGCAGCTGCGGGTGCAGGTGGACATCTCGATCAAGTGGAAACGCAAGGCGGGCGACGCCCCCAACCAGCACCTGGTCACTTCCTATATTGCGATCTGATATGAACGCCTCTCTCTTGCGCCGCCTTCGCGGTGGTTCTCCGGGTTTTTCGCTGGTGGAACTGATGGTCAGCGTGGTGATCGGCCTGCTGGCGCTGCTGTTCGCCACCCGCCTGATCGTCAGCGGCGAGAAAAACAAGGATGCCGCCGTCGGCGGTTCCGACAGCATGCAGAACGGCATGCTGGCGCTGTTCTCGCTCAGCAGCGACGCCACGGCGGCGGGCTGGGGCCTGAACGATCCGATGGTGGCCGGCTGCGACACCACCTTCTCCGACGCCAGCGGCTACGTGCTGCCGGCCATGCCGCGCGCCGGCGCCAACATCACGCCGCTGGCGCCGGTGGTGATCCAGTCCAACGGCGCCAACCCCGACCTGATCTCGTTCAACAGCGGCACCTCGCAGGCCGGCGCCGGTTCGATCAAGCTGTTCGCCGACTACACGGTCGGCAACACGCTCACCGTCGACAGCAAGAATCCCTACGGCTTCAACAACGGCGACGTGATGGTGATCGCGCCGCTGACGCCGGGCAGCGGCAAGTGCACGCTGTTCCAGTTGTCCGGCTTCGGCCCGCCGCCCAACAGCACCATCCTGGTCAACAGCGGCGGCGCCTACCGCTTCAACGCCATCGCCGGCCTGGCCAACCCGTACAAGCAGAACCTGGCCTACATCTACAACCTCGGCTCGCCGACGCTGATGCACTTCCATACCTGGACGGTGGCCAACGGCGTGCTGCTATTGCGCGCCACCGAACTGGCCGGCGCCGAGGCGGCCGGCGTGTCCGTGACCGACAACGTGGTCAGCATCAAGGCCCAGTACGGCTTCGACGCGCGTCCGCCCGGTCCCAATCCCTACGATCCCGCGCCCGGCGCCGACGGCATGCAGATCACCGCCTGGAGCGGCACCATGATCGACGCCGACAGCGACGGCGTGGCCGGCAGCCCCGGCGACTACCAGCGCATCGCCGCCGTGCGCATCGCCGTGGTGGCGCGCAGCAAGAACACCGAGAAGCCGAACTCGGCCGGGCTGTGCACGGCGACGCCGGTGGCGCCCACGGTGTTCGCCAGCAGCGCGCCGAGCGGCGTGGCGGCGGTGCCGGTGCAGGTCAACGTGGCCGTGGCCGGCGACACGGTGTCGTGGAAGTGCTATCGCTACCGCGTGTTCGAGACCATCGTGCAGATCCGCAACGCCCAATGGAGGCCTTGATGCGCCCGCAGACCCGACAAGGCGGCATCGCGCTGCCCATCATGCTCATCATGCTGACGGTGATGCTGGTCAGCAGCATCTACCTGCTCAAGTCCAGCACCTCGACCACGCTGACCACGTCCAACCTGGCCTACGACGCGTCGCTGAGCAAGGCGACCGACCTCGGCGTCCACACCGCGTTCGCCTACCTGCGCGCCATGCCCAGCGCCTCGGTGCTGGAGAACAACCAGCCGGCCAACGGCTATGTCGCCACGCTGTCGCCGAACTGGACCGCCAGCACCCCGGCCTTCTGGCAGGGCTCGGTGACGCTGGCGCCCGACCCCTCGGGCAACCGGGTCGAGTACGTGATCCACCGGCTGTGCGACTTTGCCGGCGCCTTCAACGCGCCCGGCAACCGCTGCCTGCTGACCTCGGCGCGGCCGAACTCCAAGTCGGGCATCCCCTACGGCAAGAGCGGCCGCGCCGACAGCCCGAACTACCTGGACCAGCCGCAGCTGCACTACGTGGTGACGGCGCGCATCGTCGGCGCCCGCGGCGGCAATGTGGTCACGCAAGCCGTCGTCATGAAAGGGCCGTGAGGCCGCCGTTTTTTTGAATGGAACCATCATGAACAAGCTCTACTCCACGCTGGCCGGCCTGGCCCTGTGCGCTCCGTTGCTGGCCCCGGCCGCGACCACCCAGATCGCCCAGGTGCCGCTGCTGAACATCACCGGCACCGGCACCGTCAAGCCCAACCTGATGCTGTTGTTCGATAACTCCGGCTCGATGGACCAGACCTACACGCCGGACTACGTCAACGACAACCTGTGCCGCAGCGCCGCCACGCTGCAGGCCGGCGTCACCGCCTGCGCGGTCGGCCATCCGCCGTTCATGAGCCCGGATTTCAACAAGCAGTACTACAACCCGACGATACGCTACGTGGTGCCGATCAAGTACGACGGCAGCTACTATCCCGAGCAGAACGCCGCCAACACCAGCAGCTGGACCTCGGTCAGCGGCGACGGCTTCGGCGCCCACAAGGCCGACCTGTTCGGCAACACGGTGTCGGCCAACATCAACCTGGTGACGGGCTTCCCCGACCTCAAGTGGTGCTCGGGCGGCAGCTGCCAGTTCAACACCGCCAGCTACACCTATCCGGACGCCACCTACCAGACCGCGACCGCGATCACCACCGGCCCGTACTACTACACCATCGGCATCGGCCAGTTCTGCACCGACGATACCATGAAGGTGTGCCAGTCGACCGCGATCGGCGCCGCCGCGCCGTCCGGCTATCCGGTGGCGGCCAAGGTGCGCTGGTGCAGCGACAAGCTGCTGACCCAGTGCCAGGGCAAGCGGGTAGGGAGCTTCATCTACCCGGCCTATTCCAAGCCGGCCGGCGCCACCGCCTCCTACGGCACCATCGCCATCGGCGCGTCGGCCACGGCCACCTCGCTCAACATCAGCAGCGTGGTGGTCAACGGCAGCACCACCATCACCAACGCCGCCGTCAACGCGGCCACCGGCACCAACAGCCTGATCAAGCAGCAAACGCTGGCCAGCGCGCTGGCGGCCAACATCATCGCCACCTCGGTCGGCAAGGGCGCCGCCTCCACCAGCCTGTACTACGCCTGCGTCAAGACCCCGACCGGCCAGGCCACGGTGCCGGCCTGCAGCGTCTTCGGCATCACCCTCGGCGCCGACAACGTGGTCGCCGTGCTGCCGGTCAGCTGCACCGGCAGCGTCAGCGTCAACACCTGCGTGACCTTTGCGGACAACTCGCGCGCCGGCTGGGGCATCGCGGTGACGGCGCCGACCGTCGTCGCGACCCCCTACGCGCCGGCCAAGGCGGTGATCAGCTTTGGCGGCACCGCCACCTCGTCTTCGCAGACCGCCATCCTCAAGAACCTCAGCTATGCCGGCACCGTGCTGGTCGGCGGCAGTTCCGGCAGCACCCCCAGCTACCTGAGCCTGGGCAAGAGCCAGACGCCGACGCTGATCGCCGCTGCGCTGGTCGGCAAGATCGGCACCGGCGGCACCATCAAGGCCTACCTCGGCAGCAGCAGCAATTGCCCGCCCGGCTACAACAACACCAGCGTCTGCCTGCTGAACTGGGGCGCGACCGACAACACCGGCACCATCAGCGCCTTCACGATGGACAACCAGGGCACGGTCAGCTGGTCCACGACCGCCTCCAGCGGCTATACGGCGGCCGTCAACGACGCCATCCCGGCCACCACCGCGGCGCTGTCGGCCGGTTCCGGCGCGCCGAATCCCTTCGTGCGGGTCAATATCGTCAGCGGCCAGACCTATCCGAAATCGGCCGACCGCACCGACTGCGGCGGCAGCAGCTGCACCTACGCCGAGGAGATGACCAACTTCGCCAACTGGTATGTGTACTACAAGAGCCGGCTGCAAATGATGAAGACCTCGGTCGGCATCGCCTTCTCGGCCATCACCGCCAACTACAAGGTCGGCTACGTCAAGCTGTCGAACGCGGGCGCCGGCGCCGCCATCGACCAGAAGCCGGCCGATTTCACCGGCAGCGCGCGCTCCAGCTGGTACACCACGCTGTACAACACCACCACCTCCGGCTCGACGCCGATCCGCACCGCGATGGACAACGTCGGCCGCATGTACGCCAACCTGACGCCGTACAACTACGCGGCCGGGCAGGAAGTGGTGCAGTACCCATGCCAGCAGAACTTCATGATCTTGACCACCGACGGCTACTGGAACGGCAGCTCGACGGCCAACGTGGTCAACAACGACAACGTCGAGAACGCCTCGCGCTTCTGCACCCAGGCGCGCGGCTGCGTCGATACGCGGGCGCAGTCGCAGCCGTCGATCTCGGACGTGGCGCTGCACTGGTACAACGGCGGTTCCAGCACCGGCACGGTGTCGCTGCGGCCGTCGCTGGAGCCGGACATGAGCAAGCCCGGCTCGGTGCCGGCGGCCGGCGGCGAGAACACCCACCTGCACATGAACACCTACACGCTGGGCCTGGGCGTGGACGGCGTGATGACCTACGAACCCAACTACGACAGCGCGCCCAAGGCCGGCGGCGATTTCTACAACCTGATCACGGCGGCCACCAGCGGCTGCCCATGGAACGGCAACGGCGCCTACGTCTGGCCCGATCCCGACGTCGCCAACGGCGCCAGCACGGTGCAGGAGCGGGTCGACGACCTGTGGCACGCGGCCATCAACGGCCACGGCAAGTACTTCAGCGCCCAGGATCCGAAGGACGTGGTCAGCGGCCTGAGCGAGGCGCTGTCGAATATGCAGGTGCACGTCGGCGCGGCGGCGGCGGCGGCGACGTCGACGCCGAACATCACGCTGACCGACAACGATATCTTCTCCGACACCTTCACCACCGTGAAATGGTATGGCGAATTGTCGGACAAGAAGATCGACAGCACCGACGGCAGCGTCGGCAACGCCACCACCTGGACCACCAGCGACACGCTGGGCAAGAAGGTCGGCAACAGCAGCGACACCCGCACCATCTACATGTACAACACGTCCGGCGCCAACGCCAGCACGCCCGATGAATTCCGCTACGCCAATATGAAGGGGCCGGCCGGCGGCTGGTTCGCCAACAAGTGCGCGGCGCTGGCGCAATGCGTGCTGCTGTCGGCGGCGGACAAGGCCATCGTCAACGACGGCAACAACCTGGTCAACTACCTGCGCGGCCAGCAGCAGTATGCCGACGACAGCCTGTTCCGCGCCTACACGCTGACGGCCAACACGCCGTCCGGCGCCGCCGGCCCCATCCCCATCGTGCTGGGCGACATCGCCTCGTCCAAGCCGGCCTTCGTGCGCGACCCGCGCAACAATTTCCCGGACCCGGACTACGCCGTCTTCAAGGATACCTACGGCAACCCGGCCAGCGCCAAGTACCGCACCGGCACCGTGTTCACCGCCGCCAACGACGGCATGCTGCACGCCTTCGATTCGGCCACCGGCGTCGAGCTGTGGGCCTACGTGCCGCGCATCACCATGAAGAAACTGTATGCGCTGGCCGGCACCACCTACGGCACCAACCACCAGTTCACCACCGACGGCTCGCCGGAAGTGGCGGACATCAAGGCCGGCGCGCTGGGCTGGCGCACCGTGCTGGTGGCCGGCCTGAACGGCGGCGGCCGCGGCTACTATGCGCTCGACATCACCGACACCAAGAATCCCAAGCAGCTGTGGGAGTTCTGCGCCGACACCACGGTCTGCCCGCTCAGCGACGGCGACCTCGGCCTGACCTTCGGCAATCCGCAGTTCGGCACGCTGGCCAACGGCCGCTGGGTGGTGTTCCTGACCTCCGGCTACAACAACGTGCCCGGCAGCGACGGCGTCGGCACCGGCAGCGGCAAGGGTTTCCTGTACATCCTGGACGCCTACACCGGCGAGCTGCTCAACAAGATCAGCAACAACTCGGGCGACACCACCACGCCGTCCGGCCTGGCCAAGATTTCCGCCGTCAGCGACGATCCGGGCGCCGATCCGCGCATCCAGTTCGTCTACGGCGGCGACAACCAGGGCCAGATGTGGCGCTTCAACCTCAGCGACCCGTCCGGCGCCATCACCGTCAACCTGATGGGCAATGCCGGCGCCACCAAGCCGATCACCACGCGGCCGGACGTGACCACCTGCGCGGTGCAGGTGACAGCCGTCGTCGGCGGCGTGTCGACCGTCACCACGTCCGGCGTGCGGGTGGTGCTGTTCGGCACCGGCCGCCTGCTGGACGTGCCCGACACCTCGGACACCTCGGTGCAGAGCCTGTACCTGCTGAAGGACACCGGCAGCCAGATCGCCAACATCCGCGGTTCGACCATGGTGCAGCAGACGCTCAGCCTGCTGGGCAGCAGCAGCAACGTCAACACCTACCAAGTGACCAACAACCCGGTCGACCTGACGCAGAAGGAGGGCTGGTACTTCGACTGGTCGGTCAACGCCGGCGAGCGCATGAACCTGGATCCGCAAATCGTCAGCGGCGTGGCCAACGTCGTCACCAACCTGCCGACCTCGTCGTCGTCGTGCTCGGTGGGCGGCTCCAGCAATCTGTACCAGGTGAATGTCTGCAACGGCCAGGCGATCGGCAGCCATCCGATCGGGGCGACGCTGTCGAACACCTCGGCGGCGGTCGGTTTCATCATCATCCGCCTGCCGAACGGCCAGCTGAAGATGATCACCACGCTGGCCGACGGCACCAACAAGACCTCGCCGCTGTCGGAGCAGATCTCGGCCGACGCCCACCGCACGGGCTGGCGCAGGGTGAAAGGGGAGTAAATGCGGGGCCGGCCCGGGCTGGCCCGGGCAAACAGTTCACACGGCGGGGCCAACTATCGGTAAAATCGAGGGTTTTGCAGCCCCGCCTCAGATCGCGAACAAATGGTCAACGATATCGAAAACGCAACACCCGAGAATAACGACGACGCCGGCTCCACGTCCGGCGCCCGCACGCCGGCCCTGATCGCGCGTGAAGTCCAGCGCCGCCGCACCTTCGGCATCATTTCCCACCCGGATGCGGGTAAAACCACGCTGACGGAAAAACTGCTGCTGTTCTCGGGCGCGATCCAGATGGCCGGCACGGTCAAGGCGCGCAAGAGCGGCCGCCACGCCACCTCCGACTGGATGGAAATCGAGAAGCAGCGCGGCATTTCGGTCGCCTCGTCGGTGATGCAGTTCGAGTTCCGCGACCACGTGGTCAACCTGCTCGACACCCCCGGCCACCAGGACTTCTCGGAAGACACCTACCGCGTGCTGACGGCGGTCGACTCGGCGCTGATGGTGATCGACGCCGCCAAGGGCGTGGAAGCGCAGACCATCAAGCTGCTCGACGTCTGCCGCATGCGCAACACGCCCATCGTCACCTTCATGAACAAGATGGACCGCGAAACCCGCGATCCGCTGGAACTGCTCGACGAGCTGGAATCGGTGCTGAAGATCCAGTGCGCGCCAGTGACCTGGCCTATCGGCATGGGCAAGAACTTCCGCGGCGTGTATCACCTGCTGAACGATACCATCATGCTGTTCAAGGCCGGCGAGGAAAAGGCCGACGGCGCCTTCGAGATCATCAAGGGCATCGACAATCCGCGCCTGATGGAGATGTTCCCGCTGGAGATGGACCAGTTGAAGATGGAAGTGGAGCTGGTGCACGGCGCCTCGCATCCGTTCGACCTGGAGCAGTTCCTGGCCGGCGTGCAGACGCCGGTGTTCTTCGGCTCGGCGATCAACAACTTCGGCGTGCGCGAGATCCTGTCGGCGCTGGTCGACTGGGCCCCGGCGCCGCGCGAGCGCGACGCCACGGTGCGCGCGGTCGATCCGAAGGAAGAGCCGTTCACCGGTTTCGTGTTCAAGATCCAGGCCAATATGGATCCGGCGCACCGCGACCGCATCGCCTTCCTGCGCGTGTGCTCCGGCCGTTTCGAGCGCGGCATGAAGGTCAAGCACCTGCGTCTGGGCCGCGAGATCAAGGTGTCGTCGGTGGTGACGTTCATGGCGTCCTCGCGCGAGCAGGTGGAAGAGGCCTACGCCGGCGACATCATCGGCCTGCCCAACCACGGCAATATGCAGATCGGCGACTCCTTCTCCGAGGGCGAGCTGCTGACCTTTACCGGCATCCCGTACTTCGCGCCGGACTTCTTCCGCTCGGTGCGCATCCGTAACCCGCTGAAGATCAAGCAACTGCACAAAGGCTTGCAGCAGCTGGGCGAAGAGGGCGCGGTGCAGGTCTTCAAGCCGGTGCAGGGCGGTGAGCTGGTGCTGGGCGCGGTCGGCGTGCTGCAGTTCGAGGTGGTCGCCAGCCGTTTGATGAACGAGTACGGCGTCGACGCCGTGTTCGAAGGCACCAGCATCAGCAGCGCGCGCTGGGTCTCCAGCGACGACAAGAAGGCCCTGTCGGACTTCGAAGATGCGCTGGGCCACAACGTCGCCTACGACGCCGCCGGCAACCTGGCCTACCTGGCCACGTCCGGCGTCAACCTGCGTCTGACGCAGGAACGCTGGCCCAAGCTGCAATTCCACGCCACCCGCGAGCACTCGGCCAAGCTGGTGTAGGGAACGGGGAGTGCCGGCGGCGCACGGTGCGCCGCCGCACATATCCGCCGCAGCGATCGCTCTATGCTGGCGCTATTGAGCATGCCAGCCTATCGGAGACGATCATGGAACACCGTACGACCGGACGCGTGGTGGGCGTCATCTACCCCCATCGCATTCTGCCAGCCGCCCCGGCCCGCCCGACGGCGCCTGTGCCGCGCCAGCCTTTGCGGCTGGTGGCGCGACCCGACAAGCAGATGGCGCGGCTGGTGGAAAACGGCCTGGCCATCTACGCCTTGCGCGGCCATATCGACGCGATCAACTATTTTGCCGCCGCCGGCATTTCCCTGCGCACCATCTCGCGCGTGCTGTGGCAACCCGGCCAGCGCCGCTCCCATCCCCTCTGAGATAACGATTTTGTTTGACAACGCGCGTTTTGCGGATTAATGTATTAGTCAACTAATACACTGATACAAAGCCCGATGACTTCCCATACCCCCTCGCTGTACTCGATCGCCACCGGTTCGGCCGAGCCGATCTACCGGCAGCTGATCGAGCAGACCCGCCGCCTGGTGGCCGCCCGCGTGCTGGCGCCGGGCGATGTGCTGCCTTCCGTGCGCGAGGTCGCGCTGGCGCTGGCCGTCAATCCGATGACCGTGTCCAAGGCCTACAACATGATGGAGACCGAAGGCCTGCTGTCGCGCAGCCGCGGCATCGGCATGCTGGTGGCCGAGCGCAGGGCGCACGCGCACAGCGCCCACGAACGCGAAGCCCTGCTGCGGCCCACGCTGGAGCGGGCCGCCGCGGAAGCCCGCCAGCTGGAACTCGATCCCGACGCCGTCCTCGCACTGTTCAAAAAAATCCTGAAGGAACAAGCATGAAACCATCGATCGTCAATGTCGCCAACCTGCATAAATCCTTCGGCAGCCAGCAGGTGCTGCAGGGTGTGAACTGGGATATCGCGCAGGGCAAGGTGATCGGCCTGCTGGGCCGCAACGGCGCCGGCAAGTCGACGCTGCTCGAATGCCTGCTAGGCCTGCGCGAGGGCGACAGCGGCGCCAGCACGCTGTTCGGCCAGCCCGCCACCGCGCTCGGCGACCAGGTGCGCGCGGCCATCGGCTACGTGCCGCAGAAGTCCGAACTGTTCGAGTGGCTCACGCCCTTGCAGATGCTGGACTACTTCAAGGCCCTTTACCCGCGCTGGAACGCCGCCAAGGTGGCCGGCCTGCTGGAGCGCTGGGGCTTCGCCGGCGAGGCCCGGAACCAGCAGATCGGCCGCCTGTCCGGCGGCGAGAAGCAGCGCCTGTCCATCATCCGCGCGCTGGCGCACGACCCGGCCTTGCTGGTGCTGGACGAGCCGGTGGCCAGCCTCGATCCGGTCGGCCGCCGCGACTTCCTGCACGAACTGGTGGACGGCGTGATCGAGCGCGATACGACGGTGATCTTCTCGACCCACATCCTGTCGGACCTGGAGCGGGTGGCGCTGGACGTGGCCTTTCTCCAGGGCGGCAAGATCACGCTGCAGGCGCCGCTGGACGAGCTGCTCGAAAGCGCGCACCGCATCACCGGCACGGCGGCGTCGCTGGCGCGCTTGCAGTTCCGCGACGAGATCCGCCGCCAGCAGGACCGCAGCGGCGGCGTCAGCATCCTGGCGCGGCTGAGCGGGCAGGAAGCCGCAGACCTGCGCGCCGGCCCCGATCTGCGCGTGGAAACCCTGAGCCTGGAAGACCTGTTTGTCGAGGTAACGAAATGAACGCCGCCTACACCCAGTTGCTGCTGCAGGTGCTGCGCGACCGCTGCGCCAGCCGCATGATGTTGCGCATGACGGTGCTGGCGCTCGCGCTGACCGTGCTGGCGCCGGTCGCCAGCAGCATGATCGACCGGCGCGACGCCGGCTGGGCGGTCATGGCGGGAGCGCCGTCCTTCCTGATCCTGCTGTGGTGCGGCGCTTTTCTGAAGAGCGCCGTGCAGCAGAACCATCCGGCCTACGCCTGCCTGGTGCCGCAACTGCGGCGGCGCCTGGTCGTGCTGACGATGGTGGTGTGGGGCATCAGCGGGGTGCTGGTGGCTGCCATGGCGGCAGCGGTGGTCGGCCATTTCGGCTACGTGCTGGTCGCCGCCGCCTTCTTTTTCTGCTACATGCTGTTCGTGCAGCGCTACGCTGCGCTGGCGCTCCTGCCGTCGCTGCTGATCCTTGGCTCGGTGTCGGTGCTCCGCGAGCCCTTGCACGCGTTGTGGGCCGTGGTCGGCCCGATGGGCGAGCCGGCGCTGGCCGGTATCGGCCTGATCGCGGCGGTGGCCTTGGGCGGCGCGGGCCTGCGGCTGGTTTTCCCGCGCGGCGGCGACGACCACTGGGCCTGGCACGCGCGCCACGCCATGCTGCAGCGCCGGCTGCAGGGCGAATCGCTGAAGCGCGGCGAGAGCGACAACTGGAGCCGCTGGGGCATGCGGCTGCGCGTGGGTTATCGCTCCGCGCTGCGGCGCGACAGCAGCGGCGGCGCCGCGCCTGGCGCCATGCTGCTGCATACTTTCGGGCCGGCGGCGCATGAAGGCGGCTACCACGCCTATGCGGTGCTGGTCACGCTGGCCGCGGCGCTGGCGGTGCTGTGCTCCGGCGGCGACACCTTTGCGGTGCGGGATTTGATGCGCACGTCGGTGATGCAGGCTTGCGTGCTGGTGGGAGTGATGATGTATGCGTTCGAACTGGCGAAGGGCGCGACCCGCCACGGCGCCGAACAGGCCATCTACTGCCTGGCGCCGGCGGCGCCATCGGCTGCGCAGCTCAACCGCGTGATGGGGGCTGCCTTGCTGAAGCGCTTCCTGCGCGTGTGGCTGGTGGCGGTGCTGTGCGCGGCGGTTCTCGACATGGTGATCCAGGGAGCGCCGCGCCTGTATGCGTCGACCTTTGTGCTGTCTGCCTCGCTGCTGCCGTTCGCCTGTACGCTGCTGCGCAATTATGCGGTGCTGCCGGCAGCGCCGTCGCAGATGGCGACGCTGGTCGGCACCTTCCTGGCGACCGTGGCCTACCTGATCCTGGTTGGCGTCGAGCGCCATGTGCAGCAGTTCCCCTTGTTCTGCATTGGCGTGGCGATCGCGCTGGCCAGCCTGGTGCTGCTGCGGTGGCGCTGGCAGCGGTTGGTCGGCTTGCCGGCGGTGCTGCCGGCCGGCCGCCTGCTGGCCTGACGGCGCTTAATTGGACTGGAACACCAGTCCCAGCGTGACCACCGGTTCGGCCGCGCCGCGCGCCAGCCTGCGGCCCCAGGTGGCGTCGATCTGCAGACGGTCGGGGATCAGCGCGCGGGCGATGCCGAACTGGTAGCGCGAGCCGCTGTGCTGGCGGCCGTACACTTCGGCCGTCAGCGTGTGGCGCTCGTCCAGCTTGAACTGGGCGCCGCTGCCCCAGGTGGCGTAGTGGCGGCGCACGCTCTCGAGGTGCGTCAGGCCCAGGTTGAAGTGCAGCAGCAGCGCGTCGCCGCGCAGCGATACGCTGAGCGGCACGTTGACCGAGAGGTCGCCATCGCCGCCGCGTCCTGCGCGGAACTGGTCGGCCAGCACCAGGCCCAGGCCCCAGCCGTCGGTCTCCAGTGGCTTGAACACGGTCTTGGCCTGAAGGCGTCCGTAGTGCGTGGTGCGACTGTGCGGGCCGGAAGTGTCGTCGGCCCAGGCGCCGCCGAACGCCAGTTCCCAGCTGCCGCCCACATTGCAGGCCGGCGTGGCCCAGTATTCGGCCAGGTCGCCGGCGCGCAGCGCGTAAGTCTCCAGCTGGCACTGGCCGGGGGCGGCGATGACGGCATCGTCGACCGTCATCGGACGGCCGGCGTGGACGGCGGGGCAGGCCAGCGTGCAGGCCAGCGCGCACAGGACGGCGGCCCGGGGAGGCGAAAAAGTCATCGGTGCTCAGTATTCAATGGTGGCGCCGCCACTGTAGCGCCGCCAGATGAAACTGTGATGACACTATTTGGCCGGCGTGGCCAGCGGTTTGCCTTTGTCGACCACGTACACGCCGACCAGCTTGAGCGTGCCGCTGCCGACGTTGAGGGCGTCGTGGATGGTGCCGGCCGGGATGACGAAGGATTCGCCGGCCTTGACGCGCCGCGGGTCCTCGCCGTCGATGCGCAGTTCGCCTTCGCCTTCGAGCACGTAGCTGATTTCGTCGCCCGGATGCGTGTGGCGGCCGGCGGTGGCGCCGGCGTCGAGTTCGACCCTGGCGACGACGGCCTCGCGGCCCGGCACGGAGACGTCGGCTTTCTGGACCACGGTGCGGCGGATGCCGGAGGCCTGGGCCGGGCCCACGGCGGCGGCCAGCAGGACGGCGATCAGGAGGGGCAGGGCATGGCGGACGTGCGGGGCAACAGGCATGGCGTATCCTTTCTGGTGGAGGAAAACGGCGGGCGCAACCCGTGCCGATGTCAGCCGGGTGCCGACCGATTGTACGCCGGTGCGTGCCGCTAGCGGTGGCGTCCCAGCCACAGGGCGTCGGCCACCGAACCAATCCAGCACACGATGCAGATCAAGGCGGCGCCGTTGGTGGCGGGATTGTCGATGCCGGAACTGTGCACGCGTTCGAGGATCAGGATAGGATCGAGCGGCAGCTTGCCGCTTTCGACGTCGGCCACCAGGGTCGCGGCCAGCGCCAGCGTGGCGCGCAGCAGGTAGCCGGCCGCCAGCAGCGTCGGCACGATGAACAGCAGGCCGCGCACGCCGCGCCGCAGCACCAGGTGGCCCAGTCCGGGAAACACTAGGGCCGAAACCAGCGCGGCTTTGATCGATGCTTTCATGGTGCTCCGTTGACTAAACGCAAGATTGCGCCGCTGCATGCGGCGTACAGTACACCATCTTACCTGCCGGAGGGAATCATGCGCGCTGTATTCGGTATCGTTTTGTTGCTATGCTCGCTGCAGGCCCTTGCCGCCCCCAACGAGAAGGATGCGATGGCGCTGGCCGAGAAGGGCGCACAGTTCGTGCGCGCACACGGCAAGGCCGAGATGATCGCCCGCATCAACCGCAAGGATCCGGATTTCAACCAGGGCACGCTGTACCTGGCGATGCGCGACATGGACGGCATCACCATCGCCCATCCTACCACGGCGCTGATCGGCAAGAACCTGCTGGACGTGCCGGACGCCGACGGCAAGCCGTTCCGCCAGGAGATGCTGGCGCTGGCCAGGGGCAAGGGCTCCGGCTGGGTCGACTACAAGTTCCGCAACCCGCAGACCGGCAAGGTGGAGGCCAAGAGCACCTATGTGCTGCGGGTCGGCGATGTGGCGCTGGAAGCCGGTATCTACAAGCACTGAGCCGTGAACATGCTCAGCAAACTGCGAATAGGCCCCAAGCTGCTGCTGGCGCCGGGCGTGGTGCTGATCCTGCTGATCGCACTGTCGGCGGGCGCCTTCGCCGGGCTGGTGCGGCAGCACCACCGGCTGGAAGACATGGTGCAGCAGCGCGCCGTGCGGCTCAAGGCGGCGGCCGACCTGGTGGCCGGCGCCAACCGCGCGCATACCGAAATCTACCAGCTGCTCACCTGGATCAACGCCAGCTTCTCGCCGGCGCGCATCGATGCGCTGGTGCGCGACATCCACGCCCGCCACGCCGCGCTGGACCGCCAGTTCGCGCAGCTGGAAATGGCGACCCAGAACGATCCGGCCGAGCGCCGCTTCGTCGCCCAGTCGCAGACGGCGTACGCCCTGTATGTGAAGTCGATTGCCGACGTCATCGAATTGAGCATGGCCGACCAGTCGATGGCGACCAACGCCATGTCCAAGGCCGAGCGGGGCTTCGACGTGGTGGCCAAGCGGCTGGAGGAGTTGTCGCGGCTGGAGCAGTCGCTCAACGCGCGCGCCTACAGCGACGCGGAGGCCGAGTTCAAGACCCTGTCGACCGTGATGCCATCGGTGGTGGTGTTGTCGATCACGCTGTCGCTGCTGGTGACGATGGCGGTGCGGCGGGCGCTATTGAAGGAGGTCGGCGAGATCGGCGCGGCCGCCCTCGACCTGGCCGAGGGCAACCTGACCGTGAAGAACCGCGTCTACGGCAAGGATGAAATCGCCGAGACGGCGCGCGCGCTGGACACCAGCATCCGCAATCTGAACACGACGCTGAAGACGATACTGGCGTCGGCGCAGTCGATCGACACGGCGTCGCGCGAGATCGCGATGGGCAATGTCGACCTGACCCAGCGCACCGAGGCGCAGGCCAGCACGCTGGAGGAGGCCAGCAGTTCGATGAAGGAGCTGAGCGCCACCGTCACCAAGACGGCCAACAACGCGCAGCTGGCCAACCAGCTGGCGCGCTGCGCCACCAACTTCGCGGTGCGCGGCGGCAGCGTGGTGCAGCGGCTGGTGGTGACGATGGCGGCGATACGCGGCAGCTCGCGCAAGGTGGTGGAGATTGTCGGCGTGATCGACGGCATCGCCTTCCAGAGCAATCTGCTGGCCTTGAACGCGGCGGTGGAGGCGGCGCGCGCGGGCGAGCATGGCGAAGGCTTCGCGCAGGTGGCGGGCGAGGTGCGCGCACTGGCGCGGCGCTCGGCGGTGGCGGCGCAGGAGATCAAGGCCCTGATCGCGGAGTCGATGGCGGAGATCGAGGGCGGCAGCCGTTCGGTGGAGGAGGCCGGCAGCAGCATGGCGGAGATCGTGGCGTCGGTGCAGCAGGTGGGGGACATCATCGGCCAGGTCAGCGCGGCCAGCGCGGAGCAGGCGCAGGGCCTGCAAGGCATGCATCAGGCCATCGTCGAGATGGATCAGGTGACGCAGCAGAAGCTGGCGCTGGTCGAACAGGCCGCCAGCGCGGCGTCGAGCTTGCAGCGGCAGGCGGTGAATTTGTCGGAGGCGGTGGCGATGTTCAAGCTGGACGAGGGCATGGAGCCACCGCCGCCCAAACTGCCGGCAGGCACACCACGCGTGGTGCGCCTGCGGCTGGCGTCGGTGCGCAATTGAAGCTTATGCGCCCTGGCGTTTGACCGACCAGCGGTCGCCGGATTGGCGCAGGTATTTCTTGACCACGTAGCCCCAAGGCATGGCGATCGGGATGATGATCACTGCCAGGCATTGCACGAATATTTCCATCGTGCCTGCGTCCAGCGCGCCGGCGCGCCACGCGGGCAGGACGACGACCAGCGTCCAGATGACTTTCCACGACAGTTCCCACAGCAGCACCGGCAGCATCTGCAAGGGATAGCGCACGCCCAGCGCGCATAAGGCGCCAAACGCCGCCAGCATGCAATTGACCACGCCCCCCATCAAACTCCACGGCTTGTCGTGATGGATCACGCCAGGCCAGATGACCAGACCCAGGCCCACGGCGATAATCAGATACACGGCTCTCAGCATATACAGACGTACCAACGAAACTTCGTTCATTTTGCGGCTCCAGGTGGGGGGGGAGGGGGATTACTCGACTTCTTTCAGAATCTTTTCGATCGCCGTGACGCGCGATTTCAACTCCGACAAGCTGGCGTCCATCGACGCCAGCGAGGCGGCGGCTTCGGTGTGCGCCGCGACGGCCTTCTCGGCGATCACGCGGTACGCTTCCTCGTGGGCGAAGCGCAGCTTGGCCTGCTGGATCGCGGAGAAATGCCGCATCGCCGCGATGATCACGATCGCCAGCAGGGGGAGGCAGATCGTCAAAAGATATACATGCTCAGCCATAATTGCCTCTATTGTTCAGGGTTGTTGGACAGCGACTTGACCGCCTCGGCGATCACGGCCGGAGTCAGTTCGAAGTCGAAGTTACTCACGTCAAAATAGTTCAGCGCCTTGCCGTCCTGCGACAGCTCCATCTGGCTCACGACCAGCCCGGCGTCCTCCAGCTTCTGCAGGTGCAGATGCAGCAATGGCCGGCTGATGCCCAGCTCGCGCGCCAGCTGGCTGACGTAGTTGCGGCCGCCGGACTTCAGCATCGCAACGATGCGCAGGCGGTGCGGGTTGGACAGCGCCGCAAGCATGCTCAACAATTGGTCTCCGCTGGGAGTAGGCGTTTTCGATTTCATGTGTAAAGAATATCTGACATATGAAATGAAGTCAAACATAAATTCAAGTTATCAAATCCGCTAGCATGAAGCGCTTGAGCCGACCTGACCGGATTTCCATGACACTGCTGCTTTATTTCGCCGCCACGCTGCAGGCATAAAAAAACGCAGGCCGAACCGGTTGGTTCGCCTGCGTTCTTCAGACAGCGCGGCGAACCGCGCATCCCTCAGTTACTTACACGATTACTCGTAGTCGCTCATCGGCGCGCAGCCGCAGAACAGGTTACGGTCGCCGTAGACGTTGTCGGCGCGGCCGACCGGCGGCCAGTACTTCTGCTTGCGCAGCGACGGCACAGGATAGGCCGCCACTTCGCGGCTGTACTTGCGCTCCCACTTGTCGGCGGTCAGCACCTCGGCGGTGTGCGGCGCGAATTTCAGCGGGTTGTCCAGCTTGTCGAACTCGCCGCTTTCCACCTTGGCGATCTCGCCGCGGATGGCGATCATCGCATCGATGAAGCGGTCCATCTCGACCTTCGATTCGCTTTCGGTCGGCTCGATCATCAGCGTGCCCGGCACCGGGAAGCTCATGGTCGGCGCGTGGAAGCCGAAGTCCATCAGGCGCTTGGCCACGTCTTCGTTGCTGATGCCGGTGGCATCCTGCAGCGGACGCAGGTCGATGATGCACTCGTGCGCCACCAGGCCGTCGTGGCCCGAGTACAGCACAGGGAAGTGCGGCGACAGGCGGCGCGCGATGTAGTTGGCGTTCAGGATCGCGGTTTCGGTCGCGGCGGTCAGGCCTTCCGCGCCCATCATCGCGATGTACATCCACGAAATCGGCAGGATGCTGGCCGAACCGTACGGCGCGGCGCTGACCGAACCGATGCCGGCGTTGTCGCGGATGTAGCCGTTCGAACGCTGGTTAGGCAGGAACTTCGCCAGGTGCGCGCCTACGCCGATAGGACCGACGCCCGGGCCGCCGCCACCGTGAGGAATGCAGAAGGTCTTGTGCAGGTTCAGGTGCGAGACGTCGCCGCCGAACGAACCCGGAGCCGCAACGCCGACCAGCGCGTTCATGTTGGCGCCGTCGATGTAGACCTGGCCGCCGTGGCCGTGGACGATTTCGCACAGTTCCTGGATGCCTTCTTCGAACACGCCGTGGGTCGATGGGTAAGTCACCATCACGCAGGCCAGGTTCTTCGAGTGCAGTTCAGCCTTGGCTTTCAGGTCGGCCAGGTCGACGTTGCCGCTGGCGTCGCAGGCGGTGACGACCACCTGCATGCCGACCATGTTGGCCGATGCCGGGTTGGTGCCGTGCGCCGACGAAGGGATCAGGCAGATGTTGCGATGGCCTTCGCCGCGCGACTGGTGGTAAGCCTGGATCACCAGCAGACCGGCGTACTCGCCCTGCGAGCCGGCGTTAGGCTGCAGCGACACGGCGGCGTAGCCGGTCAGCGCGCACAGCATCTCTTCCAGCTGCGAGATCATTTCGCGGTAGCCCACGGTCTGCGCGTCCGGCGCGAACGGGTGGATGTTGGAGAACTCAGGCCACGTGACCGGGATCATTTCCGAGGTCGCGTTCAGCTTCATGGTGCACGAACCCAGCGGGATCATGGTGCGGTCCAGCGCCAGGTCCTTGTCCGCCAGGCTGCGCAGGTAGCGCAGCATTTCGGTTTCGGAGTGGTAGCGGTTGAAGACCGGGTGGCTCAGGTACTCGCTGGTGCGCGACAGCGCATCAGGGAATGCCTGGGCGACGGCGGCTTCCACGCCGTCGAAGTCCGGGCCGTGGGCCGGGCCGCCGACCGGGTGCGCGAACACGGTCCACAGCAGCGCGATGTCTTCGCGGCTGGTGGTCTCGTCCAGCGACACGCCGACGTGGGTGGCGTCGATCACGCGCAGGTTGACGCCGTGCGAGTGGGCCGATGCATGCAGCTGCTCGGCGTTCTTGACGGCCACGGTCAGGGTGTCGAAGAAGGTCTCGTTGGTGACGGTGTAGCCCAGGGTCTTCAGGTTGGCGGCCAGCACGCCGGTGTAGCGGTGCACGCGCTGGGCGATTTGCAGCAGGCCTTTCGGGCCGTGGTAGACGGCGTACATCGACGCCATCACAGCCAGCAGCACCTGCGCGGTGCAGATGTTGGACGTGGCTTTTTCGCGGCGGATGTGCTGCTCGCGGGTTTGCAGCGCCAGGCGGTAAGCCTTGTTGCCTTGTGCGTCGATGGTGACTCCGACCAGGCGGCCGGACATGCTGCGCTTGAATTCGTCGCGGGTCGACAGGTAGCCTGCGTGCGGGCCGCCGAAGCCCAGCGGTACGCCGAAGCGCTGGCTGTTACCGACAACCACGTCCGCGCCCCATTCGCCCGGAGGCGTGAGCATGGTCAGCGCCAGCAGGTCGGCGGCGACCACCACCATCGCGCCCTTGGCCTTGATGGCTTCAACGCCGGCCTTGTAGTCGCGCACCACGCCGTTCACGCCCGGGTACTGCAGCAGCACGCCGAAGCATTCGCCGACGGCGGCCAGTTCGGCCGGGTGGAAGGTCTTCACTTCGATGCCCAGCGGCTTGGCGCGGGTCTCGACCACTTCGCGGGTTTGCGGCAGCACGTCGTCGGCCACGTAGAAGGTCATCGATTTCGATTTGCCCACGCGCTGGATCAGCGTCATCGCTTCAGCGGCGGCCGTGCCTTCGTCCAGCATCGAGGCGTTGGCGATGCCCATGCCGGTCAGGTCGGTGATGGTCTGCTGGAAGTTCAGGATCGCTTCCAGGCGGCCTTGCGAGATCTCCGGCTGGTACGGGGTGTAGGCGGTGTACCAGGCCGGGTTTTCGAAGATGTTACGCAGCACCACGCCAGGCGTGACGGTGTTGTAGTAGCCCTGGCCGATCAGCGACTTGAGCACCTTGTTCTTCGAGGCGATCTTCTTCAGCTTGGACAGCGCTTCCTGTTCCGGCATCGGCTGCGAGTACGCGCCCAGCGGCAGTGCGCCTTTGTTGCGGATGTTGGATGGGACCAGGGCGTCGATCAGGGCTGCGCGCGAGGCGTAGCCGAGTACCGACAGCATGGCTTCCTGTTCTGCGGCGTCAGGGCCGATGTGGCGGGCGATGAAGGCGTCGCGGGCTTCGAGTTGGGTCAGGCTGGTGCGGGTCATGATTTGTCAGGGCCAAAAAAGAGAATGCGGGTGGGGCGCGGCTTTCCCCGGCAAGCAGCCCGGGGCAAAAGCAAAGGGCCAGCGTGCTGCTGGCCCTCTCGCGGAATTACGCTTCGGTGGTCTTGCCGTAAGCGGCGGCGTCCAGCAGGCCGTTGATCGCGGCGGCGTCGGCCGGCTTGATCTTGAACAGCCAGTTGGCGTAGGCGTCGGCGTTGATCGATTCAGGCGCGTTGACCACGTCGTCGTTGACGGCGACTACTTCGCCGGCGATCGGCGCGTAGATGTCGCTGGCTGCCTTGACCGACTCCACCACGGCGGCGTCGTCGCCGGCGCCGAAGGTCGCGCCCACTTTCGGCAGTTCGACGAAGACGATATCGCCCAGCGCATCCTGTGCGAACTCGGTGATGCCGACGGTGACGGTGCCGTCAGCTTCAGCGCGTACCCATTCGTGGGATTCGGTGTACTTCAGGTCGGCAGGAATGTTCATGTAAGGCTCCAGAAGGGTAGTTAGGTGATACGAAAATTAAACAGCCAGGATTTTACCGTTGCGCACGAACGGCAGCTTGACCACCGACGCGGCCAGTTTCTTGTCGCGGATCTCGACGTGCACGGTGTCGCCGACGGCCACGCCGTTCGGCACGCGGGCCAGTGCGATCGCCTGCTGCATCGATGGGCTGAAGGTGCCGCTGGTGATCTCGCCGGTGGCGTCGGTGCCCGCTACGACCACCTTCTGGTGGGCGCGCAGCACGCCGCCTTTTTCGCGCAGGATCAGGCCCACGAACTGGGCGTTCTGGCCCATGGCTTGCAGTGCCGATTTGCCGATGAAGTCGCGCTCGGAAACCAGGTCGATGGTCCATGCCAGGCCCGCGTCCAGCGGGTTGACGGTTTCGTCCATGTCCTGGCCGTACAGGTTCATGCCGGCTTCCAGGCGCAGCGTGTCGCGCGCGCCCAGGCCTGCCGGCTTGACGCCTGCTGCCACCAGCGCGTTCCACAGGTTCTCGGCCTGCGCGGCGGCGACGCCGATTTCAAAACCGTCTTCGCCGGTGTAGCCGGTGCGGGCGATCATCGCCTCGCCGAAGGTTGGGCTCTGGGCGAAGGCGACGTTGAACGGCTTCATGTCGGCCGTGCCTTCCTTCGATTCAGGGATGACTTCCCACACCTTGGCGCGGGCGTTCGGGCCTTGCACGGCGATCAGCGCCATCGGGGCGCCTTCGGCGGTGTCGCCGTCGCGGCGCTGGGTGATGGCCAGGCCGGCCTTGGTGGCGGTGTTCTGCTGCTGCATCCAGGCCACGTCTTTTTCGGCGGTGCCGGCGTTGACGACCAGGCGGAACCAGCTCTCGTTGATGAAGTAGACGATCAGGTCGTCGATGACGAAGCCTTGCGGGTTCAGCATGCACGAGTACAGGGCCTTGCCCGATACCTGCAGCTTGTCGACGTTGTTGGCCAGCAGGCCGCGCAGGAAGCCGCGCACGTTGTCGCCCTTGATGTCGACCACGCACATGTGGGCGACGTCGAACATGCCGACGTCGGTGCGCACGGCGTTGTGTTCTTCGATCTGGGAGCCGTAGTTGACCGGCATGTCCCAACCGCCGAAGTCGACCATCTTGGCGCCGGCGGCGCGGTGGGCATTATTGAGTGGGGTGGCTTTGAGCGTCATAATTCCTCGGTCCAAATCGAATAGGGGTTAACAGAACATACAAGGAAACGCTAAACAAAAGCTGATTCCACAATGATCGCAGACCCCTCTGTCCTTGGTACCTGAGAGATTACGGGAGGAGGCTGGCTCCTGGTTCCCGTGCGCCCCTTCGGTGGGCCGCCGGCTTGCGCCGCGACCGCTCTCCAGAGTTGGTCCAGTTGGCATCCCGTCGCATTGAACAATACGGCGGCCGCGCTGGTCCCTTGATCGGTCCTTTTGCCTGAGAGTTTTTGGGTAGTGCCCCTTCGGCGGCTGCGCAGGCGAATTCGCTCGCAACCCTCTCCCGATCAAGACTCGGGAATATATGTCAGAAGCACCTTGTTGTCAATCTGAACCCTGATTTCCGGGGCTCAGCCCCCGCGCACGAATGAAATGCAATAATAAGGCTTGAAAAACAACTATTTGCTAGAATAAATCACACTTATTCGAGAGCCCAGTTATGAGCCAAGATTCCACTACTTACGAGGGCCATGCGTGGTTCACCCTGTCCGGCGATGTCAACAGCGACATGGTTCGCCGCGTCTTTGACGCCGTGGCCGACATGACGGAGGACCGCATCACCACCGCCCACATCCTGATCCAGTCGAACGGCGGCTACGTCAGCGACGGCATCTGCCTGTACAACTACCTGAGCAAGCTGCCGATCAAGATCGTCACGTACAACGCCGGCGCGGTGGCTTCGATCGCGGTGATTTTGTTCCTGGCCGGCGCCGAGCGCTACGCCAGCGACACCGCGCGCTTCATGGTGCACAAATCGCACGCCAGCGCGCCGCACGGCGCCCGTCCGGACGCGCTGCGCATCATCGTCGAAGGCTTGCAGGCCGACGACGCCCGCACCGAACAGATCCTGCGCCATCATGTCCGGTTCACCGACGAGCACTGGCGCACGCACGAGTACTCGGACCTGCACCTGACGGCGGCCGAAGGCTTGAAAGTGGGGATGGTCGATGCAGTGAAGGATTTCGTGCCGCCGCGCGGACAGCGGGTGGCCAATATCTGACGTCGGAACCTGACGCCGCGGCGCTGCGGCGCCGGAGGATGGCACCGCAGGGACCGCGCTTGCCTACCTAGCGGTCCTTATTGCCGGACTGCTTGTTGCCGTCGTTTTTGTGGCTTTGACGGCCGGCTTCCACATGCTGCTCATGGGTGCCGCCCTGCGTGCCGCCGCTGCTGCCGCGCGAACCGCCGGACGAACCTTTGTCGCCCGACTGCTTGCTGCTGCCGGAGCTCTGGTCCTGCTTGCTGCCACTGCCTTTTTGATTCGAGTTCATGTCTATTCCTTTACGAAAGTGAAAGAACGTGCTCGCCAGAACCGCGCCGGCACTTGCATTCCGTCGCGTTTTTGGTATCGCAATGATGCGTGTTCGATCCGCTGATCGCTATCGGATTTCGTCTTGGTGGCATGTAGGAGCACGCCTTGTTGCTCCCCTCAGAACTCTTCCCACTCGACTTCCTTGCCGCCTTGCGCCGGACGCACGGCGGGCGCGGGCCTCCGCTGCGGCCCCGGCGGGGCGGGCGCGCGCCGTCCGGCGGCGCTGCCGCCCGCGTGCGTCATGTGCTGTGCCGGCGGGGCCAGCACGGCGGCAAGAGACAGGGGGCCGGCCGGCGTCGGCGACGGCGCATCGCCATCGCCGGAAAACACGCCGACCGCTTCCTTCAGCCTGGCGGTCTCTTCCTGCATCGCGGCCGTCGCGGCGGCGGCCTGTTCGACCAGCGCGGCGTTCTGCTGGGTGGCCTGGTCCATCGCCGCCACCGCCTGGTTGACCTGCTCCAGCCCGGCGGTCTGCTCGGCGCTGGCGTCGGCGATCTCGCCGATCAGTCCGGTGACGCGCTTGACGCTGCCGACCACCTCGTCCATCGTATTGCGCGCCTGGTCGGCCAGTTGCGTGCCGCGCGCCACCTTGTCGACCGAATCGGCGATCAGCTCCTTGATCTCGCGCGCGGCCGCCGCGCTGCGATGGGCCAGGTTGCGGACTTCCGACGCCACCACGGCGAAGCCCCGTCCCTGTTCGCCGGCGCGCGCGGCCTCCACCGCCGCGTTCAGCGCGAGAATGTTGGTCTGGAAAGCGATGCCGTCGATCACGCCGATAATCTCGGCGATCTTCTTCGAGCTGTCGTTGATGGACGCCATCGTCCCCACCACCTGCTCAACGTCGGCGCCGCCGCGCAGCGCCACGGCGGACGCCGACAGCGCCAGCTGGTTGGCCTGCATCGCGTGCTCGGCGTTTTGCTTGACGGTGGCCGTCAGCTGCTCCATCGACGAGGCGGTTTCCTCCAGCGACGCGGCTTGCTGCTCGGTGCGGGTCGACAGATTCAGGTTGCCTTCGGCGATCTCGCGCGCGGCGCCGTCGATGGCGCGGGCGCCGTGCCGCACTTTGCCGATCATGCCCAGCAGGCTGTCGTTCATATGCTGCATCGCTTGCAGCAACCTGCCGGTCTCGTTGTTGGAGGTGTCGCCGATGCGGGTGCCGAGGTCGCCGCTGGCGATGCGCTGCGCCGCCTGCGTCGCCCGCTGCAACGGCGACGAGATCGAACGCGCCAGCCACAACACCAGCAACGCGCCGCCGAAGACCGCCACGCCCAGCGTGCCCAGCGTGATCAGCCGGGAGCCGTCGTACAGTTCGTCGGCGCTGCGCGCCGCTTGTTGGCTGCCGGCCAGTTGCGCCGCCAGCAGCTTGTCGAGCTGGCCGTTCACCGTGTCCAGCGCCTGCTGCGAACGGCCCTTCAGCAAGGCCTTGGCCCCGTCCAGCTTGCCGTCGGCGGCGAGGGCCATCATGCGATCGTGCTCGGCGCTGTAGTCCCCGGCCAGGCGCAGCAACTCCGTACCCTGCGCCTGTTCCGGCGTCCCGGCCAGCAGGCGCGTCAGCTGGCCAGCGTTGCTGCGCAAGGCCGCGCTGGCCGCGGCCAGCTTGCGGTCGGCGTCGGCGATGCTGTCCTTGTCGGCCAGGACCACATGCTCCAGTTTGCGCACCTCCTGCAAATCGTTGCGCAGCGACAGCACTGCTATGGTCTGAGGCAGCCATTTGCCGGACAATGCCGAGGAGGCGTCGTCGATATGGCCCATGCGGGCCAGGGCGCTCAGGCCCAGCAGCGCGGTCAGGGCGAGCAGGGCGGCGAAGGCGGCCAGCAGCTTGCTGGACGTTTCCAGGTTATGCAGGAATTTCATGGCGGGTTCTCGGCGGCGGCGGCAGGAATTTGTTATGTTAGGGAAACTTCAACCTTGTCCTTTGCGCCCCGTCAATGCTGGGTTTCATGCCATAAAAGTTGTGGGAAAACAGAAAAATACGCGAAATATTGCACAGTCTTTCCTTTCCGGTATTGCCTTGTGGAAAGAATGTGCAAGAATGGCGTAAACAGACTCTCCTATCACAGCAGGTAACACCATGGTTGCAACTTCCACAACGTCCGCAGCGCCGAAAAAGCCGGTCTCGCCGCGGCATGCCTTGTTGGAAGAGTTGATCGGCATCGCCACCAGGCATGCGGGCGACCAGTACCTGGACCTGGCCAACAAATTGGCCGGCGCGCTGATCGACGCCACAGGCGGCGACCCGCGCACCATGCAGCAGCGCATACGCGCCGGCAATCAACTACGCAATCGCAACTTCGCCTTCCTGCACCTGGCCTCCAGCACGCTGGAGAAGGCGCTGCGGCGCGAGATCGCCGAGCTGTCGCCTGCGGTCAAGGGCGCGCCGCGCGCGAGCGAACAGCCGCTGTCGCTGGTGCCGTTCGAGGAAATGGACAACAAGGTGGCGCTAGGCGGCGTCAGCAAGCCGTTCGAGAGCCTGTATGCCGACCAGTTGCAAACGTTGAACGTGCGCCTGGCTTTCCTGTTGGATCGCGACATCTTGCGCATCAGCCAGAATCCTTTCCGTCCCGAGGTGTTCCTGGTGGCGTTGCAGCAAGCCTGGGTCGAATTCGATACCGAGGCCGACGCCGCGCCCTTGTTGCAGCCTTTGATCAAGCCGGGCATGTTCATCGAACTGGGGCCGATGCTCGATGCCTTGAACCTGGCCTTGCAGAGCAAGGGTGTGTTGCCGGGCTCGGTGGACGGCTACCAGGGCCGCAAGACGGACAAGCCCAAGGCCGCGGCGCCGTCGCGCGTGCGCGGCAACCAGGCGGCGCTGGCGCAGCAGTTGCGGCAGTTCTTCGCGTCCAGCGATGTGGAGGGTTCGGCTGCCGGCGAGATCGTCGACAACATCGCAGGCGGCCTGTTGCAGGGCGTGGATTTGAGTATTCCGGATTTGCCGTTGTCGGCATTGAATTCCGGTGCGGTGTGGGTGCCGAAAGCTGGCGAGCAGGGCGGCGCTACTGCTGTCCCGGTTTCGGGCGCGGCCGCGCAACACGCCGCGTCGCACGCCGTTGGGCCGTCTGCTGCGGGTGTGTTGATGGCTGCCGGTTTTGCCGCTGGCGCAGCTGGCGTGCCGGCCGTCGCCGCAGGTGGCTTCCTGCCCGCCGTGCCGGGGCAGGGGGCTGGCGGCGTGTGGGTGCAGGGACCGGCGCAAGGCTTTGTGCCTGGCGCCTTGAGCAACGAAGACGCGCAACGCCTGTCGCAGATCGGCGCCAAGCAGCCGCTGCTGGCGTATCTGGCGCAGTTGCAAAAAGCCGTGCCTTACGAATCCATCGGCACGCTCGGCGCGGTGGCCGGCGTTGGCGGTGCATCGCCGCCGTCAGCACATGCCGCCGATGGCGCTGCTGCGCCCGCAACGGCAGGCGCGGCTGGCGGCAACGTCTTCTACCTGCCGAACATCAAAGCCAGCATGCCGCGGGGCAGCCTGTCGCGCACCGACGAGAGCACCATCGATCTGTTGTCGGCGATCTTCGACACCGTCTTCCGCGACCAGAACATCTCGCAGGAAATCCGCGACCTGATCCGCTTCCTGCAAATCCCGGTGTTGAAGGCCGCGCTGGTCGATAAAAACTTCTTCTTCCAGGAAGCCCATCCGGCGCGCCGCCTGATCGACCTGCTGTCGCGCATGGGTTGGGAGCAGCGCAAGGGGCCGGAAGATCCGCTGTTCCAGGCCATGCAGCGCAGCGTCGACCGCGTCGGCCGCGACTACGATCACGAGCTGTCGGTGTTCACCGAGGCGGTCAATGAGTTGGAGGCATCGATCCAGGCCGAAGAGCGCGCCGCCGCCGCCGCCATCGCCGAGCCGGTCGCCGCCGCGCTGAAGCAGGAGAAGATGGCCGAGTCGGGCAAGCTGGCCAGGAACGCCGTCGCGCTGCGCATCGGCACCGGCGAAGTGATCGCCGTGGTTGAAGCCTTCCTCGAACAGCGCTGGGTATCCGTGTTGACCATCGCCTACAGCATCGAGGACGACAAGCCGGGCGCCGTCAACAACGCCACCAGGACCATGGACGACCTGATCTGGAGCGTGCGCCCCAAGCTCAACGCGGACGACCGCAAGCAGCTGATCGCCAAGCTGCCGGTGCTGCTGAGCACGCTGAACAAATGGCTGGATATCATCAAGTGGCAGGACGCCGACCGCCTGCAATTCTTTGCCGAGCTGGCGGAGTGCCACGCCTCCATCGTGCGTGCGCCGCTGGAGATGTCGCCGGAGCGTCAGCTGGAGATATCGATGCAGGTAGCGCAGCAGGCCGCCGAACGGCGCCTTGAGCTGCAAGCCAAGGCAGAAGCCGCCGCCCGGGCGGAAGCCGAAGCGCGCGCGTTACAGCAGGTGGATCCGGAAGAGGAAGACGCCGCCATCGAAGTCGACAGCCTGACGCGCGGCATGTGGCTGGAATTCGAACAGGACGATGGCGGCAGCCGCAAGGTCAAGCTGGCCTGGATCAGTCCGCTACGCACGCTGTACATCTTCTCGACGGCGGCGCGGCAGGAAGCGTTCTCGATGTCCGGCGAGCAGCTGGCGCAGCGCTTCCGCGAGCAGAGCGTGCAAGTGGTGCGCAGCGAAGGCGTGGTCGCCGTCGCCCTGTCGCAAGCGCTGGCCCGCAACGCCGACAACGACGCCTCCATCGACCCGCCGGCTTCGGCGTTCGGTTAAAGCCATCTCGGCGGCGTCCTGCAACTCCGTGAGAGCGGGCGGGACGATGACCAGTTTCATTTCAAGTTCTTGCGCACTTGAGCCAGTGCCTCGGCCATTGGAATAGTTTGTTCGATGCCGTTTTCTATGTCGGCGATGCGCCGCTCAATTTCAATGGTCCAAGCCTCGTCAAGGCCCGCATCTTTGCTCAAGCTTGCTTGCAATAGTTGCTCAAACTCCATACGTTCGCGCGTATCGAGTTTGAGCGCTTCAGCTACCAGGGTTTTAAAAGCGGCATTCATGGACTGGATTCTACCGCCGTTTGCCGCGAGCTTATTTCGAGTTCGTCAACGTCAGCAGCGCGCCGCCCATGCCGACGAAGATCACGCCGGTGGTGCGTTTGGCCAGGCGGGTGCGGGCGATGCTCTGCTTGACGCTGCGCTTCAACCACGACGCGCACGCGACGTAGAAGAAGTGCGACAGCAAGGTGCAGCTGGTGAAGGTCGAGGTCAGCAACAGGAAGCGCACCGGGTCCACGTGATCCGGCGGCATGAATTGCGGGAACACGGCGGTGAAGAACAGGATCGCCTTGGGATTGGACACCGCCACCAGCAGGCCGCCGCGGAAGGTGCTGAAGCGGCTGGCCTCAACCGCGCCTGGCGCCGCTTCAGCCGTTGCGGCCGCTTCGGCAGTTGCCGTCACCAGGCCCGCGCTGCGCCAGGCCTTGATGCCCAGGTAAATCAGATACGCCGCACCAGCCACCTTCAACGCGCCGAACGCCAGCGCCGACGTCTTCAACAGCAGGCCCAGGCCGGCCACCGCCGTCGTCGCCACGATGAACACACCCAGCGCGTTGCCCGCCGAGCTGTAGAGGGCCCGCTTCGCGCCCATGGTGGTCGCGGTCGAGATCGCCATCAGCACACCCGGCCCCGGGCTGAACGCCGCCGCCAGGGAAACCGATAAGAACAACAGCCAGGTCGATACAGTCATTGCTAAACTCCAAAAAGATTGTCAGGGCAGGCCGTTACAGCCATGGGTGCGAAAACCTTCGCGCTCGCTCAAACGGGAAAACCAGGCGTCGACGGCGGCAAGATCCGGCCGCGCCATCGGCACCGCGCGCCAGCGGTTGGCCGACAAGCCGAGCACGATATCGGCCAGCGTCGTCGTCGCGCCGCAGACGTAAGGCCCGCCGGCCGCCAGCTGCGCGTCCAGCATGGCCATCAGACGGTTCCATTCCGCCACGCTGGCCGCCAGCGCCGCCGCATCGCCATGTGCCGGACTTTGCCGGACCAGGGCCATGAAGGCATAACGCCAGGCGTTGTTCAACTCGGTCGCCTGCCAGTCCATCCACTTTTCCACCTGCGCCCGCGCCATCGGCCCGGACGGCAGCAGGTCGGTGCGGCCGTGCTTGCCCGCGAGGTAGCGGCAGATGGTGTTCGATTCCCACAGGCTGTGCCCGTCGTCGATGATGACCGGCACCATGCCGTTGGGATTCATGCGCAGGAAGTCGGGCGTGGCGGTCGGCAGGAAGCCGCTGCCATACTGTTCCAGCTGGTAGTCCAGGCCGATTTCAGCGCAAGTCCACAGCACTTTGCGGACGTTGATGGACGAGGATTTTCCAAGAATGATGAGCATGAGCAAGAGTATGCCACGGCCCGCCGACACGCGTCGGCCACGGCGAAATCCAGCGCGCACTGTTGTTGCATAGCAATTTTCGATAGAATGCGCCCGCATGTGTTTTAATGATGCGGTGCAAAAACAACGATAGGGCGCTTTTAGATGATGATGTGGTGGCACGGTTTGAGTATTACGGGGAGTCTGGCAGTCACCGGGCCGATAGGCATCGCCATCGCTGTTTGGCTGTTGGCCGGCAAGTCCTGGCGGCTGACGGCCGCCTGGTGCGCGCTGTTCGGCGTCGGCATGGCGCTGGTGGTGGCCACCAAGATGGCCTTCGTCGGCTGGGGCATCGGCGTGGAATCGGTGGAATTCGCTGGCTTCAGCGGCCATGCCATGCGCGCCGCCGCCGTGTTCCCGGTCGCGTTCTTCCTGGCGTTCCGCTCGTCGTCCGTGGCGCTGCGCTGGTTCGGCGTGCTGGCCGGCACGGCGCTGGCCGTGCTGATCGCCATTTCCCGCGTCTACGTCCAGGCCCATTCGGTGTCGGAGTCGGTGACGGGTTGCCTGCTCGGTCTGCTTGTGGCGGCCGTGTTCATCTGGTACGCCAGCACCGAGCACCACCTGGCGCTGAGCCGCCTGCTGGTGGTGTTCTGCATCCCCATTGTGCTGATTGCGCCGCGCGTGGAGCCGGTGCCGGCGGAAATGTGGATCACCCAGGCCGCGCTCTACCTGTCGGGCCACGACAAACCTTACACCCGCGCCATTTGGCGGGAACCCAAATCCCCGCTACGATAAGCGCACGCTCCGCCATGACGCGTTTTCGGCCTGATTTGATGCGCAAAATGGTATTATTGTGAACTTTTCCAGCCCACACACCAGATAACAACGTGCGTCTATCTTCCATCAAATTGTCGGGATTTAAGTCTTTCGTTGATCCCACCAATTTCCAGGTACCGGGTCAGTTGGTTGGCGTGGTGGGGCCCAACGGTTGCGGCAAGTCGAATATCATCGACGCCGTGCGCTGGGTGCTGGGCGAGTCCAAGGCTTCCGAGCTGCGCGGCGAGTCCATGCAGGACGTGATTTTCAACGGCTCGACCCACCGCAAGCCGGCCGGGCGGGCGTCGGTCGAGCTGGTGTTCGACAACAACGACGGCAAGGCCTCCGGCCAGTGGGGCCAGTATGCCGAAATCGCCGTCAAGCGCACGCTGACGCGCGACGGCACCTCGACCTACTACATCAACGGCCAGCCGGTGCGCCGGCGCGACATCCAGGACATCTTCCTCGGCACCGGCCTCGGTCCCCGCGCCTACGCCATCATCGGCCAGGGCATGATCAGCCGCATCATCGAATCGCGGCCGGAAGAATTGCGCGTGTTCCTGGAGGAGGCCGCTGGCGTTTCGAAGTACAAGGAACGCCGCCGCGAAACCGAAAACCGTCTGCACGACACCCGCGAGAACCTGCTGCGCGTGGACGACATCCTGCGCGAGCTGAACTCCAACCTGGAAAAGCTGGAAGGGCAGGCGGCCGTCGCCACCAAGTTCCACCAGCTGCAATCGGACCAGGAAGAAAAGCAGAAGCTGCTCTGGCTGCTGCGCAAGATCGAAGCCGAGAACGAGCAGAAGAAATACTTCCGCGAGATGGAGCAGGCGCAGAACGACCTGGAAGAACAGACCGCCAAGCTGCGCAACGTCGAGCTGTCGCTGGAGCAGATGCGCCAGGCGCACTTCTCGGCCGGCGACCGCCTGCACACGGCGCAGGGCAGCTTGTACCAGACCAACGCCGAAATCGGCAGCCTGGAAGCGCAGATCAAGTTCGTCATCGAATCGCGCAGCCGCTTGCAGGCGCAGCTGGCCGCGCTGACCGCGCAGCGCGACCAATGGCAGAACCAGGCCAGCGAGTACGGCGGCCAGATCGAGGAAGCCGAGTTCACGCTGGAAGAGCTGTCGGCCAAGGTCGAACAGTCGCAGATGATGGCCGAGCAAAAAGCCGAGTCGCTGCCGATGCTGGAGCAGGTATGGCGCGAGGCGCAGACCAAAAGCACCGAATCGCGCGCCCGCATCATGCAGGCGCAGCAGCAGCTGGAGCTGGAGTCGGCGCACCAGCGCAACGCCAACAACATCCTCAACGGCCTGGCTGTGCGGCGCGAGCGTCTGCAACAGGAAAAGAGCGGCCTTAATCTGCCGGACAGCGCGCACCTGAACAACCTGCGCTTGCAACTGGAAGAAAAGCAGCAGGCCCTGGAAGAGCAAGGCTTCCTGCTGGAAGAGGCGCTGGAGCAGCAACCGCGCCTCGACGAGGAACGCCAGGCCGCCCAGCAGCAGGTCAACGCCGAAACCGCCGCCAACGCCCAACTTGAAGCGCGCTTGAACGCGCTGCGCCAGTTGCAGGAGCGCGTGCAGACGCAGGGCAAGGTCACGCCATGGCTGCAAAAGCATGAACTCGATACGCTGCCGCGCCTGTGGCAAAAACTGAACATCGAATCCGGCTGGGAGACCGCGCTGGAATCCGTGCTGCGCGAGCGTACCTCGGCGCTGCAGATGTCGAACATCGAATGGGCCAAGGCCTTCTTCAGCGATGCGCCGCCGGCCAAGCTGGCGCTGTTCGCGCCATCCACCGCCGTGCCGCCTGCTCCGGTGGAAGTGGCGGGCCTGAAGCCGTTCCTGAATCTGCTCAAGCTGAACGATCCAGGGCTGCGCGGCCTGCTGCAGGATTGGCTGCACAATGTCTACATCGCCGAGGACACGGCCGAAGCCTTCGCCGAGCGCGCCAAGCTGCCGGCCGGCGCCTGCTTCGTCACGCGCCAGGGCCACGCCGTCACGCAGGGCAGCGTGCGTTTCTACGCCGCCGACTCGGAGCAGGACGGCATGCTGGGTCGCCAGCAGGAAATCGACAACATCACCAAGCAGCTGCGCGCGCAGCAGATGCTGGCCGACGAGGCGCGCGCCCGTTCGGTGCGCGCCGATGCCGCCGTCGCCGAGTTGACGCGCCGCCTGACCGAGTACCGCGCCAAGCTGCAAAGCCTTCAGCAGTCGGTGCACACCTTGCAGCTGGACGTGGTCAAGCTGTCGGAGATCGAAGCGCGCTTCAACCAGCGCAGCAACCAGATCGAAACCGACCTGGCCGAAATCGCCGCGCAGGAAGAAGAACAAACCCAGATCAAGATGGAGTCCGAGGAAAAGTTCGAGCAGCTCGATATGGAGCTCGGCAACCTCCAGGGCGACCACGAGGAAGGCCAGACGCTGTTCCTCGAAAAAGAGCAGCGCCTCGCCGACGCCCGCGAAGCCTTGCGCGACCTGGAACGCGCCGCGCAGGAAGCGCAGTTCGCGGAGAAGTCCCAGCGCAGCAAGATCGAAGAATTCCGCCGCTCGATCGCCACCGCGACCGCGCAGGTGGCGCAGGTCACGCAAAGCCTGGAAGCGGGGCAGGCCGAACTGGCCAATCTCGAATCCGGCCAGGCCAACGAAGGCTTGCAGGACTTGCTTGACCGCCGCACCGGCCAGGAAAAAGCGCTGTCCGACGCGCGCCATGAACTCGACCAGATCACGCAGCAGCTGCGCATGTTCGAGGAAGGCCGCATGTCGACCGAGCGCGCCCTGCAACCGCAGCGCGACAAGATCATGGAAATGCAGTTGAAGGAACAGGCGGCGCGCCTGAACCAGGAGCAGTTCGCCGCGCAACTGGCCGAGGTGCAGGCCGACGAGGCGGCGCTGGCCGAGAAGCTGCATCCCGATATGAAGGCTTCGTACCTGCAAGGCGAAGTCACGCGCCTGACCAATGCGATCTCGATGCTGGGCGCGGTCAACCTGGCGGCGCTGGACGAGCTGGCGACGGCTTCCGAACGCAAGAACTTCCTCGATGCGCAGAACGCCGACTTGAACGAGGCGATCAACACGCTGGAGGACGCGATCGCGCGCATCGACAAAGAGACCCGCGATCTGCTGCAAGACACTTTCGACCGCGTCAACGGCCACTTCTCCGAACTGTTCCCGATCCTGTTCGGCGGCGGCCAGGCGAAGCTGATCATGACCGGCGATGAAATTCTCGACTCCGGCGTGCAGGTCATGGCCCAGCCGCCGGGTAAAAAGAACGCCACCATTCACCTGTTGTCCGGCGGTGAAAAAGCGCTGACCGCAACGGCGCTGGTGTTCTCGATGTTCCGACTTAACCCGGCGCCGTTCTGCCTGCTCGACGAGGTCGATGCACCGCTGGACGACGCCAATACCGAACGATTCTGCCGGATGGTCAAGCGCATGTCTGACCAGACCCAATTCCTCTTCATTTCGCACAACAAGATCGCGATGGAGATGGCCAATCAACTGATCGGTGTGACGATGCAAGAGCAGGGCGTATCGCGCATCGTGGCGGTGGATATGGAATCCGCCGCAAACTTCGCTTCCGAGGCACAAGCAGCATGACAGACCTTCAAATGAGTTTGATCGGAATCGCCGGCGTATTCGTCGCCGGCGTTTTCACGTACAACAAGATCCAGGAATACAAGGCCAAGAAGAGCGTCGAACGCGCCTTCTCGACCGACCATGACGATGTGCTGATGCGCACCGGCGACACGCCGCCTGCGTCCGGCGCGCGCCATGAGCCGACGCGTCAGGAGCCGAGCTTCTCGCTCGACAGCGCGGCGCCTGGCGTGGCCGGTGGCGAAGCCTCCGCCGCAGCGTCCGCGCTGGGCGCGGTCGCCGCCGAATTCGAGACCGACGCCGACCCGACGGCGCCGCCGGCCGCGCCGCGCGCCAACAGCGTGACGCCGGCCGCCGAGCAGGCTACCGCGCTGGTCGACCCGCTGATCGATTGCCTGCTGCCGCTGGCGCTGGAAGGCGCGGCGCGCGGCGACAAGCTGCTGCCGGTGCTGCAAACGCTGCGCATGGTCGGCAACAAGCCGGTGCATTACATCGGCCTGGCCGTCAGCGGCGACTGGGAGCCCATCGTCCATGGCGGCGTCTACACCAAGCTGCAAGGCGGCGTGCAGCTGGCCAGCCGCAGCACCGCATTGAACGAACTGGAATACTCGGAACTGGTCACTCGCCTGCGCGCCATGGCCGACGAAATCGGCGCCGAGCCGGAAATCCCGGACATGATCGAAGTGATGGCCGAGGCGCGCAACCTGCACCGCTTCGTCGCCGGCCACGACGCGCAGCTGGGCGTCAACCTGCAAACCAATGGCGCGCCGTGGGCCATCTCCACGCTGCTGGGCGCGTTGGAGAAGCAGGGCTTCGACGTGCGTCCCGACGGCCGCTACGTGATGCCGGACGGCGAGGGCGGCCATCTGTTCTCGCTGTCGACCAACGTCACGCTGGCTGAAGAAACCACGCCGCGACTGACCTTGCTGCTGGACGTGCCTTGCGTGGCTCCGGCCCGCGACGGCTTCGGCGCCATGGTCGCCTGCGCCAAATCGCTGGTGGGCCGCCTGGACGCGACCATCGTCGACGACTACAACCAGCCGCTGTCGGACACCGCCCTGTCGGAGATCGCCGGCCAGGTACAGGACTTCTACGCCGAGATGAACGACGCCGATATTCCGGCCGGTTCCATCCGCGCGTTGCGTTTGTTTAGCTAGTAGGAAGCAGTAATGACCGAAGTAGATTTTAAAGCGCGCATCGAGTCGTTGAGCGCTGAGCTCAACAAGCACCTGCACGCCTATCACGTTGAAGACGCGCCCACCATCCCGGACGCGGAGTACGACAAGCTGTTCGTCGAGTTGCAAAAGCTGGAGGAAGCGCACCCGCAGTTCGCGCTGCCCGATTCGCCCACCAAGCGCGTGGGCGCGGCGCCGTTGCCGCAGTTCGACCAGGTCACGCACACGGTGCCGATGCTATCGCTGAACAACGGCTTCACCGACGAGGATATCGAGAACTTCGACCGCCGCGTGCGCGAAGGCCTGGATGCGGCGGCCGCCGTCGAATACGCGGCCGAAGTCAAATACGACGGCCTGGCCATCAACCTGCGCTACGAGAACGGCCTGCTGGTGCAAGCCGCCACCCGGGGCGACGGCTATACCGGCGAGGACGTCACCGCCAATATCCGCACCATCCGCACCATCCCGCTGCGCCTCCTCACGCCGACACCGCCGGCCGTGCTCGACGTGCGCGGCGAGGTGCTGATGTTCAAGAGCGATTTCGAAGCGATGAATGCGCGCCAGCGTGAAGCCGGCCAGAAGGAATTCGTCAATCCGCGTAACGCGGCGGCGGGCAGCCTGCGCCAGCTCGATTCGCGCATCACCGCCTCCCGCAACCTGAGCTTCTTCGCCTACGGCGTTGGCGCGCTGGAAGGCGCGGAGATGCCGCTGTCGCACTCCGCGCTGCTGGACTGGTACCGCACCATGGGCCTGCCCGTCGCGAAGGAAGGCGCCGTGGTAAGGGGCTACGACGGTTTGATGGCCTACTACAAACAGATCGGCGAAGCCCGTCCGACCATGCCTTACGAAATCGACGGCGTGGTCTACAAGGCCAACCTGCTGCAGGACCAGCGCACGCTGGGCTTCGTGTCGCGCGCGCCGCGTTTCGCGCTGGCGCACAAGTTCCCCGCCGAAGAAGCGCTGACCACCGTGCTGGCGATTGAAGTGCAGGTCGGCCGTACCGGCGCCATCACGCCGGTGGCGCGGCTGGCCTCCGTGTTCGTCGGCGGCGTCAACGTCACCAATGCCACGCTGCACAACGAAGACGAAGTGCGCCGCAAGGACGTGCGCATCGGCGACACCGTCATCGTGCGCCGCGCGGGCGACGTTATTCCCGAAGTGCTGTCCGTGGTCCTGGAGCGCCGGCCGTCGCCGGAGCCGGAAGCCTACGTGCTGCCCAAGACCTGCCCTGTGTGCGGCTCGCACGTCGTGCGCGAAGAGGGCGAGGCGATTGCCCGCTGCTCGGGCGGTTTGTTCTGCTCGGCCCAGCGCAAGGAGGCGATCCGCCACTTCGCCGGCCGCCGCATGATGGACATCGAAGGCCTGGGCGACCGCTACATCGACAACCTGGTCGAACATGGCCAGGTCCAGCGCGTCGCCGACCTGTACGCGCTCAAGCTGGAAGACCTGCTGGAGATGAAGCGCCTGGCCGACGAACGCGAAGGCACGACGCCGGAGACTGTCGCGCAGGGCAAGATCGCCACCAAGTGGGCGGACAATCTGCTGGAGGCCATCGCCGCCAGCAAGAACCCGCCGCTGGAGCGCATGCTGTTCGCGCTCGGCATCCGCCACGTCGGCGAGTCGACCGCCAAGACGCTGGCCGAATGGCTAGGCCGTTTCGATCTGATCCGCCGCGTGCCGGCCGCGCTGCTGCGCGTGCTGCCCGATATCGGCGGCATCGTCGCCGAATCGATCGCCGACTTCTTCGCCGAACCGAAAAACCAGGAAGCCATCGACGCCTTGCTGGCCGCCGGCGTCGCACCGTCCGGCGAACATGCGCCGAGCGCCAAGCTGCGCGAGAAGCTCGACACCGTCAAGCTGATGGCCGCGCTGGGCATACCGAAATTGACGGAACCACGCAGCAAGCAGCTGGTCGAACAGGAAGTGACGCTGGAAGTGCTGGCGCACCTGCCGGTGTTCACCGTGTTCGGCCTGCCGGCAGGCGTGGCCGAAGCGCTGGAAGCGTGGATGGCGGAGCCTGGCCACCGCGAGCAGTTGATCGCACTGGACCAGTTGCGCAAGGATCTGCTGGCGCAGCTGCCGGAGCAGGCGGCCGAAGGCCCGCTGACCGGCAAGACCTTTGTATTGACGGGCACTCTGCCCAACCTCAGCCGCGATCAGGCTGGCGCCATGATCGAAGCGCAGGGCGGCAAGGTATCCGGCTCGGTATCCAAGAAAACCCATTACCTGGTTGCCGGGGCCGATGCCGGCAGCAAGCTGGCCAAGGCCCAGGAACTCGAAGTCACCATACTGGACGAGGCAGGCCTGCTGGCGCTGCTGGAAGCCAGATAAAACAAGATAGCTATCATGTCCAAAATCAGAAAAGCAGTGTTCCCGGTCGCCGGTCTTGGCAGCCGTTTTCTCCCAGCGACCAAGGCGCAGCCGAAAGAGATGCTGCCCATCGTCGACAAACCGCTGATCCAGTACGCGGTGGAAGAGGCGGTCGCCGCCGGCATCACCGAAATGGTGTTCATCACCGGCCGTAACAAGCGCGCCATCGAGGACCACTTCGACAAAGCCTACGAACTGGAAGCGGAACTGGAAGCGGCCGACAAGAAAGCCTTGCTGGAGCTGGTGCAGAACGTCATTCCCAAGAACGTCAACTGCATCTACATCCGCCAGTCGGAGCCGCTGGGCCTGGGCCACGCGGTGCTGTGCGCGCGTCCGGTGATCGGCGACGAGCCGTTCGCCGTGCTGCTGGCGGACGACTTCATGGACACCGCCGACGGCGTCAAGCCGGTGCTGGCGCAGATGACCGACCTGTACGCCTACGAGCGTTGCAGCGTGCTGGCGGTGCAGGAAGTGCCGCGCGCCGCCACCCGCCAGTACGGCATCGTCAGCGCCTCGGCCTACCAGCCCAAGCTGGAACTGGTGCACGGCATCGTCGAGAAGCCGGCGCCGGACGTGGCGCCGTCCACGCTGGCGGTGGTGGGCCGCTACGTGCTGTCGGGCCGGATCTTCCAGTACCTGGAAAACCTCGGCACCGGCACCGGCGGCGAGATCCAGCTGACCGACGGCATCGCCGCGCTGATGAAGGATGAGCGCGTGCTGGCCTACCGCTACGACGGCCAGCGCTACGACTGCGGCTCCAAGCTGGGCTACCTGAAGGCGATGACGGCGATGGGCCTCAAGCATCCCGAGACCGGCGCCGAGTACTGCCAGTTCCTGCGCGAGATGCAGTGCGAGATCAACGGCGGAGGCATCAAATGACCGTCCGCGAAATCCTGAAGATGGGCGACCCGCGCCTGCTGCGCGTGGCGGAGCCGGTGACGGAGTTCGACACGCCCGCCATGCGCGAGCTGATCGCCGACATGTTCGACACCATGCACGCGGCCAACGGCGCGGGCCTGGCGGCGCCGCAGATCGGCGTCAACCTGCAACTGGTGATCTTCGGCTTCAAGCAGAACGCGCGCTATCCCGATGCGCCGCAAGTGCCGGAAACGGTATTAATCAATCCGGTGCTGACGCCGCTCTCCGACGACAAGGAAGAGGGTTTCGAAGGCTGCCTGTCGGTGCCCGGCTTGCGCGGCAGCGTGCCGCGTTTCGTCAAGCTGCGCTACGAAGGCGTGGACCAGTTCAGGCAGCCCATCTCCCGCGATGTTGACGGCTTCCACGCGCGCGTGGTGCAGCATGAGGTCGACCATCTGCTCGGCGTGCTGTACCCGATGCGCATCGCCGACTTTTCGAAGTTCGGCTTTACCGAGGTGATGTTCCCCGACCTCGATCCCAACGACGACGATTGAGGCCCGGCCATGAGTGAAGGTCCGGTGCGCAAGCCTGCGCAGAAGGTGGTCCGTCCGCGGGTCGGCAACGACCGCGGCGTGTTCCGCATGGGGACTTCGCAGATCAAGCGGGTCGGCCTGGGCCGCCCGCATTGGGGCGACATCTACCACTGGATGCTGACCCTGAGCTGGGCGCATTTCTTCCTGCTGGTCGGCGCGCTGTATCTGGTGACGAACCTGGCGTTTGCGCTGGCGTTCTACCTGGTGCCCGGTTCGATCTCCAATGCGCGGCCCGGCTACTTCCCGGACGCGGTGTTCTTCTCGATCGAAACGCTGGCCACCGTCGGCTACGGGTATATGAATCCCGGCTCGACCTATGGCCACATCGTCGCCTCGACCGAAATCCTGCTAGGCATGGTGGAAGTGGCGGCGGTGACGGGGCTGTTGTTCGCCCGTTTCTCGCGGCCGACGTCGCGCATCATGTTTTCCGACGTCGCCGTCATCACGCCTTTCAACGGCGTGCCGACGCTGATGCTGAGGACCGGGAATGAACGCGGCAACCTGATACTGGAAGCCTCGGTGCGAGCCACGCTGATACGCCGCGAGACCACGCTGGAAGGGCAGATCTTCACGCGCTTCTACGACCTGCAACTGGAGCGCGAGCATTCCGGCGTGTTCGCGCTGACGTGGACCATCCTGCACAAGATCGACGAATCGAGCCCGTTCTGGGGCAAGTCGCAGGAGGACCTGCACAATGAAGGCGCGACCTTGTCGGTGGCCGTTTCCGGCACCGACGACACACTCAACGATTTCGTCCACGCGCGCCAGACCTACGCGGCGGAGCACATCTTCTTCAACCACCATTTCGCCGACATCATGTCGGACAAACTGGAGGGCAATGTGCGGATACTGGACTACAGCAAGTTCCACGATATCTACCCGGACGGCTCGGCCGGCGGCAGCATGCCCGGCGCGGCGCTGGCGCATCCGGGTTAAGAGGGAAGGGCGTCAGCCTGCGCCCAGCAGGTCGCGGGAGTTCAGCAACGCGTAGACGATATCGGGGTGGTTGTGCAGGCAGCGCCGCACGGCGGCCGGCACCTGCTCGCGGGTCTTGCGGCACAGGCCTTGCTGCTCCGCCAGGCGTATCTGCAAGCCCATCACGGTGCGCACGCCGTTCAGGCTGGGGGTGATGGTCAGGCGTATGCCCAGCTGCTCCAGCATGCGCTGCTCGATGCGGCCCAGCTCTTCGAAGCTGGCGATGTTCTCTATCCTGGCGATCAGCAGTTTTTCTTCGTCGCGGGTGAGGCGCAGGATGCGGATGTCCGTGTCCTCGGGCGCCTGGTCCCACTGTTCCAGCAGTTCGTCGCGCCGGCACTCGCAGGCGCCGGGCGGGCATTCTTTTCGAAGCTGGAAGGGCAGTGCTTGAGGCATGGCGAAACAGTTCGGCTGATTAGGGCGACAATTCGCCGGAGCTAAATTCTACTCCTATTTACTTCGCCGTCGACGTTTGCAGACGTTGCTGCAACAAGGCCAGCACCGCCGCCTCTTCCGGACGCAGCGCGTGCAGGTTGTCCTGCAATTGCTGCCTGGCGCGGTTGCGCGCCGCCTTCAGCATGGTGCCGTCCAGGTAGGATGCGATCACGCTCGGATGCACATAGCACTTGCGGCAAATGGAGGGCGTGTTGCCCAGCTTGCGCGCCACCGATTCGATGGCCTGCACCACGTTCTTCTTGGCCTGCGCCTCGGAGTCGAACTTTTCGTACTCGCGCAGCGCCACCGCGGCCAGCACCGTGCCGGACCAGGTGCGGAAGTCCTTGGCGGTGTAGTCCTCTCCCGCGATCGCCTGCAGATACTCGTTCACGTCGGCCGAGCCGACGGCGTGCGGCGTGCCGTCGTCGTCGACGTACTGGAACAGCTCCTGCCCTGGCAGGTCGCGCGTGCGGCGGATGATGTTGGCCAGGCGCCGGTCCTCGACTTCGACGGCGTGGTGCACGCCGCTCTTGCCGCGAAAGCGGAACTCCACCTTGCGGCCGTCCAGCCGCACGTGGCGGTCGCGCAGCGTGGTCAGGCCGAAGGATTTGTTCTCGCGCGCATACTCCTCGTTCCCGATCCGCATCATCGTCGCTTCGAGCAGGTAGACTATGGTGGCCAGCACCTTCTCGCGCGGCAGGCCGGGCAACTTGAGCGCGGTGTCGACCGCGCGGCGTATCGCGGGCAGCGCTTTGCCGAAGCCGAGGATGCGGTCGTATTTGGACTCGTCGCGATGGGCGCGCCAGCGAGGGTGGTAGCGATACTGCTTGCGGCCGCGCGCGTCGCGGCCTGTGGCCTGCAGATGGCCGCGCGGATGGCTGCAGATCCAGACGTCGCTCCACGCTGGCGGGATGACCAGCGATTTGATGCGGGCCAGCGTGTCGACGTCCTTGACGGCATGGCCGTCGGCGTCGACGTAGTGGAAGTGCTTGCCGCGCTTGCGGCGGGCGATGCCGGGCTGGTAGTCGTGCACGTAGCGCAGTCCGGCCGACATGGCGGCGGCGGTGGCAGTGGCATCGGGCAGGTCGCGTTTCATCGCTATCCTTGGTGGGCAGATTATCGGAAATCGTACCCGGCCAGGGCCGGCGATGTTGTGCGCTAACGCACGCTTTAGTCCATGCGTTTGAGGCGCTGGCCGACGATGCTCCATTTGCAGGCTTCGCCGTCGACGGTGCCGGTCAGCACCCAGCCGGTGCCGATCTTCTCGACGCCGATGTCGCACTCCAGTTCCTTCGCCAGCTTTTCGGCCCAGCCGCGCGCCGCGCCCTGGCCTTTGAACAGCTCATTGCCTTCGTAGATCACGGTGGCGTCGAATACGGGGGCGGCGAAGATGGTCATGGTGAGGCTCCAAAAAAGTAAGCCGGTATTGTGCCATTAATTTCGCGCTGCGGCCGGCATTGCGTCGGGTGTGCATGTATGCCAACATTGCCATCACCTCCACAATCGAAAAGAACGACATGAAGCCTAAACTCTCAGCCTTGCTGGTGTCGTTGGCGCTGGCTGCGCCGCTGGCGGTGGCCGATGTGGCAGCGCCTGGGCCGGACGCCGGCACTGCGGCCATCTACCAATATCTGCGCACGCTGCGCAGCGAGGCGCAGAACCTGAGCGGGGCCGCTACCGCGTCCCGGGGCGATCTGCAAAGCGCGGTGCAGAAGTATCAAAAGCTGCTGGACTACCTGGCGACGCCGCAGGTGGCCGAGCATGCGGCCGGCTACCGGCCGCTGTACGCCGAGCATATCAATCTGTTGTTGCCGCTGGCCGCCACGTATGCGCGCTTGGGCATGAAGGAAGAGGCCTTGTCTGCGCTGGAGCGCGTGCAAGGCACGTTGTGGGCGCCGCCGTTTTTGCCGTTGCTGGAGGCGCCGGCATACGACGGGCTGCGCGACGAGCCACGCTTCAAGGCGGTACGGCGGACGATGGCGCTGCCGGAGCGGTTGTATAAAGCCGCCGCCATCGCCACGCCATACAAGCCGGTGCTGACAGTGGAAGAAAAAGTGGCCGGCCTGTCGCTGTTCTGGGCCGAAGCACGCAGCGGCTTTGTCCACTTCGACCACGTGCCGGATCTGAATTGGGACCAGGTCTACATGGACTATCTGGCCAAGGTGATCGCCGCGCCCACCACGCGCGACTACTACCGGATCATGATGCAACTGGCGCCTTTGCTGCAGGATGGCCATACCAACATTTATCCGCCTGAGGAACTGGACAACGAGTTGTATGCGCGGCCGCCGCTGCGCACCACGCTGTTGGAGGACAAGGTGCTGGTTGAGCGGGTAGGCAACCCGGCGCTGCAGGCGCGCTTGCGTGTTGGCGAAGAGATCGTCGCCATCGATGGCGAGCCGGCGTTGCAGTACGGGCGGCAGCACGTCGAGCCTTTTGTCAGCGCATCCACGCCGCAGGACCGGGCGCTGCGCACGTATTCGTATCAGCTGCTGACGGGGAGCGCCAGCAATCCTGTGGTGCTGCGCGTGCGCGCCGCAGCCGGGGCGGAACGCACCGAGATGGTGGAGCGCACCGGCTCCTATCAGGCGCCCGAACGTTTCGTCTTCAAGATCCTGCCGGGCGATATCGCCTATATCTCCATCGACCATTTCGAGAGCGATGAAAGTGTGAAGGCATTCGAGAAGGCGATGCCTGAGATCTTGAAAGCGAAGGGGCTGGTGATCGATGTGCGGCGCAACGGCGGCGGCTCCAGCGAGTTCGGGCTGAGGATACTGTCCTGGTTGAGCCGCCAGCCCGTCATCAGCGCCGCGTCCTACCGGCGCGACGACGATGCCGCCAGTCGCGCGCAGGGCGAAGTCATTGTCCGCTGGGAGCCTGTGGGTTACGGCGACGATGCTTATCGGGCGCAGCACAAAGAGGTGTTCAACGGCCCGGTGGCGGTGCTGACCGCCGCCCAGACATTCTCTGCGGCCGAAGACTTTGCTGTCGCCTTCAGGCTGATGAAGCGTGGCGTCATCGTCGGCGAGGCCACTGGCGGCAGCACGGGGCAGCCGCTGTTCTTCAAATTGCCGGGTGGTGGTTCGGCCCGCATCTGCGTCAAGCGCGACGTCTACCCGGATGGCAGTCCCTTCGTCGGCAAGGGCGTGATGCCGGATGTCGAAGTGCACCGCACAGTGGCGGCGCTGCGCTCCGGCGCCGATCCGGTGCTCGAACGCGCCGTCGCCGAACTGCACAAACAGTAGCGCAGCCTTATGCAACAAGGCGTGACAAAGCGTGCGTTTTCGAGCTTGTCGGTCATGTTACATTGCTCTTCTTGCCATTTGAAGAGCCGTCATGAAGCTACACCTGTTGCGCAACGGATTTTGGATGGTGCCGCTGCTGCTTGTGGTGCTCTACTGGACATCGAGCCGTCCGAACGATGAAGCCGGGCCAACAAAAAGGCCGGCGGCGTCCCGCGCCGCCAAAGCCGGCGAGCGCCAGCCTGGGTCACTGGCCGCGCCGCGCCTGCCCGCGCCGGATCCGCGCTACACGCTGGGCCAGCAAATCGATATGCTGGCCGCCACCCGGCGTCCGCAGGACGCCTACATTGCCTACTGGCTGGTGCAGACCTGCATGGACTTCATGCGCACCGGCGCGCTGCGCGTGGAGGACGGCGACGCCTTCAGGCCGGCGACCGCCGCCGAGAAAGCCGACGAGGCGCGCCGCTGCGACGGCGTCACGGAGCGGATGAAGACCACGCGGCTCGAACACCTTGCGCTGGCGGCCAGGGGCGGCGCCAGTGCGGCCGATCTGCTGTTCTTGAAGGCCGGCCCGTTCGGCGATCCGTCCGCGCTGGAGTCGCGCCCGGACGATCCGCTGGTGCTGGCCTGGAAAGAGGAGGCGGTCGGCTATCTGGAACTGCAGGCGGAGCGGGGCAGCGTGAGCAGCATGATTACGCTGGTGGGCGAGTACAACGAAGATATCGACTTGCAGAAGACGCACCCGGCGTCGGCGCTGCGCTACGCGACCGCGGTTCACGGCTACTATGACGCGCTGCTAGGCGGCGATCCCCGCAACGGCTCCAATCCGCTCACCGACGAGTTCATGCAGCGCATGGCGCAAGGCCTGTCGCCGGAGCAGATCAAGCTGGCCGTCGCCGAAGGCCAAAAGATCAGCGCGCGCGCCGTCGAAAAACAGCACTGAGCCGGCCGCCGGAATTTGGCCGCGCCGCGGATTGCTGATAAAGTAACGGTCCTTTTTTATCTGTCAGGTTTGCTGTGGAGTTTCGTTTGCTTTTTTATATCCTCGATCTGATCGGCGTGGCCGTATTCGCCGCCAGCGGCACGCTGGCGGCGATGGCTTCGCATCTGGATCTGCTGGGGATCATGGTGCTGGCCGCGATGACCGCGATCGGCGGCGGCACGGTGCGCGACCTGCTGCTGAACCGCCATCCGGTGTTCTGGATCGAAGACCCCAAGCCGCTGCTGGTGATCGTCGCTTCGGCGGTGTTCACGATACTGTGGGTGCAGGTGCTGCCGGTGCCCACCGACGCGCTGCTGATCGCCGATGCGCTGGGCCTGGCGCTGTTCGCCATGTCGGGCGCCAAGGTGGCCGAGGCACAGGGCTGCCGCGCGCTGATCGTCATCCTGATGGGTACCTTGACCGGCGTGGGCGGAGGCCTGGTGCGCGATATCCTGGCCGCGAAGGTGCCGCTGATACTGCGCCAGGACATCTACGCCACCGCCGCCATCGCCGGCATCCTGCTGTACATCCTGCTGAAGAAGGCCGGCACGCCGCCGCGCTGGGCTTTCGGCATCGGCCTGGTATCCATCGTGGTGGTGCGCTTGCTGGCGATTCAGCTGGGATTGCGGCTGCCGTCGTTCTGACGCGCCGGGCTTAGCGCTGCTTGCCGTGGTTGAGCTTGTCCAGCAGGCGGGCCAGCTCTTCCTGCATCGACGGCGACAGGTTGGAGAACTGGCAGCCGATCTGCACCTGCTCGCCCAGCAGGAAGGAGCGGAAGGTGCGCGACAGCCGCACTTCCAGGTCGGCGATCATCACCGAATCCGGTCCCAGCTCCAGCCGCACGCGTTGCAGCTTGCGGCCCACGTACAGGCCCTGGCAGTCGCGCGGCGGTGCGCGCATGCCGACGCCGCCGGCCGAGAAGTCGTACAGCTGCAGCTCGTAAGGCTTGCCGTTCAGGACAAACGAAGCCATGTAGTAGATGCCCAGCGGCGTTTCCAGCCGCGTCGATGCGCGGCGGTTCAGCACCTGGCACTTGAGCGGGAATTCCAGCGGGATCAGGGTCGGTTCGCCGGGCGTGCAAGCCCAGTCCGGGGAGCTGAGCTTGAACTGGATCTTGGCCGCGCGCAGCCAGGCCACGAAGACGGCGTCGCCGGGCGGCAGGAACTCGCCCTCGTTCAGCTCCAGCACAAAGTACGGGTTTTCAGGATCGACCGACTTGATGCGCGCCATCACCACGTTGGTGGTGGTGGACGGGTAAATCGAGATCGGATCGCCGTTGTCGGCGAGCAGAGTCAGGGAGTCGCCGATGTCATGCTCATCGGTCATTTCATGCGGCTTCGAACCCGCCGGTATTGGTTCCACAGCGTCTTTTAGGCTGGGAGGACCGCGGCGAAATTCATTCGGTATAGGATCGTTCACGACGGCATATCTCTTTGATAATGACTCTGCAATGCGAGGTCGGTCTGCACAGTTTACAGTTTATTCGCGCGCTTGGCTTGCAAAATAGCAAGAAAATTTAGAGATTGTGTCAGAACTGCTCTTCGGGCCGCAGATAGCGCCACTGGCCGACCGGCAGGTCGCCGAGCTTGACCTTGCCGATGCGGACACGTTTCAAGCCAACAACTTTCAAGCCGACCATGTCGCACATGCGGCGGATCTGGCGTTTCTTGCCTTCGCGCAGTGTGAAGCTGAGCTGGTCGTCGTTCTGCCAGCGCACCTTGGCCGGCAGCAGCGGCTTGCCGTCCATCCACAGGCCGTGGTTGAGCTTTTTCAGGTCGCTGTCCGGCAGCTTGCCGGGCTTGGTGTACTCGACGCGCACCAGGTATTCCTTGTCGACGTCGGTGGTTTCGCCGATCAGGTGCTTGGCCACGCGGCCATCCTGGGTCAGCACCAGCAGGCCGACCGAGTCGATGTCCAGGCGGCCGGCAGGCACCAGCGAGCGCAGCTGGGTAGGGTGGAAGATTTCCGGCGACGGATCGTCCGGCCAGCGGTTTTCCGGCTTGACCAGCACCACGGCCGGCTGATAGCCGTCCTCGGCCTGGCCGCTGACGTAGCCCATCGGTTTGTTGATCAGCACGGTCACGCGCTTGGATTGCTCGGCGGCGGCCTGGCGCTCGACGGTGACGCGCTGGCTCGGGTAGATCTTGGTGCCGAGTTCGGAGACGACCTGGCCGTCCACCCGTACCCAGCCGCGCGCTATCCACTCGTCGGCTTCGCGGCGCGAGCACAGGCCCAGTTCGGACATGCGTTTGGACAGGCGTAATAATTCTTCGGACATGATGCGTTTTCTATAAAAGTGAGGTGCAGCTTAAATCTGAGTTTATACCTTGATCGCGTCCAGCAGGTCGGTTTCAAGCTGGATCTGGCTGCGGGCGTTGCTGAGTGTGGCGCCGTCGATCAGGAACACGTCCTCGACGCGCTCGCCCAGGGTCATCACCTTGGCGGTGTGCAGGTTGATCTTGTACTTGGTGAGCACGTTGGCGATCGAGTACAGCAGGCCGGTGCGGTCGTTGGCGGCCACCGACAGCAGGTAGTACTGGCCGCGCTCGTCCGGCCGCAAGTCCACCGTCGGCTGGATCGGGAAGGTGCGCGACAGCCGCGACAACCGGCCCTTGCCCGGCGCCGGCAGCGGCTCGGGGTTGGTCAGCAGCGCGCACAGCTCGTGCTCGATCAGGCTGATGATGTCGCGGTAGCTCTTGGCGAAACTCTGCTCGGTGACGAGGAAGGTGTCGAGCGCGTAGCCGTGGCGGGTGGTGTGGATCTTGGCGTCGAGGATGCTGAAGTTCTTGCGGTCGAAATAGCTGCAGATGCGCGCGAACAGGTCAGGCTGGTCCTGGATGTAGACGGCGATCTGCAAGCCTTCGCCGATCGGCGCCAGCCGGCACTTGACCACCGGCTTGTCGCTGGTGAAGCGGTCGTACAGCGCGCGCGTCTGCCAGGCGATGTCGGAAGCGTCGTGGCGCAGGAAGTAGGCGACGTCGAGCTGCTTCCAGAACGCGACGTGCGCGTCCGGCGGCAGGCCGTACAGGCGCAGCGTGGCCAGCGCTTCCTGCTGGCGGTTCTTCAGTTCGTGGTCGGCGCTGTGCGGCTCGCCGCCCAGCACGCGCAAGGTGATGCGGTACAGGTCTTCGAGCAGCTTGGCCTTCCAGGCGTTCCATACCTTCGGGCTGGTGCCGCGGATGTCGGCCACGGTCAGCAGGTAGAGCGCGGTCAGGTGGCGCTCGTCCTTGACCACCTTGGCGAAGGCGGCGATGACGTCCGGGTCCGACAGGTCCTGCTTCTGCGCGACCTGCGACATGGTCAGGTGGTTCTCGACCAGGAACACCACCAGTTCGGTATCCTCGGCGCTGACGCCGTGCTCGACGCAGAACTGCTCGGCGTCGACGGTGCCCAGCTTGGAGTGGTCGCCGCCACGGCCCTTGGCGATGTCGTGGAACAGCGCGCCCAGGTACAGCAGCCACGGCTGCGGGAAGTTGGCCATCAGCTGGCTGCAGAACGGGTATTCGTGCGCGTGCTCGGCCATCGTGAAGCGGCGCATATTGCGCACCACCATCAGGATGTGCTGGTCCACCGTGTAGACGTGGAACAGGTCGTGCTGCATCTGGCCGACGATCTTGCGGAAGTTGGGCAGGTAGCGGCCCAGGATGGACATGTCGTTCATGCGGCGCAGCGCGTGGATGATGCCCACCGGCGCCTGCATGATGCGCAGGAACAGCGCGCGGTTGACCGGGTCGGCGCGGAAGGCGGCGTCGATCTGGAAGCGTTCGTGCCACAGCGCGCGCATGGTGCGCGAGGTCATGCCCTGCAGCGACGGCCGCTCCGTCATCAGCACGAAGATCTCCAGCATCGCCGACGGCGTGGTGGCGAAGGTGTCGTCCTCGCTGATGTCGATCAGGCCGTTGACATCGTTGAAGCGCTCGTTGATGCGCACCGCCTCGCCCGATTTCGGGAACAGCCGCTCTTCGATGTTTTGCAGCAGGATGGTGTTCAGCTGCGTGACGGTCTTGGCGGCCCAGTAGTAGCGCTGCATCAGGTACTCGCTGGCGCGGCGCATGTGGACGCCGCTGCCGGTGGCGGTCAGGCCCAGCGATTCGGCGATCGCTGTTTGCACGTCGAACACCAGCCGGTCTTCGCGCCGCTTGGCGTGCAGGTGCAGGCGCACGCGGATGTCCTTGAAGGCGCGTTCCTTTTCCATCAGCTGCTTGGCCTCGGTCTGCGTGATCAGGCCGCTGGTGGCCAGCGTGCGCCAGGAGTTGGCCAGGCCGGCGGCCTTGACCATCCACAGGATCACCTGCAGGTCGCGCAGGCCGCCCGGGCTCTCCTTGCAGTTCGGCTCCAGGCTGAAGGCGGTGTCTTCGTACTTGGCGTGGCGCTGGCGCATTTCCAGCACCTTGGCGTGGTAGAAGGCGCGCGGGTCCATCGCCGCCTGGTAGCGTTGCTGCAGCTGCTCGAACAAGGCTTCGTCGCCGCAGATGATGCGCGCTTCCAGCAGGCTGGTTTGCACCGTGATGTCGGCCGCCGATTCGCTCAGGCATTCGTCCACGGTGCGGATGCTGTGGCCGATTTCCAGGCCCAGGTCCCACAGCAGCTGCACCAGCTCCTCCAGCTTGCCGGTGGTGTCGGCGTCCGGCGCTTTTTCCAGCAGGATCAAGAGGTCGACGTCGGAGTAGGGGAACAGCTCGCCGCGGCCGTAGCCGCCGACGCCGACCAGCGCGGTGTTGGCCGGCAGCCGGGCTTCGTGCCAGGCCGTGGTCAGCACCGCGTCGACGCTCTGGCGCAGGCTGCGCAGCAGCTTCTCGGGCATGCCGTCGGCCTGGAAGCCGGCGATGACGACCTGGCGGTCGGCCTTCAGCTGGCGCTTGAGTTGCTCGCGCAGTTCCTTCTTCATCGCCGCCGTCGACATCCTGTGCTTACGCTGCTACGGCGTTGGCGTTGGTGATGAACGCCGGCGGCGGCGGGCTGCCGGCCGACAGGGTCAGCACTTCGTAGCCGGTCTCGGTGACGAGGATGGTGTGTTCCCATTGCGCCGACAGGCTGCGGTCCTTGGTTTTGATGGTCCAGCCGTCGCCCATTTCGCGGATTTCGCGCTTGCCGGCGTTGATCATCGGCTCGATGGTGAAGATCATGCCGGGCTGCAGCTCGTCCAGCGTGCCCGGGCGGCCGTAGTGCAGCACTTGCGGCTCTTCGTGGAAGATCTTGCCGATGCCGTGGCCGCAGAACTCGCGCACCACGCTGTAGCCGGCTTTTTCCGCGTGCTGCTGGATCACGTGGCCGATGTCGCCCAGGTGCGCGCCCGGCTTGACCTTGGCGATGCCCAGCCACATGCACTCGTAGGTGATGTCGGACAGGCGCTTGGCCAGGATCGACGGTTCGCCGATGAAGAACATGCGGCTGTTGTCGCCGTGGTAGCCGTCCTTGATGACGGTGATGTCGAGGTTGACCACGTCGCCGTTCTTGAGCACCTTGTCGCCCGGGATGCCGTGGCAGATGACGTCGTTGACCGAGGTGCAGATGGCTTTAGGGTAGGGCGTGTAGCCCGGCGGGCAGTAGTTCAGCGGCGCCGGGATGGTGCCCTGCACGTTGACCATGTATTCGTGGCAGAGGCGATCCAGTTCGCCCGTGGTCACGCCGGGTTTGACGAAGGGCGTGATGTAGTCCAGCACTTCGGAGCCCAGGCGGCCGGCCACGCGCATGCCGGCGATATCTTCGGCGGATTTAATGGAGATAGACATAATGGATCGCAATCAGCAAAGTAAACGGTAAAAACGCAGGCGGCGAGCGGATGGAATCGGCTCGCGGCGTGCAAATATGTCGAAATTATAAACGACGCGGGACGGCCCCGCTCGGGAATGCAAGGATGGTGCCACGGCACAGCGCACGGGCGCCGCCCGTGCCGGGGGATTCAGCCCTGCTTGCGCTGCTTGCGGCGGCGCGCGACTGCGCCCAGGATGCCCAGGCCGGCCAGCAGCATGGCCCAGGTGTCGGCCTCCGGCACGGCGGTCGGGTTGCTCGAGATGTCGTCTTCTTCGCCGCCGATAAACGGTGGCAGCAGCGGGTGGCCGCCGCCGCCGTTGGCGATGCGGGCGTCGACGTCGGCCTCGAATTCGAATTCTTCGGGCAGCTCGAACTCTTGCACGCTCGGCTTGTGCTTGGCGGCGTCCAGCGCGGCCTTGCGTTGCAGGCGATCGCGTTCGCGCAGTTCTTCGTCGGTCAGCTCCTCGGGCTCGTACGTCTCGGCGTCGGCCAGGCCCAGGTCTTTGTCGCCGAGCTTGTCGCCCAGGCGGGCGGCCGGGGCGGGCGGCGTCACCGGCGCCTTGGCGATGGTTTGCAGGCGGTTGATACGGCTGACGTTGCCGCAAATCCTGGGCACCAGGATGCAGTGCTGGTCGACGCAATAGACGGCGCCCGGTTCCTGGCGCTGCTCGGCCCACTTGCTGCGGGTCACGGTGGCGCACACCGAGGCGGCGCCGAAGTGCATGTCGCGGATGGCCGGATCGTACTGGTTCTTGCCGCTGATGCCGCTGCGGGTGATGATGACCTTATCGTCCGACTGGCCTTCTTCCATGCGGCGCTTGAGCGTGCTGCGCACGGCGGCTGGAATGTCGGTGTAGCGATCGATGGCCGCAGCCGTCTTGCCGGTGTACGGATTCACGCCTGGGTGGTCCCAGGAGCAGCTTGGCTGAACAGCGGAGGCTGCGGCTAGCGTCACGGCGAAGAGGATGGACATGGTGTAGCGCCTTTATCAGGGGGTGTGTCTTGCAAATCGTGTCTTGCAAATCAATATTTATTAACGGTATGCAATTTTAATTTTAGCAATGATATTACATCTTCGGCAGCAATGCTTAAAGATTTACACTTTTACTTGATTTGTAACAAGCATGGTGAAATTGGGAACGATGCACCGGTTTGGGGCGGTGGCCGGCGGGAGGCGTGCGGTGCTTGCCTAAGTGGCTGTTTTCAGGGTAGAATCTCGGGTTGCTTGAATTCGGTTTGAGCAATGTTGCAAACTTAGTTTCAAAAATTAGTTGTTAATTTCTATTAATAAACGCGAATCCGGTCGACAAGGGTGCCTCTATGGTGACTGATCGGATTCCAGACCCAACCCTGGAGTTTAATATGTCCGTAACTATGCGCGAAATGCTGGAAGCCGGTGTCCACTTCGGCCACCAAACCCGTTTCTGGAACCCAAAGATGGCACCGTTCATCTTCGGCCATCGCAACAAGATCCATATCATCAACTTGGAAAAGACGATGGGCATGTATCAAGAAGCGATGAAGCACGTGAAACAGGTCGCTTCGAACCGTGGCACCATCCTGATGGTCGGCACCAAGCGTCAAGCTCGCGAAATCATTGCTGCTGAAGCAGCACGCGCAGGCGTTCCTTTCGTCGACCAGCGTTGGCTGGGCGGCATGCTGACCAACTTCAAAACGATCAAGACCTCGATCAAGCGCCTGAAAGACATGGAAGCTACGATCGAAGACGGTTCGGTAGAGAAGCTGTCGAAAAAAGAAGCGCTGATGTTCCAACGCGAAATGATCAAGCTGCAAAAATCGATCGGCGGCATCAAGGACATGGGCGGCGTTCCTGACGCAATCTTCGTCGTTGACGTTGGCTACCATAAAGGCGCCATCACCGAAGCCGCAAAACTGGGCATCCCAGTTATCGGCGTGGTCGATACCAACCACTCGCCAGAAGGCGTTCAGTTCGTCATTCCAGGCAACGACGACTCGTCGAAAGCCATCACTCTGTACGCCCGCGGCGTTGCAGATGCGATCCTGGAAGGCCGTGCTGCTGCCGGTAACGAAGTAGTTGAAATGGTTAAAGCTGCAGCTGGCGACGAATTCGTCGAAGTTAACGAACAGGCTTAATCGTTCGTAACAAGCTGTAAGGAAAAAGGGGTGGCCAACAGCTCCCCCTTTTTTTTAACGTAAGTGGTTAGAGCAGCGCTCACCACCCCCACCCGAACACCGAATACAGGAGAATCACATGGCAGCTATTACTGCAGCAATGGTAGGCGAACTGCGCGCGAAGACTGACGCGCCTATGATGGAATGCAAAAAAGCACTGACCGAAGCCGAAGGCGACATGGGTCGTGCTGAAGAGATCCTGCGCGTCAAACTGGGCGGCAAGGCATCGAAAGCATCGGCACGCATCACCGCTGAAGGCGTCGTGGCAACCTTCATCGCCGGCAACGTCGGCGCGCTGGTTGAAGTTAACTCCGAAACCGACTTCGTCGCGAAAAACGACGACTTCCTGGCCCTGGCCAACAACGCCGCCCGCCTGGTTGTCGAGCACAACCCTGCTGACGTCGCCGCTCTGCTGGCACTGCCGCTGGACGGCAAGACCCTGGACGAAGTGCGCGCAGCACTGATCGGCAAAATCGGCGAAAACATGTCGATCCGCCGCTTCCAGCGTTTCGAAACCACCGGCAAGCTGGCTTCCTACCTGCACGGTGCGCGCATCGGCGTGATCGTCGACTTCGACGGCGCCGACGAGCAAGTCGGTAAAGACGTGGCCATGCACATCGCTGCAATGAAGCCAGTGTCGCTGTCGTCCGAGCAGGTTCCAGCGGAACTGATCGAAAAAGAGCGTTCGGTTGCAAAACTGAAAGCTGAAGAAGACGCAGCCAAAGCCGCCGCCGAAGGCAAGCCAGCGCAATCGCCGGAAATCCTGGCCAAGCGTCTGGAAGGCTCGGTACAGAAGTTCCTGAAAGAAGTGTCGCTGCTGAACCAGGCTTTCGTGAAAAACGACAAGCAATCGATCGAGCAGATGCTGAAAGAAAAATCGACCACCGTTAAAGCCTTCACCATGTACGTGGTAGGCGAGGGCATCGAGAAGAAGGTTGACGACTTCGCCGCCGAAGTAGCCGCTCAGATGGCTGCTTCCAAAGGAGCGTAATACCAAAGAAAACGGGCCGAGAGGCCCGTTTTTTTAGCCTGACCAAAGTTTCACCTGCAGCACTGTAAGTCAACTAGTCGTTCCCGGCGTCGTCCAAGGTATCATAGGCGCCGGCAGCCTTACCCGAATAAACCAACTTAGGAGCCTCGTCTCATGTCAAAACCAGCCTACAAGCGCGTCCTCCTCAAATTGTCCGGCGAAGCCCTGATGGGCGATGATCCTTACGGCATCAACCGCGGCACGATCGAACGGATGGTCGCCGATGTGGCCGAGGTCGCGAAACTGGGCGTGGAACTGGCGATCGTCATCGGCGGCGGCAACATCTTCCGTGGCGTCGCCCCGGGCGCCCAGGGCATGGACCGCGCCACCGCCGACTACATGGGCATGCTGGCCACCGTCATGAACGCACTGGCGCTGGCCGATGCGATGCGCCACGTCGGCATCACCGCTCGCGTGATGTCGGCGATCGGCATCGAACAGGTAGTCGAGCCATATGTGCGCCCGAAAGCCCTGCAGTACCTGGAGGAAGGCAAGGTCGTGGTGTTCGCGGCCGGCACCGGCAACCCGTTCTTCACCACCGACACGGCAGCGGCGCTGCGCGGTTCGGAGATGAGCGCGGAGATCGTGCTCAAGGCCACCAAGGTCGACGGCGTCTACACCGCCGATCCGAAGAAGGATGCCAACGCCACGCTGTACAGCTCGATCACCTTCGACGAAGCCATCGCCAAGCACCTGCAAGTGATGGACGCCACCGCCTTCGCGCTGTGCCGCGACCAGAAACTGCCGATCAAAGTGTTCTCCATCACCAAGCCGGGCGCGCTGATGCGTGTCATCATGGGCGAGGATGAAGGTACACTGGTTCACGTTTAACGCTTCACGTTTATATTACATTCCGATCACAGGAGAGCAGCAATGTCCGTAGCTGACGTTAAAAAGAGTGCGCAAGAGCGCATGATCAAATCGCTGGAAACCTTGCGCGCCGATCTGGCCAAGGTCCGCACCGGCCGCGCCCACACCGGCATCCTGGACCACGTGCAGGTCGAGTACTACGGTTCGCCGACCGCGCTGACCCAGGTCGCCAACGTCACCCTGATCGACGCCCGCACCATCGGTGTGCAGCCGTTCGAGAAGAAGATGGCCGCTACCATCGAGAAAGCCATCCGCGACGCGGACCTGGGCCTGAACCCGTCGTCGCAGGGCGATATGATCCGCGTGCCGACCCCGCCGCTGACCGAAGAACGCCGCAAGGAAATGGTCAAGCTGGTCAAGAGCGAAGCGGAAGACGCGAAGATCGCCGTCCGCAACATCCGCCGCGATGCCAACGAAGGCATGAAGAAGCTGGTCAAGGACAAGGCGATCTCGGAAGACGACGAGCGTCGCGGCACCGATGAAGTGCAGAAGCTGACCGACAAGTTCATCGTCGACATCGACAAGATGGTCGCTGAAAAGGAAAAAGAAGTTCTGACGGTTTAAAACCCGCAGGCGCCAGCAACCGATCCGTATGCGTGAATATGGGGTCGGACTCCGCGCGGGGTCCGACCCCGGTTTGCCGGGGTGGGTTGCTGGCGTCTTGTCTTTTTGCGTCACACCTGCAATACTTTATACTTTGGCACCAAAGTCTTCATGAAATATACGAGTTCGACTACTGAGGTTCCAGACGCGCCGGCCGTGCCGCGCCATGTCGCCATCATCATGGACGGCAACGGCCGCTGGGCCACCAAGCGCTTCCTGCCGCGCGTGGCGGGCCACGTCAAGGGCGTGGAAGCGGTGCGCACCGTGGTCGAGGCCTGCGCCCGCCGCGGCGTCGAGTACCTGACCCTGTTCGCCTTCAGCTCCGAAAACTGGCGCCGCCCGGAAGAGGAAGTGTCGCTGCTGATGCGCCTGTTCGTCACGGCGCTGGACCGCGAAGTCTCCAAACTGCACGCCAATAACATCCGCCTCAAGGTGGTCGGCGACCTCAGCCGCTTCGACGACAAGCTGCAAAGCATGATCGCCAGCGCCGAGCGCAAGACCGCCAACAATACCCGCATGACCGTGACCGTGTGCGCCAACTATGGCGGCCGCTGGGACATCATGCAGGCCGTCGGCAAGATGGTCGCCGCCCACCCGGGCGCCGGCGATTTCACCGAGGAGCAGCTGGCGCCGCACCTGGCGATGGCCTACGCGCCCGAGCCCGACCTGTTCATCCGCACCGGCGGCGAGCAGCGCATTTCCAATTTCCTGCTGTGGCAGCTCGCCTATACCGAGCTGTTCTTCACCGATACCTACTGGCCCGATTTTTCCATCGAGAGCCTCGACGAGGCCATCGCCTCCTACCAGCACCGCGAACGCCGTTTCGGCCGCACCGGCGCGCAACTCGCCGAGAAGACAAGCTGATGCTGAAAACTAGGATTATTACCGCTGTGATCTTGCTGGCGGTGTTGCTGCCGGTCCTGTTCTTCAACTACTTCCCTGCGTTTGCCGTCGTCGTCACGCTGTTTGTCGGCGCCGCGATGTGGGAGGGCGCGCGCCTGTTCGGCCTGGCCGAGATGCGCGCCCGCATGGTCGGCATCGCCGGCGCCGTGCTGTTCGCCGTGCTGCTGACGCACGCGGCCAAGCCGGGCGCGGTCAACGCGTTGTACGGCGCGGCCTGCCTGCTGTGGCTGATCCGCTATGCGCCGTCGCTGGGCCTGGGCCTGCCGCCGCTGGGCGGCGCGGCCAACTGGTCGCTGGCCATCACCTTCAGCTTCGCCGTGTTCGCCTGCTTCTTCGCCATCGTCGGCCTGTACCAGCATTCGCCGCTGTACCTGCTGTCGGTGATGGTGCTGGTGTGGATCGCCGACATCGGCGCCTACTTCTCCGGCAAGGCCTTCGGCAAGCGCAAGCTGGCGCCGTCCATCTCGCCGGGCAAATCGTGGGAGGGCGCCATCGGCGGCGGCGTCGCCGTGCTGGCCATCTCGTCGCTCTCCATCGCGCTGGCCGCCGGCTCGCCGTGGCTGCAGGACACCTTCGCCTACCAGCTGCAGGCGCGCTTCGGCTGGACGCTGGCGCTGCTGGTGCTGCTGCTGATCGTGGCCGCCTCGGTCATCGGCGACCTGTTCGAATCCCAACTCAAGCGCCGCGCCGGCATCAAGGACAGCAGCAACCTGCTGCCCGGCCACGGCGGCGTGCTTGACCGTATTGACGCCTTGATCCCGGTCCTGCCGCTGGCAGCGCTGATCGGCTCCTGGTTCTGAAAGAAATCACTATGCAACGCATCACCATCCTTGGCGCCACCGGCTCGATCGGCGTGTCCACGCTGGACGTGCTCGCCCGTCATCCGGAGCGCTACTCGGTCTACGCGCTGTCCGCCCACAACCGCATCGACGAACTGGCCGCCCAGTGCATCGCCTGCCGTCCGGCGCGCGCGGTGGTCGGCACGGCCGAAGGCGCCGGCCGCCTGGCGGCGCTGCTGCGCGCCGCCGGCGTCCACACCGAAGTGGAATATGGCGACGCCGCGCTGTGCAGCATCGCCAGCGCGCCCGAAGTCGACAGCGTGATGGCGGCCATCGTCGGCGCCGCCGGCCTGGCGCCCACCTTGGCTGCGGCCCGCGCCGGCAAGAAGATCCTGCTGGCCAACAAGGAAGCGCTGGTCATGTCCGGCCAGCTGTTCATCGACGCCGCGCACGAAGCGGGCGCGGTGCTGCTGCCTATCGACAGCGAACACAATGCGATCTTCCAGGGCATGCCGCAGTTCGGCGGCCGCGTGCCGGCGGTGCGCGACGCCAAGGCCGGCATCGCCAAGATCCTGCTGACCGCTTCCGGCGGTCCGTTCCTGACGCGCGACGTCGCCACGCTGGGCGCGGTCACGCCGGAGCAGGCCTGCAAGCATCCCAACTGGTCGATGGGCCGCAAGATCTCGGTCGATTCCGCGACCATGATGAACAAGGGCCTGGAGGTGATCGAGGCCCACTGGCTGTTCGGCGCACCGGCCGAGCAGATCGAGGTGGTGATCCATCCGCAGTCGGTGATCCATTCGATGGTGTCGTATGTCGACGGTTCGGTGCTGGCGCAGTTGGGCAATCCCGACATGCGTACGCCGATCGCGCACGCGCTGGCCTACCCGGAGCGCATCGAATCGGGCGTGGCCCAGCTGGACCTGACGCAGATCGCCACGCTGCAATTCGAACGTCCCGACTTCAACCGCTTCCCTTGCCTGGCGCTGGCCTTCGACGCGCTCAAGGCCGGCGGCACCGCGCCGGCGCTGCTGAACGCGGCCAACGAGATCGCGGTGCAAGCCTTCCTCGACCTGAAGATCGGCTTCCGCCAGATCGACCGCGTGATCGCCCATGTGATGGAGGCGCTGCCGCACGGCGCGGCCCACAGCATCGAGGCGGTGATGGCGCAGGACGCCGCCGCGCGCGTCGCCGCTGAAACCACTATCGCCGGACTGGCAAAATGAACTTCCTGCAAACCGCACTGGCCTTCATCGTCTGCCTGGGCTCCCTGATCATCTTCCATGAGCTGGGCCATTACCTGGTGGCGCGCTGGTGCGGCGTGAAGGTGCTGCGCTTCTCGGTCGGCATGGGCAAGGTGGTGTGGTCGCGCCGTTTCGGGCCGGACCAGACCGAATGGGCCGTGTCGGCGCTGCCGCTGGGCGGCTACGTCAAGATGCTCGATGCCCGCGAGGCCGATCTCGGCGACCTGCCGCCTGAAGACCTCAAGCGCGAATTCACGCGCCAGAACGTGTGGAAGCGCATCGCCATCGTGGCCGCCGGCCCGGCGGCCAACTTCCTGATCGCGATCGTGCTGTTCGCCGGCCTGTACATGCACGGCGTCGAAGAACCGACCAGCAAGATCAGCGTGCGCGCCACCGAGGTGGCCACTGCGGGCGCCGTGCCGACAGCCGCCTGGAGCGCGGGCCTGCGCAGCGGCGACGTCGTCACCGCCGTCAACGAGCAGCCGGTGGCCGTGTGGTCCGAGCTGCGCTGGAACCTGATTCAATCGGCCATCGATAAAACCGAGGCCCGCATCGCCGTCGAGCGCACGGGGCAGGGCCGCTTCACCTTCGTGCTGCCGGCCGCCGTGCTGGCGACGCTGGACCTGGAGGGCGACGTGCCCGGCAAGCTGGGCGTGGGCGTGGCCCGTCCGGCGCCGGTGGTGCAGGAAGTGGTCGCGGGCGGCCCGGCCGCGCGCGCCGGCCTGCTCAAGGGCGACCTGCTGCTGTCGGTGGACGGCACGCCGGTGGCCGACGGCATCGCCTTCATCGACATCATCCGCGCCGCCGCCGGCAAGACCGTGCAGGTGGCCGTGCGCCGCGCCGGCCAGGAGCTGGTGCTGCCCATGGTGCCGCTGGCCGAACAGGCAAAGACCGGTAAGGGAACTGTAACAGTCGGTAAGATCAGCGCTTACGTCGCGCAGCTGCCGGATATGATCAGCGTGCCATCGTCCCCGCTTGCGGCCGTCGGCAAGGCGGTGGCACGGGTATGGGATACCTGCACCATGACGGTGAAAATGATCGGCAAGATGATCACCGGCGAAGTCTCGCTGAAGAACGTCACCGGCCCGATCACCATCGCCGATTACGCCGGGCAGACCGCACGAATGGGCGCGGCCAGCTATTTGAGCTTCATTGCCTTCATCAGCATCAGTTTGGGGGTAATGAATTTGCTACCAATTCCCGTTCTAGATGGGGGGCATTTGCTGTATTATTCGCTGGAAGTTTTAACTGGGCGTTCTGTGCCGGAGCGTTTTGGTGAGATTGCGCAGCGCCTGGGCATGGGTTTGCTACTGACATTAATGCTGCTGGCGGTGTTTAACGACGTCGCGCGGCTGCTGTAGCAGGCCCGCTTTTGCATTGACCATGTTTATGAGTAGTTCGTTGATTTAGCCATTGAATAACCCCAATGAAATTATATTCTGACCGTATTACTTCATCTTCCTTTCGCCGCAGCCTGATCGGCGCCGCTGTCCTGGCGCTGTGCGCCGGCAGCGCCATGGCCATCGAGCCCTTCGTCATCAAAGATATCCGCGTCGAAGGGATCCAGCGTACGGAAGCCGGTACGGTCTTCAGCTACCTGCCGGTGCGCGTCGGCGAGACCTTCAACGACGACAAGTCCATCACCGCCATCAAGGCGCTGTATGCCACCGGTTTCTTCAAGGACGTCAAGCTGGAAGCCGACGGCGGCGTGCTGGTGGTGCTGGTCGAGGAACGTCCGGCCATCTCCAAGGTGGAGTTCACCGGCACCAAGGAATTTGAAAAAGACACGCTGGTCAAGGCGCTGAAGGACATCGGCGTCGGCGAGACCAAGATTTTCGACAAGGCGTCGGTCGACCGCGCCGAGCAAGAACTCAAGCGCCAGTACCTGTCGCACGGCCTGTACGGTGTGAAGATCGTCACCACCGTCACCCCGATCGAGCGCAACCGCGTCAACATCACCTTCGCGGTGGACGAGGGCGACGTCGCCAAGATCAAGCAGATCAGCATCGTCGGCAACAAGGTGTTCTCGGACAAGGAGCTGAGGGACCAGCTGGCGCTGAACACCGGCGGCTGGTTCAGCTGGTACACCAAGGCCGACCAGTACTCCAAGACCAAGCTGACCGGCGATATCGAGGCGCTCAAGTCCTACTACCTGAACCGCGGCTACATCGAGATGCAGATCGATTCGACCCAGGTGTCGATCACGCCGGACAAGAAGGACATCTACATCACGATCAACATCACCGAGGGCGAGAAGTACAAGGTCTCCGGCATCAAGTTCGAAGGCGAGACCTTCGGCCGCGAAGAGGAGCTGCGCTCGCTGGTGCTGTTGCGCCAGGGCGAGACCTATTCGGGCGAGCGCCTGACCGCCACCAACAAGCTGATCTCGGATCGCCTGGGCACCTTCGGCTACGCCTTCGCCAACGTCAACGCCAGCCCTGAAATCGACCAGAAGAAGCGCGAAGTCGCGTTCACCTTCTTCATCGATCCGGGCAAGCGCGCCTACGTGCGCCACATGAACATCGCCGGCAACACCACCACCCGCGACGAAGTAATCCGCCGCGAGTTCCGCCAGTTCGAATCGTCGTGGTACGACGCCAACAAGATCAAGTATTCGCGTGACCGCGTCGACCGCCTGGGCTACTTCAAGGACGTGACCATCGACACGCCTGAAGCGCAGGGCACGTCCGACCAGGTCGACGTCAACCTGACCGTGGTCGAACGCCCGACCGGTAACTTCCAGATCGGCGGCGCGTTCTCGCAGTCGGAGAAGTTCACCTTCCAGGCGGCGATCCAGCAGGCCAACTTCGCCGGTTCGGGCACCACCGTCGGCATCGAGCTCAACACCTCGAAGTACAGCCGCACGATTTCGTTCTCGCAGACCGACCCTTACTACACCGACGACGGCATCTCGCGTTCGTACGAAGTCTACCTGCGCACGCAGCAGCCGCCGGCGCTCAACATCGGCAGCTACACCATCCGCCAGCAGGGTGGCCGCATCAGCTACGGCGTGCCGTTCTCGGAAGTCGACACCGTGTTCTTCGGTATCGGCCTGGAACGCTCGAAGATCACCACCGACGCCACCTCGCCGGTGCGCTTCAAGGATTACGTGAGCAGCATCACCGGCTCCAAGGATGGCATCGGCACCGCCTCGACCAACGCCGTGCCGCTGACCGCTGCATGGGCGCGCGACAGCCGCGACTCGGCGCTGACGCCGACCGTGGGCCGCTACCAGCGCTTCAACTTCGAGCTGGACGTGGTCGGCCGCCAGAAATACTACCGCGCCGTGTATGAACACAACTGGTTCAAACCGCTGACGCCGAAGATCACGCTGGCACTGAAGGGCGAGATCGACTACGGCCATGGCCTGGGCAACAGCAGCTACCCCGTGTTCAAGAACTTCTACGGCGGCGGAATCGGTTCGGTGCGCGGCTACCTGAGCTCCTCGCTGGGCGCGGTCGACAATGTGTATGGCGACGCCCTGGGCGGCGCTTCGCGCGTGATCGGCAATGCCGAGCTGCAGCTGCCGTTCCCGGGTTCGGGCCAGGACCGCAGCCTGCGCTGGTTCGGTTTCCTCGATACCGGACAGGTCTACCAGGAAGGCCAGAAGATGCGCTATTCCGAGCTGCGCTACTCGTCGGGCCTGGGCATCAGCTGGATTTCGCCGGTCGGTCCGCTCAAGTTGAGTTATGCTAAGCCTTTGAACGCCAAGCCGGGCGACCGTCTGGAACGCTTCCAGTTCCAGATGGGTACCGGCTTCTAAGGCGTCGGACAGACATTGCGATGGCATTGAGTACTAATATTTACTTCGGAGAAACAAGTTGAAGACTGCGTCCGCTACCCTGACCAAATCTCTCGCCGTGCTTGCACTGGGCTGGTGTGCATTGGCGCCGGTGCAGGCCCAGACCTCGGCCTCGCGCATCGCCTGGCTGAGCGCTGAGCGCATCTACAACGAGTCCAAGCTGGCCAAGCTGGCCGGCGAGAAGCTGCAGGAAGAGTTCAAGAGCCGCGAGAAAGCCATGCAGGATATGGCCGGCCGCCTGAAGTCGGCGTCGGAAAAGCTGGAGAAGGACATGCCGACGCTGGCCGAGGCCGACCGCGTCAAGCGCCAGCGCGACGTGTTCGAGCTCGATAAGGAATACCAGCGCCGCCAGCGCGAGTTCCGTGAAGACCTGAGCCAGCGCACCAGCGAAGAGCGCCAGGCGATCTCGGAAAAAGCCACCAAGATCATCAAGCAGATGGCCTCGGTGGAAGGCTTCGACATCGTGTTGCAGGATGCGGTCTGGGCCAGCCCGCGCATCGACATCACCGACAAAGTGCTGGCCGCGCTGGATAAAGACAAGTAAAACACATCAAGATTGGATCACCCGATGGGCACTCGACTAGGGGAATTGGTCGAACGCCTCGGCGGGCAGTTGGTGGGGGACGCGAACCTGGTAGTGACCGGGATCGCGCCACTGACGGACGCCGGCGTTTCGCACATCAGCTTTCTCAGCAATAGCAAACTGCGCGCGCAGGCGCTGCAAAGCCAGGCGGCGGCACTGATCGTGTCGGCCGCCGATGACGCTTTCATCGCCGCCGGCTACGAAGGCGCGCGCATCGTCACCAACAACCCGTACGTGTATTTCGCCCGCGCGGCGCAGTATTTCGAATCCCTGACGGCCATCGTGCCGGCGCCCGGCGTACACGCCAGCGCGGTGGTGGCCGATGACGCCAGCGTCGCCGCCAGCGCCCACGTGGGTGCGCGCGCGGTGATCGAAAGCGGCGCCGTGATCGGCGAGCGCGCGGTGATCGGCGCCGGCTGCTACATCGGCCGCGACGCCGTCATCGGCGAGGACACGCAGTTGTTCGCCAACGTGACCTTCCAGGCGCGCTGCGTGATCGGCAAGCGGGGCATCATCCATTCGGGCGCCGTGATCGGCACCGACGGTTTCGGTTTCGCCAACGAGGGCGGCGTCTACATCAAGATTCCGCAGACCGGGCGGGTAGTGATCGGCGACGATGTGGACATCGGCGCCAACACCACCATCGACCGCGGCGCGCTGGCCGACACGATTCTGGAAGACGGCGTGAAGCTGGACAACCAGATCCAGATCGGCCACAACTGCCATATCGGCGCGCACACGGCGATGGCCGGCTGCGTCGGCGTGGCCGGCAGCGCCAAGATCGGCAAGTACTGCACCTTTGGCGGCGCCGCCATGGTGCTGGGGCACCTGACCATCGCCGACAAGGTGCACGTGGGCTCGGGCAGCATGGTGTCGCGCTCCATACTGGAGCCGGGACAGTACACGGGCTTTTATCCGCTGGCCAAGAACAGCGAGTGGGAAAAATCGGCCGCCATCGTTCGCAATCTGTCGACGATGCGCGATAAAATCCGCGCGCTGGAAAAAACAATTAAAACACTGACGAATCAAGACGAGAATTAAATCATGACCACTACCGACATCACCACCGAATCCACCTGCGTCAAGAAATGCATGGACATCCATCAGATCAAGCAGTACCTGCCGCACCGTTATCCGATGCTGCTGGTCGACCGCGTGCTGGACTGGGAGTCGGGCAAGACCATCACCGCGATCAAGAACGTCACCGTCAATGAGGAATTCTTCAACGGCCACTTCCCGCACAAGCCGGTGATGCCGGGCGTGCTGATGATCGAAGCGATGGCGCAAACCGCCGCCATCCTGTCCTTCCTGACCATGGACATCAAGCCGGACGAGAACTCGGTGGTGTACTTCGTCGGCATCGACAACGCGCGCTTCAAGCGTCCGGTGGAGCCGGGCGACCAGCTGGTGATGAAGGTCGAGATCCTGCGCGTCGCGCGCGGCATCTGGAAGTACAAGGCGGTCGGCACGGTCGACGGCCAGACCGCGGTCGAGGCGGAACTGATGTGCACCATCCGCAGCGCGACGGACGCCAGCCAGCCAGCAGGGAAGTAATCATGGCCAAGATCCACGCCACCGCCATCATCGATCCGAAGGCGCAGCTCGACGAATCCGTCGAGGTGGGGCCGTATTCGGTGATTGGTCCGAACGTCGTGATCGGCCCGCGCACCGTGGTCGGTCCGCACGTGGTCATCGAGGGCAATACGACCATCGGCAGCGACAACAAGTTCTTCCAGTTCTCGTCGATCGGCGCCGCGCCGCAGGACAAGAAGTGGAACGGCGAGCCGACCCGCCTGACCATCGGCGACCGCAACACCATCCGCGAGTTCTGCACCTTCAACACCGGCACGGTGCAGGACAAGGGCGTGACCTCGCTGGGCAACGACAACTGGATTTCGGCCTACGTCCACCTGGCGCACGACTGCCAGATCGGCAGCAACACGATCTTCTCGAACAACGCGCAGATCGCCGGCCACGTCGAAATCGGCGACTGGGTCATCATGAGCGGCTTCGCCAATGTGCACCAGTTCTGCAAGATCGGCGCGCACGCGTTTGTCGGCATGAGCACCTCGCTGACGCAGGACGTGCCGCCGTTCGTGCTGTTGAACGGTAATCCGGCCCAGGCCCACGGCGTCAATATCGAAGGCCTGAAACGCCGCGGCTTCACGCGCGAGCAGATCAACGGCATCCGCACCGCCTACAAACTGATCTACCGCTCCGGCCTGACGCTGGAAGAGGCCAAGCTCGCGCTGCAAGCGGAAGAAGAGGCGACGCCGGCAGCGGCCGAGCAAATCCGCTCGATGCGCGAATTCCTCAGCGTCGCCAGCCGTGGCATCGTCCGCTGACCTGACGCCGGCCTCCGCGCCGGCTGCGCCGTTATCACTGGCGCTGGTGGCGGGCGAACCGTCCGGCGACCTGCTGGCGGCGCGGCTGCTGTCCGGACTGCGCCCGCATCTGCCGGAGGCGCGCTTCCACGGCATCGGCGGCGAACATATGATCGCCCAGGGCTTCGAATCGCACTGGCCCATGGACAAGCTGACCGTGCGCGGCCTGCTGGCCGTGATTCCGCGCTACCGCGAAATCAAGGGCATACAAAACCAGCTGCGCGACCAGCTGCTGGCCGAACGGCCGGCGGCCTTCATCGGCGCCGACTATCCGGGCTTTAATCTCGGGCTGGAAGAGCAGCTCAAGGCGGCCGGCATTCCGACCATTCACTACATCGGGCCGCAGATCTGGGCCTGGCGCGGTGGACGCATCAAGAAAATCATCCGCGCGGTGTCGCACATGCTGGTGGTATTTCCGTTTGAAGAGGAAATCTACCGCCAGGCCGGCGTGCCGGTCAGCTATGTCGGCCATCCGCTGGCGGAGCTGATCCCGATGGCGCCGGACGAGGCGGGCGCGCGGCGCGCGCTGGGCCTGGCGGAGGACGCCAACGTGGTGGCCATCATGCCGGGCAGCCGCATGTCCGAGCTCAAATACAACACGGCGGCCTTCGTCGGCGCGGCGCGGCTGCTGTTGCAGCGCGACCGCTCGCTGCGTTTCGTCGCGCCGATGGCCGGCGAACGGCAGCGCCAGTACTTCCTCGAACTGGTGGCGCAGGCCGGCCTGCAGGACGTCGAGATACAGCTGCTGGACGGCCAGTCGCATACGGCCATCGCCGCGGCGGACGCGGTGCTGGTGGCGTCGGGCACGGCGTCGCTGGAGGTGGCGCTGTTCAAGAAGCCGATGGTGATCGCCTATCGCATGATGGAGCTGGAATGGCAAATCCTGCGCCACTTCGGCTACCAGCCATGGATAGGTTTGCCGAACATCCTGTCGCGCGAGTTCGTGGTGCCGGAGCTGCTGCAAAACGCCGCCAATCCGCAGGCGCTGGCGGACGCGATGTGGAAGCAGCTGAGCGACGCGCCGCACCGCCTGCGGCTGGCCGAGCGCTTCACCGACATGCATCACAGCCTGCTGCGCAACAGCGCGGTGGAGAGCGCGGCCGCCGTGCTCAAGGTCATCAAAGCTTAACCGTATCAACGAGTATCATCGAGAATCAACGTGAATAATCAAAACCCCGGCCTGTTCGACTTCCTGCCCGACTCGCCCGATGAAATCATCTGCGGCGTCGACGAGGCGGGCCGTGGTCCGCTGGCCGGCCCGGTGTACGCCGCGGCCGTGATCCTGGACGTCTCGCGTCCCATCGAAGGCCTGCGCGATTCCAAGAAGCTGACCGAAGCCAAACGCGATCTGCTGGCGCCGCTGATCAAGGCCAACGCGCTGGCCTGGGCCATCGCCGAGGCGTCGGAAGAGGAAATCGACAAGCTCAATATCCTGCAAGCGTCGATGCTGGCGATGCGGCGCGCGGTGGAGGCGCTGAGCACCGTGCCGACGCTGGCCCTGATCGACGGCAACCGCTGCCCGGTGATGAAGATCCAGAGCATCGCGGTGGTCGGCGGCGACGACAAGGTCGACGCCATTTCGGCCGCCTCCATCCTGGCCAAGACCGCGCGCGATGCCGCGCTGGTGACGCTGCACGCGCAGTATCCGCAGTACTGCTTCGACCAGCACAAGGGTTACGGCACCGCGCTGCACCTGGAGCGCCTGCGCGAGCACGGCGCATCGCCGGTGCACCGCCGTTCGTTCGCGCCGGTGCGCAAGGTACTGGAAGAATTCGCGCTGCGCGCAGGGAGGGCCGCATGAAGACCATCACCTCGCGCGACAACGCGCAGTACAAGGAGCTGGTCAAGCTGGCCGGCAGTTCGCAGGCGCGCCGCAAGTCCGGCCGCACGCTGCTCGACGGCGTGCACCTGTGCCAGGCCTTCCTGCAATTGCGCGGCCTGCCGGAGCAGTGCGTGGTCAGCGAATCGGCGCTGCACAATCCGGAAGTGATGGACATCGTCGGCCAGCTGGAGGCGAAGCATGCGCACGTGCTGGGATTGCCGGATGCGCTGTACAACGCCGTCAGCCAGGTGGAGCATGGCGTCGGCGTGATGTTTTTGATCGACACGCCGGAGCGCGCCGTGACCGAGCCGCTGGCCGTGTCGGCGGTGCTGCTCGATAACGTGCAGGATCCCGGCAACGTCGGCTCCATCCTGCGCAGCGCGGCGGCGGCCGGCATCACCCAGGTGTATTGCAGCGCCGGTTCGGCGTTCTGCTGGTCGCCCAAGGTGCTGCGCGCGGCCATGGGCGCGCACTTCGTGCTGGAGATCTTCGAGAACGTCGACCTGGCGGCGCTGGTGGCCGCGTCCAGGGTGACGTCGCTCGCCACCAGCGGCTACGCCACCCAGCGCCTGTACGACGTCGACCTGCGCCAGCCGGTGGCGTGGCTGTTCGGGCACGAAGGGCAGGGCGTGGCGGACGATCTGCTGTCGATGGCAACCCATCAGGTGGTGATCCCGCACCTGGGCCAGGTGGAGTCGCTCAACGTGGCCGCCTGCGCGGCAGTATGCTTTTTCGAGCAAGTAAGGCAGAATCAGACATAACCGCAGCTTTTGGAGCCGTACATGGATATCGCGCAGTTGCACTTTCTGGTGGCCGAAGGGGATCAGGTACAACGGCATGCGCTGGCCGATATCCTGGTGCACCTGGGCGTGGGCCGCATCACGCAGGCGCCCGACGGCCATACCGCACTGCGCCATTTCAGCGCCGGCATCACGCCCAAGGTCGATATCGCCATCATCGACCTGGCCCTGCCGGGCATGGATGCGCTGGAGCTGATACGCCGCCTGGCCGAGGCCAAGTCGCGCGTCGGCGTGCTGGTGGTGGGGGCGCAGTCCAACGCCGTGTTGTTTTCGGTGGAGACCATGGCGGCCGCCTACGGCATCAATATGCTGGGCGCGATCGGCAAGCCGGTGATCGGCAGCCGGCTGGAAGCGCTGATCGCCAACTACCTGGAGCCGGAGCAGGCGCATACCGCTTCGTCGCGTGCGCAGGTGCCGCCGATCTCGTTCGCCGAGGTGGGGCAGGGCTTGCAGATGCGCGAGTTCGATCCCTTCTTCCAGCCCAAGATCGAGCTGGAGACGGGGCAGGTCAAGGGACTGGAGATGTTCGCCCGCTGGCGCCATCCGCTGTATGGCGTGCTTGGGCCGGCGTCGTTCATGCAGGTGCTGGAGGATAACCGCCGCATCGATTTCCTCGACTGGAGCATGATCGAAAAGTCGGTGGCGGCCTGCCGCACGCTGCACGACCAGGGCATACCGATTTCGTTTTCCATCAACGTCGACCAGGGCACGCTGGCGCATCCGCAGTTCATGGAGCAGATCGCGGCCTGCCTGGAGCGGCATCGCATCATGCCCGACTACATCACCTTCGAGATGACCGAGTCGGCGGTGCTGACCACCGATCCGCATTTCCTTGAGCGCTTGCTGCGCCTGCGCATGAAGGGCTTCGGCCTGGCCATCGACGACTACGGCACGGGGCGCAGCAACCTGCAGCTGCTGGCGCGCATTCCGTTCTCCGAATTGAAGATCGACCGCAGCTTTGTCGACGGCGCTTCCAAAAAGCAGGCCATCGGCACGGTGCTGCGCTCCTGCCTGGGCCTGGCGCGCAGCCTGGACCGGCGCTCGGTGGCGGTCGGGGTCGAGACCAAGCAGGATTGGGATTTCCTGCAGGGACTGGGTTGCACCTATGCGCAGGGCTATTACATCGCCAAGCCGATGCCGGTCGAGGAGTTCCCGGCCTGGCTGGCTGATTGGCAACATTTCTTCTAAGCGCAGCGGGCGCGGCCCGCTGCGTTCGGTTTGCGCGCCGTCAAATACCTCAGGCCGTTAGAAAAGCACACTGAATCTCCGCCTCCCGCCCGGGCAGGCGATCCATTCACGAGGTGCGACATGGCTAATCCCAAAGACAACGGCGGCGCGGTGGACGGCGCCGGTTCCATTTTGAGCACGGTGGCCGGTCCGGCCGAGCCGCCGCATCCGGAGCGGCTGGGCCCTCCGAACCCGATCGCCGATCAGCTGCTGGAAAAAGTCATCACCGGCGAGCAGCTCGCCGCCGACATGCCTTTCAACGAGACCAAGCCGCTGGAATACGGCGAAGCCGCCTTCACGCCGCACGCGGGCGAGACGCGCACGCCGGCCGGCGAGCTCGCCACCGCCGGCACCAGTACCGAAACGGTGGCCTCGCCCAAGGTTGGCGACGGCCAGCCTGACCTCGGCGACAACCCGCTCGACGGCCCGCTGGACCGGGTGCGGGTGGACGACAGCGGCCGCGAACTGACCACCAACCAGGGCGTCAAGGTGGCCGACAACCAGGACAGCCTGAAGATAGGCCTGCGCGGGCCGACGGCGATGGAAGACTTCATCCTGCGCGAAAAAATCACCCACTTCGATCACGAGCGCATCCCCGAGCGCGTGGTGCACGCGCGCGGCTCGGCGGCGCACGGCTACTTCGAAAGCTACGCCGACCACAGCGCCATCACGCGCGCCTCGCTGCTGGGCGAGGCCGGCAAGCGCACGCCGGTGTTTGTGCGCTTCTCGACGGTGGCCGGCGAACGCGGCTCGGCCGATACGGTACGCGATGTGCGCGGCTTCGCGGTCAAGTTCTACACGGACCAGGGCAACTGGGATTTGGTCGGCAATAACATCCCCGTGTTCTTCATCCAGGATGCGATGAAGTTCCCGGACCTGATCCACGCGGTCAAGCCGGAGCCGCACAACGGCATGCCGCAGGCGGCCAGCGCGCACGACACCTTCTGGGACTTCGCCTCGCTCAGCCCCGAGATCACGCACATGCTGATGTGGCACACCTCGGACCGCGCGATCCCGCGCAGCTACCGCATGATGCAGGGCTTCGGCGTGCACACCTTCCGGCTGGTGAACGCGCAGGGCGCCTCGCTGTTCTGCAAATTCCACTGGACGCCGATGGCCGGCACGCACTCGCTGGTGTGGGACGAGGCGGCCCGCCTGGCCGGCGCCGATCCCGACTACCATCGGCGCGATTTGTGGGAGGCCATCGAGGCCGGCCAGTTCCCCGAGTGGGAGCTGGGCGTGCAGACCTTCAGCGCCGAGCAGGCGGCGCAGTTCCCCTTCGACGTCCTCGATCCGACCAAGCTGGTGCCGGAGGAGATGGTGCCGGTACGGCCGCTGGGCAAGCTGGTGTTGGACCGCAATCCCGACAACTTCTTCGCCGAGACCGAGCAGGTGGCCTTCTGCGCCGCGCACGTGGTGCCGGGCATCGACTTCAGCGACGACCCGCTGCTGCAAGGGCGGATTCACTCGTACATCGATACGCAGATCTCGCGCCTGGGCGGCGCCAACTTCCACGAGATCCCGATCAACACGCCGCTGGCGCAGATCCACAACAACCAGCGCGACGGCATGCACCGGCAGTCGCTCAACCGGGGGCGGGTCAGCTACGAGCCCAATTCGCTGGCGGGCGGCTGTCCGTTCCAGGCCGGGGCGGCGGGCTACACCAGCTTCCCCGAGCCGCTGACGGCGGCCAAGGTGCGCGGCAAGCCGGAACTGTTCGCCGACCACTACTCGCAGGCGCGCTTGTTCTGGAATAGCCAGACGGCGGTGGAGCAGAACCACATCATCGCCGCCTTCCGCTTCGAACTGACGCGGGTGCAGACGCCGGCCATCCGCCGCCGCGTGCTGGCCGGCCTGGTCAACGTCGCGCAGAAGCTGGCACAGGGCGTGGCCGATGGCCTGGGCATGGAGGTGCCGCCGCCGCTGCCGCTGGCGACCGATCTGCCGATCCATCGCTATCCGCCGTCGCCGGCGTTGTCGCTGCTCAGCCGTCCCGGCACCACGGGCATCAAGACCTTGCGGGTGGCGCTGCTGGTGGCGCCGGGCGTCGATGCCGGGCAGGTGCGGGAGTTGTACGCGGCGTTGCTGGACGGCGGCGCTGTGCCGCGCCTGGTCGGCGAGCGGGTCGGCCCGCTGCCGGGCTCGGACCTGGACGTGGAGATCAGTTTCGAGACCGGGCCGTCGATGGTGTGGGATGGCGCCATCGTGCCCGATCGCGCCGACGCCTACACGCTGGCGGACGACGCGCCGCAGAGCACCACGCCTGACGGCACGCTGCTCAACCGGGAAGTGGCGGCGGTGGAGTTCCTGCGGCTGCAATACCGGCACGACAAGCCGCTGCTGGCGCTGGGGAACGGCGCGCAGCTGGTGTACGCGGCCGGTCTGCCGCTGGCGCTGCCGGATGGGGAGACCGATCCAGGCCTGATCATCGCGGAGCGTGGCGGCAGCGGCGCCGCGCTGGAACGGTTCGAGGGCGCGTTGGTCCAGCGACGCATCTACGCCCGCGAAACCGATCCGCCACGCGTCTGACGTCATTCCCGCCTGTGCGGGAACGACCGCGCTAATCCGGGCGGTAGCTGGCGCGCACGCCGTCCAGCAGTGCGGCCAGCGACTGGCGGTCGCGCCAGCGGCCCTCGGCCATCACGCCCAGCGGCGCGCGCAGCGTCGCCAGTCCCTCCAGCGGATTGTGCTCGCTCAGCACCAGGTCGGCGCGATATCCGGCCACGATCTGGCCGAATCCCACGCCACCCTTGGTGCGGGCGATGAACGTCCCCGGCGCGCGGGTGGCCGTGGCGAGCGCCTGATAGCGGCTCAACTGCGAGCGCTCCAGCTCCGCCAGATTGTCATGCAAAGAGTAGCCAGGCGCCACGCCGGGAATGGTCGGCGCGTCGGTGCCGGACAGCAGTTCGACGCCGCCGTCGGCCAGGGCCTTGGCCAGCTTGCGCAGGAAGGCCAGCTTGGCCTCCAGCCGCGCCGACTTCGCGCCGTAGCCGCTGCGCCGCCAAGCCTGCACGTCGACCGGCGCCACGTAAGCCGTCTGCGGCTCGGCCAGGATGGCGCGCAGGCGCTCGGGATGGCCCATCTGGCCGGCCAGCGCCTGGTAGGTGACGACGTCCGCGATCACCGCCGCGCCGTATCGCCTGGCCAGCGCCACCGCCTCGGGTATGCGCGCCTCGTCGGGCGGCGCATCGGTTTCCTGTCCGCCCGCCGGCGTGAAATAGGTGTAGAAGAATTCCTCCAGATGCGCGACCAGCACCTGGCCTTGCGCCAGCTGGCGCTCCAGCCGCACCGCCGTCACGCCATGGCCCACCAGCGGCAGGCCTTGGGCGCGGCCCGCCTCAGCCAGCGCGCTGAATACATCCGGCGCCAGCCCCACGTACACCTTGATGAAATCGTAGCCGTTGGCGGCCGCCAGGTCGACCACCGAGCGCGCTTGCGCCGGCGTCTTGATCTGCAGGCCGTTGTAGTCCGGCGTGCCGTCCACCATCAGGCTGGCGTAGACATGGGGGCCGGGCAGCGATCCACGCGCCACGGCCGGCACGATGCTGTCCACGAGATTGGCGCGCGCGCCGCCCATGTTGAGCAGCGTGGTCACGCCGTTGGCCAGGTACAGCGCCAGGTCGTTGCGGGTTTCGGAGTGGGTGTGCATGTCGGCCAGGCCGGGCGACAGCCACGCCGTGCCATGTCCATCGATGACCTGATAGCCAGCCGGCGCAGCCAGCGCCGCGCCGACCGCTTCGATGCGGCCGTCCCGCACCAGTACCGTCTGGTCCCGCAGCACGCGCTCGCTGTCCATCGGCACCACATTGACGTGCACGAAGGCGGTGGACTGGCCCCACGCCGCCACGGGCGCCACGACCGCCACGACCGCAAACAGCAGCGCGGCCATGCGCACGGAGGACAGCAGCGCCGGCCGCCGCACTTTAGTACTCGCGCCGGTTAGGCTTGATCTCTTGCAGGATGGTGGTCGAGATTTCCTCGATCGACTTGGTGGTCGACGACAGCCAGCGTATGCCTTCGCGCTTCATCATCATCTCCGCCTCGTTGACCTCGTAGCGGCAGTTCTCGATCGACGCGTACTTGCTGCCGGCGCGGCGCTCGTTGCGGATCTCGGCCAGGCGCTCGGGCGTGATGGTCAGGCCGAAGATCTTCGGCTTGAACTCATACAGCGACGACGGCAGCTTGCCGCGCTCGAAATCGTCCGGGATCAGCGGATAGTTGGCCGCCTTGATCCCGTACTGCATCGCCAGGTACAGGCTGGTCGGGGTCTTGCCCGAGCGCGATACGCCCACCAGGATCACGTCCGCCGACGACAGGTTCTTGTGCGACTGGCCGTCGTCGTGCGCCAGCGAGAAGTTGATCGCCTCGATGCGGTTTTTGTATTCCTCGCTGTCCACAATGTTGTGCGAACGGCCGATGGTGTGGGTCGATTTGACGCCCAGTTCTTGTTCCAATGGGGCAACAAATGTTTGGATCAAATCCATGTGCATGCCCTTGCACTGGCGGATCACGTTCGACAGTTCGGTCTTGACCAGCGTGGAAAAGATGATCGGCCGTTGACCATCAGTCGCAAACGCCTCGTTGATCTTGCGTGCCGCGTCGTGCGCCTTGTCCAGCGTATCGATGAAGGGCAGCCGTATCTGGCGGAAGCGCAGCTCGAACTGGGTCAAAACCGAGTGACCAAAGGTTTCTGCCGTGATGCCGGTGCCGTCGGAAACGAAGAAAACCGTGCGGGCCACGGCGGGCAGGGGAGGACGTTGTTCTTGTGTCATGTAGAGTAAGCCTGTCATTATTGTGAATCGTCAATTTGGGCCGCAGGCTGTAGAATGGGCGCCATAGGTAAGATTGTGCTGCACGACGACCAGAATAACAAGAAACAAGTCTGCGCCTCGCTGGAAGATTTCTATCATCAAAAAGGTGTCATTATGTCCAACGCAGCATTGAAGGAGCAGAGTAACGGAGCGGTATACGTCGCATCGTTCGAACATTTGCGCATGACGGATGTCGAATCCGTCGGCGGCAAAAACGCCTCATTAGGCGAAATGATCAGCCAGCTGGCTGGCGCCGGCGTCCGGGTTCCGGGCGGCTTCGCCACCACGGCCCAGGCTTTCCGCGACTTCCTGTCGCACAGCGTCGACGGCGGCAAGCCGCTGGCCGAGCGCATCGCCGACCGCCTGGCCGACCTGAATATCGACGACGTGCGCGCCCTGGCGCAAGCCGGCGCCGAGATCCGTCAATGGATCGTCGAAACCCCGTTCCAGCCACGCCTGCAACAGGAAATCGAGACCTTCTACAACCAGCTGGTCGCCGATTCCAGTACCGAGATGTCGTTCGCCGTGCGTTCCTCGGCCACCGCCGAAGACTTGCCGGACGCTTCCTTCGCCGGTCAGCAGGAGACCTTCCTCAACGTGGTCGGCATCGAGAACGTGCTCGACGCGATGAAGCACGTGTTCGCATCGCTGTACAACGACCGCGCCATCTCCTACCGCGTACACAAAGGCTTCACCCACGCCGAAGTCGCGCTGTCGGCCGGCGTGCAGCGCATGGTCCGTTCCGACCTGGGCGCCGCTGGCGTGATGTTCACCATCGACACCGAGTCCGGCTTCAAGGACGTGGTCTTCGTCACCTCCAGCTACGGCCTGGGCGAGACGGTGGTGCAGGGCGCGGTCAATCCGGACGAATTCTACGTCCACAAGCCAATGCTGGAAAAAGGCAAATCGCCTGTCATCCGCCGCAACATCGGCTCCAAGCTGCTGAAGATGGAGTTCACCAACGAAGCCAAGGCTGGCCGCTCGGTCAAGACCGTGGACGTGCCGGTCGAGCTGCGCAACCGCTACTCGCTGAACGACACCGAAGTGGTGGAGCTGGCCAAATACGCCGTCATCATCGAAAACCACTATGGCCGTCCGATGGACATCGAGTGGGGCAAGGATGGCCGCGACGGTAAGCTGTACATCCTGCAAGCGCGTCCTGAAACCGTCAAGTCGCAGCAGAAGGCGACCGATGTGCAGCAGCGCTTCAAGCTGAAATCCTCCGGCACCGTGCTGGCCTCGGGCCGCGCTATCGGCCAGAAGATCGGCGCCGGTCCTGTGCGCGTGATCCACGATCCGGCCGACATGGAACGCGTGCAGCCGGGCGACGTGCTGGTCGCCGACATGACCGATCCTAACTGGGAACCGGTGATGAAGCGCGCTTCGGCCATCGTCACCAACCGTGGCGGCCGTACCTGCCACGCGGCGATCATCGCCCGTGAACTGGGCGTGCCTGCGGTGGTCGGTTGCGGCGACGCCACCGAGATCCTGAAGGACGGCACTTTCGTCACCGTGTCCTGCGCCGAAGGCGACGAGGGCAAGATCTACGACGGCCTGCTGGAAACCGAAATCTCGGAAGTGTCGCGCGGCGAGCTGCCCAAGCTGCCGACCAAGATCATGCTCAACGTCGGCAATCCGCAGCTGGCGTTCGACTTCCAGTCCGTGCCGAACGGCGGCGTTGGCCTGGCGCGTCTTGAGTTCATCATCAACAACAACATCGGCGTGCATCCAAAAGCGATTCTGGAATACCCGAACATCGACGCCGATCTGAAAAAAGCGGTGGAGTCGGTCGCGCGCGGCCACGCCTCGCCGAAAGCCTTCTACGTCGACAAGCTGGCCGAGGGTATCGCCACCATCGCCGCCGCCTTCTGGCCGAAGCCAGTGATTGTGCGCCTGTCGGACTTCAAGTCCAACGAGTACAAGAAGCTGATCGGCGGTTCGCGCTACGAGCCGGATGAAGAAAACCCGATGCTGGGCTTCCGTGGCGCGGCGCGCTACCTGGCTGCCGACTTTGCCGGCGCATTCGAAATGGAATGCCAGGCCATGAAGCGCGTGCGTAACGACATGGGTCTGACCAACGTCGAGATCATGGTGCCGTTCGTGCGTACGCTGGGCCAGGCCGAGAAAGTCGTCAACCTGCTGGCCAAGAACGGCCTGGTGCGCGGCGAGAACGACCTGCGTCTGATCATGATGTGCGAAGTGCCGTCCAACGCCATCCTGGCCGACCAGTTCCTCGAACACTTCGACGGCTTCTCGATCGGTTCCAACGACCTGACCCAGCTGACCCTGGGCCTGGACCGCGATTCCGGCATGGCGCTGCTGGCGGCCGACTTCGACGAGCGCGACCCTGCGGTGAAGGCGCTGCTGTCGCTGGCGATCAAGGCTTGCCGCGCGCAGGGCAAGTACATCGGCATCTGCGGCCAGGGCCCTTCCGATCATCCGGACTTCGCGGTCTGGCTGATGGAGCAGGGCATCGAATCGATGTCGCTGAACCCGGACTCGGTGATCGACACCTGGCAGAAGCTGGCAGCCCTGCAAAAGTAATAAAGTGTTGACGTAGGCGTAAATTGGGTTAGACTGGTGTTATCGAATTGAGTTGTAAATAACACTATCAATACCAAGCGCCTTGTAGCAAAAACCCTCGCAGCCCGCACCGGGAAGCGGGGGTTTTTGCATTTTTAAACCTGAGAGGAGTGCATCATGGCTGACTGGAGTTTTTGGTTGGTGGCGGCTGGCGCTACTGTGATCCTGGAACTGTGCAGCGGAACCTTTTACCTGCTGATGATCGCCATCGGCCTGACGTCCGGCGCGCTGGCCGCGCTGCTCGGCTTTGGCATGGCGACGCAGACGCTGCTTGCCGCCGTGGTCGGCGTGGCGGCCACCGTGCTGTTGCGGCGCAGCCGCTTCGGCAAGCTGGAGAACCGCACCCAGGCCGAGCGCGACCCCAACGTCAACATGGACATCGGCCAGACCGTGCACGTGCCGGCCTGGCAGGACGGCACGGCGCGCGTGATGTACCGCGGCGCGCTGTGGGACGTGGAGCTGGAGACGGGCACGGTGGCCGACAGCGGCGCGGCGCCCGGGCAATACACGATACGCGAAGTACGCGGCAGCCGCCTGATCGTGGCGGCTTAAGATTTACCCACCGGAGAGTTTTATGGATATCAGTTTCGGCAATGTCACCTTCATCCTTTTCATCCTGGCCTTGGTGTTCGTGTTCAAGACCATCAACGTCGTTCCGCAGCAGCACGCATGGGTGGTCGAGCGGCTCGGCAAATACCACGCCACGCTGGGCCCCGGCCTGAACATCGTGATCCCGTTCGTCGACCGCATCGCCTACAAGCATGTGCTCAAGGAGATCCCGCTGGATGTGCCGCCCCAGGTCTGCATCACGCGCGACAACACGCAACTGCAGGTCGACGGCATCCTGTACTTCCAGATCACCGACGCCATGCGCGCCTCCTACGGTTCGTCCAACTATATCTCCGCCATCACGCAGCTGGCGCAAACCACCTTGCGTTCGGTGATCGGCCGCATGGAGCTGGATAAGACCTTTGAAGAACGCGACCATATCAACACCGCCATTGTCAACGCCATCGATGAATCGGCCGCCAACTGGGGCGTCAAGGTGCTGCGCTACGAGATCAAGGATTTGACGCCGCCGAAGGAAATCCTGCACGCGATGCAGGCGCAGATCACCGCCGAGCGGGAGAAGCGCGCGCTGATCGCCGCATCGGAAGGCCGCAAGCAGGAACAGATCAACATCGCCAGCGGCGAACGCGAAGCGCAGATCGCCCGTTCGGAAGGCGACAAGCAGGCCGCCATCAACCGCGCACAGGGCCAGGCCGCCGCCATCGTCGCGCTGGCAGAGGCGAATGCGTCGGCGCTGCGCCAGGTGGGGGCGGCGATCCGCGAGCCGGGCGGCGAGGACGCCGTCAACCTGAAGGTGGCCGAGCAGTACGTCGGCGCCTTCTCGCAGCTGGCCAAGACCAACAACTCCATCATCATCCCGGCCAACCTGGGCGAGATGAGCGGCTTGATCGCCACCGCCATGCAGGTGGTTAAATCGCAGAAGGATGCGCCGCTGGTCAAGCCGGCCAAGGCTTAACCTTAACGCAGCCCAGTGCGCGTCAGGCCATCGCCAGCGCGCGCACCGTTACTTGCTGGCCGTCGAACGGCGGGACGGCCGTCATGCCGGCCACGCCGTACTGGAATGGATCGAGCGGCCACTCATGCAGGCCGCTCCACACCACGCGGAACGGATGGCCTGTGGCGAGCGGCATCAGCGCGATCTCCACCAGGCTGATGTCGCCCAGCGTCGGGTCGACGGTGCACAGCGTGGCGGCCGGGTCGTACACCGCCAGCGTGCCCGGCGTGGAGCTCATCACATGCACCGTATCGCCGGCGATGGAAGCGAAGCCTATGACGCCGGCGCCGCCCAGGCGCAGCACCGCCTTGCGCACGCCCGAGCTTTGCGCGGCGCGCGCCAGCACCAGCGGCGCGCTGCCCGCCGCGATGCGGCTCGGGCGGAAGCTCGATACCGTCATCGCGTAGTCCACGTCCCCGTGCAGCACCGCCTGGCCCACGCCCTGGCCGAGCAGCTGTGCCGCCAGCGCCAGTTGTTCGTCGCTCGGCTGCGCGGTCAGCAGCGCGGCGCGGCCGGAGGCCGGTGCGGAAACCCAGTCCAGGCGTGGCGCCAGCTCCGGCAAGGCGCGGTAGCTGCCGGGCGACGCCTCCAGCGATTGCAGCGTTTGCGCCGGCGCGTCCAACTGGCCGATGCTGACGCCGGGCAGCGGACGCTCAACCGCGATGGCTTGCGCATGGCGTGGCGCCTGCGCCGCCGCGTGCTGGTAGCGCGCGACGTTGTGCGCATCCCAGGTATGCTGCCGCAGGCTGGCGACGATCTTGTCGAGGGCGACCTGCGCAGCCGCCACCGTCAGGTGGGTGCCGTCGAGATCGAACTCCGGCCGCAGATAACCGTCCTGGCACAGCTCCGGCCACACATCGATGAACGGAATGCCGATGGCCGCGCACTCGCGCGCCAGGAACTGGTTGGCGATCACGGTCAGCTTGGCGCGCACCGACTTGTGCACCTTGGTCCAGCGCAGCGTGGCGGCGTCGTCCGGCGTGCGCGGCGGCACGCAGTGCACCAGCATGCGCGTGAAGCCGAAGGCGCGCAGCAGCCGCAGGCCTTCGGTGAAGGGCGACAGCAGCTTCTCCATCTGCGCGCGGATGGTGGCGTAGGCCACCGGACGTTTGTCGCGGTCGACGCCGTAGTACGCATCGTCGGGCAATTCGAAATCGTAGTCGGCGAATTGGCTCAGCAGATGATGGATGTCCAGGTCGCCGATGCACAGCACCACGGCCGGCGCCACGACGGCGCGCTTTTCCATCCACGCGCCGCTGATGGTGCTGCCGTCCAGCGAATGGTGGGCAGGGGACAGGTCGGGGCGCAGCAGCTCTTCGGCGCGGAACGCTTCCAGCAAATCCTGGTGGAAGGCGCGTACGGCCGGATCGCAGAAATTCTGCGCCAGCACGTGCGGCAGGTAGCGGGTGCGGGTCTGGAACAACTGCTCGCTGCCGGCGGTGCGGAACAGCAGATTGCGGAAGATGAGCGTGTGGCTTTCGCCGATGATGTGAATGGGACTCGGCGTGCCGAGCAGGGTAACAGCCATTATGCTTGCCCTTTCGCCGTGTGGCTGGCCAGCGCATCCATCACCAGCTGCTCGTCGCACATCGGCTGGCCGGGCAGCGCGGGGGCGGCCTGCGGCGCGGCATCCTGCCTTGCGACGGGAGCATCGCCCATGTACTGGCGGCGGAAGCAGGCGATCACGTGCTCCACGGCGGCCGGCAGCACGCTGCGGCGGTCGGGTGCGAAGTAGTTGTTGCTGTCGCCGCTGGCGGTGACGATTTCATACGACGCGAAGTAGTGCGCGTTGGCGTGCTTGCGCACGATTTCCTCGCAGGCCACGCGCAGCACCGCCTTCGAATAGGTCGTCGCTTGCAGCACATGGCGTTCCTCGAAGGTCGCCATCAGCGGCACCGGAGACACCGTCAGGATCACCTGCGCGCGCCGGTTGACCTCGGCCAGCCGCGTCATGAACTGCGACATATGCTCGCTGACCTCGGCCACGCTGAAGTTGTGATAGCGGTGGCGGGCCGGATCGAACTCGCCGCCCAGGCCGGAGCCGGGACAGACCGGGAACACCGCGCCATCCTCGTTGCTGAGCCACGATTCGGTCAGGCCCAGCGTGAAGACGAAGACGTCGAGCTGCTCGAACATGCGACGCACGGCGGCCAGGTGCTCGCGCCGGTCCCACAGGCACTCGCTCTCGCTGGCGTAGCCGCCCGGCTGCACCGATGGGCGGAACGGATCGACATAGCCGCCTTCGGCGTTGCGCCACAGCGGTTCGGCCGGTTCGAAGCGTCCGTAGGCGCGGTCGAACAGCTGCAGCAGTTGCAGCGTAGTGTAGATATTGCCGTAGCGCGCGGAGTAGACGCCGTAGCCCAGCGCCTTGCGGTCCGCCTCGGCGATGAAGCCCGGGCCGGTCTCGGCCACCATGTAGCCGTAGCCGCTTTGCTGCAGGGCTTCGGCGATGCGCTGCGCGAAGCAGCTGCCGGCCGACGCCACCTGCTGCTGCGGCGTGATCTGCATGCGCGGCGCCAGATGCGGATCGATGTCGGCGGCCGGTTTGCCGGCCACTGCATCTTTCCAGCGCGCGCCAGCCGGCACCTTCAGATACGGGGAGGATGGGTGTAGCGACATGGGGGCGTCTGATAAAATGTTGGAGGAAACAATATATCATACGGGCCGCCTGCAAAAAGCGGCCTCGACAGGAGCAACGATGGGTACATGGGCGGTGGACGCGTTCGGCAACGACTACGCGCAGGACTGGGCGGAAGATCTGGAGCAGACCAGCAACCTGGAAGCGGTGGAGAGCACGCTGGACACGGCGCTGGAAAACAACGGCGGCATGCTGGAAGCGCCGTTCGGCGCCGAGGCCTTGGTGGCGATCGAAGTGCTGGCGCGCTTGCAAGGCAAGGGCGGCGAGCGCAGCGAAGACAGCGCGGCGGTGGACGCCTGGGTGGAAGCGCGCAAGCCCAAGGCCCGCGTGCGTAGCGACCTGGCCGAGAAGGCCGGCCGCGCCATCGAGCGCATCCTGTCCGAGCAATCCGAGCTGCGCGAACTGTGGGCCGACAGCGAGCATTACGACGACTGGCGCGCCGCGGTGGAAGAGCTGCGCGGCCGCATCGCCGCCTGAAAAGCAAAACGCCCCGACATCGGGGCGTTTTTCATTGCGGCGTGCGGTGCCGCTTACTTGGCTGCCTTGCGGCGGCGTGCGGCGAAGCCGACCAGGCCCAGGCCGGCCAGCATCATCGCGTAGGTTTCCGGCTCAGGCACGGCGGTGGTCAGCGAGACGTTGTCCAGCGAGGTGCCCAGGCTGTCGTCGGTGCCGATGGCGGTGAACTTCAGCGACATCAACGCGCCGTTGCCGGTCAGCGTGTAAGTGCGGCTTTCCCAGCCGCCGCCCAGCGAGTTGTTCACGCTGTCGACTGCGCCGCCGCCCCAGGTCACGGCCAGGCCTTGCGACGAGGTGTCCACGCCTGGACGGTCCTGGAACTGGAAGCTCAGCGTGTACTGTTGGCCCAGGCCGGTCAGCACGTCGTGGCTGATGCTGCTGTTGTGGGTGGTGTCCAGTTCGATGAAGTTGACGCCCTCTGCCGCGACGCCGGCCACGTTGTTGCGCAGTTCGATGCCGTAGGCGCCGCCGGTCCAGTCGCTCAGGTTGGAGTAGATGGCCCAGCTGCCGTTACCCTGCGGGTTGGCTTCGAAGCCGCCGTTCAGCAGCAGTTCGACCGGCGCGGCCATTGCACTACCACTTGCCAGCAGGGCAGCGATTGCGACGGATTTGATCATTTTTATGGCGTTCATCGTTGTAATTCCCTGTGAAGTTGTATTTTGGCAATTCATGTTTCTTGTTCGACATGAGAATTGTAATTCCGTAATCATCTTATGCCAAGCGATTTTTGACGTCCTGGTAGGAATACTCTGATTTTGTGGCTTTACAGCATATCGATGCGACCGTAGAGCCCATGCGCCTCGTCGCCTGGTCCGGCGGCAAAAAACAGCGTGTTGACCGGCTGGCTGTTGACGCCTGGCCCGAACGCTATGCCCCACAAACCGTCGACGACGATGGGGCTGCCGGCGGCGTTGGACAGCGTGCCGGCCATGGCGCCGGTGGACGGATCGTAGGCATTGATTTTGCCGTCGCCGAAGTTGGCCACCAGCAGCTTGCCGCCGTAGGTGCCGAAGTTGGCCGGCGCCAGGGCCATGCCCCAGGGAGCGTTGAGTACGCCGCCCTTTGCCAATTGCTTGAGCAGGTTGCCCGCCGTATCGAACACATCGATCGCGCCCAGCCCGGCGCCCTTGACGTCGTCGTCGCCGCCGCTTTCGCGCTGGGCGTAGGCGATGTAGATGCGGTCGCCGGCGGCCTGGATGCCGAACGGCGCGTAGTTGGCTGGCAGCGTGGTGTCGCGGAAGGCGCCGGGCAGCGCCACCTTGTTGAAGTTTGTATCGAAGACGTCGACGCGGTTGTTATGGAAGTCGGCCGCGTACAGGTAGTTGGCGCTGTTCCAGGTGGCGATGGCCAGGCCCTTGTAGACCGCCTGCGCGCCCGCGCCGTCGAACACGGTGACGGCGTTGTTGCGGTCGACCGTGGGCGACCAGGCGGCGATCTTGCCGCTCTCGGTGGCGAAGATGAACGGGCTGGCGCGGAAATCGGCGCTGCCGTTGTAGATGATGCCGGTCGGCGACGGCGGCGTGGCCACCACCAGCGTCTGCTCCATGCCGTTGCCGTCATACAGCGTGGAGGTGGAACTGCCGTTGTTGGCGACCCAGACGAAGCCGGCCGGGTTGAAGGCGATGCCCCAGGCGTTGACCAATCTGGCGTCGGTCTGGGCGGCGCTGCCGGCGGTGTCGCCGACCAGCTTGGTGAGTTTGAACTGGGTCTGCGTTGGCGGCGTGACGACCGGAGGTTGCGTCATCGGCGTATCGTAGCCGCCTCCGCAGGCGGACAGGGCCAAGACTGCCAGGAGGGTGTAAGGGCGGGTGCGCATGGCGGCTCCTTTCGGGATCGGGGTTGATATCCCGTGGATTCCCGCTCGCCGCCGCGCGGTTCCCGATCAACCGCTAGAACGAATAGGTGCTGCTCAAGACCCAGGCCCGCGCCGGACGCGGCGGATAGTGGTTGTAGCGGATGCCGTCGTCCTGGGTCTGCTCGCGTGCAAGCTGGATCGTCCAGTTGCCGAGCGGGACGCTGGCGCCCAGTTTGTAGTCATGGCGCGAGCCGGCCGGCACGCCCGGCCACGCCATGCCGCTCAAGGTGTGCAGCAGGCCGGCGTGGGCGATCAGGTTGACGCTGGGATGGAGCGGGTAGAACAGGTTGACCTCGCCGTACAGCGTGCGGGCGTGGTGGCCGAAGTAGCGCGGTGAATAGTACAGCCGCGTGGTGACGCGCTCGGCCGACGCGCCCGCGTAGCATTCGTTGAAATCGACGAAGTGCAGCTGCGTGTAGCTGGAGCGGCTGCAGCCGGCCTCGACGCTCCAGCCCGAGCGCAACCGCAGCGCGTAGCCGCCATAGGCTTGCAGCTTGTAGCCGCGCAGATCGCCCATCGCCGCGCCGCTGGCGAACAGGCCGGCGTACCAGCCGCTGGCGTGGTCGAGGTTGAGCGTGAGTTGCGGCACCGGCTGGCCGTCGCCGAGCGATTGGCCGCGATAGCGGTAGTCCGATTGCAGCGCGACGCTGCCGCTGAAATCGGTCTGTGCCACGGCGTGGCGCCACGGCAGCAGTGGCAGGATGGCGATGCAGGCGAGGGCGGCGGCGCGCAGCGTCACGGGCCGACGCCACGTTGCGTGAGACCGGCGGCGGTGCACGAACAACTGCAATGGCGGAGCAGGCGGGAGATGGTGGCGCATGCGTCGATATTAACAGTGTTGAGCGCATCGCCCGGTTGCAGCAGGCGTCGCAACTGTGCGGGCGTGGCGCCCGGTTGCAGCTGCGCCATCAGCGCCAGCATGCCGCTGACGTGGGCCGCCGCGTACGAGCTGCCGCTGACGAAGGACCAGCGCCCGCCTGGCGCCGTGGTCGGGATGTCGTTGCCGGGGGCCAGCAGCGGCGGGTCGCCGGATGGGGCGGCAGCCGCAGCGGGCGCCGCCGCCAGCCTGCCCGCCGAAGGTTGCGACGCCACGGCCAGCACGCCGCGATGGCTGGCGGGGAAGGCCGGGCCGGCCGCCTTCGCATCGACCGCGCCGACCACGCCGATGCCGCGCTCCAGCGCCACGTCCAGCAGCTTGTCCAGCAGGCGATCCGGCGGTCCGGCCAGGCTGAGGTTGATGACCTGGGCGCCGTTCAGGATCGCATAGTTGAGCGCCTTGCTGAGCGTGAAGCTGTTGCAGCGCGTGGCCAGGTCGGGCTGCTGCCAGCAGGCGCGCAGGCCCATCAGCCTCGCCTGCGGCGCCACGCCGACGATGCCGCCGTGACCCGCGCGCGCGGCGATGATGCCGGCCACGGCGGTGCCATGGTTTTCCGGCGGCGGGGCGGCGTTGTCGACGAAGTTGGTGTTGACAGCCAGCTGGCCCAGCAGGTCGGGATGGCTGCCGTCGATGCCGCTGTCGATCACGGCGATCTTGATGTCGCGGCCGGTGGTCTGGCGGTGGAGCTCGGCCACGTGCCAATAGCGCGCTGCGGGCTGGACCGGATAGAGCGCGTCGCTGCCCGGCGGCTGCGGGCTGTCGGCGGCGGCGCGCGCAGGCTGCGTCGCCATGCCTTCGAAGCTGGCCACCGGTTGCGCCCATTCCACCTGCGGATCACGCGCCAGTTTGGCGATGATGCGTTCGGCGTTGTCGTTGTCCGGGTAGCGCATGACGTAGCAGTCCAGGCCGAGTACCGGCATGGGCCAGTCGTCGACCAGGGTCAGGCCGTGCTGGCGGGCCAGCTCTTCGGCGCGGCGACGGCGTGAGCCGCGTCCGCTGTCGTCGATGTAGCGGCCGCCGTAGCTGGCGTCCGGACGGAAGTGCGTGGCGGGCAGGCGCAGCATCACCAGCAACTGGTGGTCGCCGGGATCCCGGCCGGGGACGGAAGGCAGCGGCCGCAGCGTCTCGTCGCCCTCCGGCGGCGCGGCCTGGGCCGGAGCGGGGGCAGACTGCGACGCAGCGGCGTGCGCGGCCACCGGCGTTCCGACCAGGCAGGCCAGTATCAGGCCGGTGCTGAGCCAGCGGCTGTTCACGGCGAGTTCCCCGCATCCAGCGGCTCGGCCAGCTTGACGGCCGGATCGGCGCGCATGGCTTGCAGCGCACGGTCGCGGTTGGCGGCCGGCACGGTGAGCAGATAGGCATCGGTCACGGTCGGGCCGTCGACCACGCGCGCGCCCTGGGCTTGCAGGACGCGGCGCAGATCGCGCTCGCTGGTGTTGGGCTGGAACACGACCACCAGGTTGCCGCCGTTGCTGACCGCCGACCCCAGCACGCGGTAGGGCGCGGGATCGCTGTCCGGCCTCAGCAGCAGGGCGCCCAGGCCGATGATCGCCACCCACTGCGCCGCCACGGTCCAGCGCAGCCACGAAGGCTGGTTGGCGGCCGCCGCGCGCCACCACGATACGGGGCGGGGTCGGGGTGCGGGTGCTGCGGCGGGCGCGGGCGCGCTTTGTTCCTGCGGCCCAAGCGCGGGCATCAAGCGCGCCAGGGCGCGTTCCATGTCCACGCCTGCGGGCAATGCGTCGCCCGCACTGGCGGCCTCGGTTAGCATATCGCGTTCCCATTCCAGATCCTGCCGGCATTCCGCGCAGGTGTGCAGATGCTCCTGCACCCGCTGCGCCTCGTCCGGCGCCAGCTGTCCGCTGGCGAACCAGGGCAGCAATTCCTGCACCGCCTGGTGGGCCGGGATATCCATTCTGAAGATGCGCCCGTTCATCGGCTGCTCTCTCTTTCGTTCCACAACAAGTCTTTCAATCTGTGCCGCGCATGGAACATGCGGGTCTTCACCGTGTTCAGCGGACAGTCCACCACCTCGGCGATATCGCTGTAGGCCATGTCATGATAATAGGCCAGCACCATCACCGCGCGTTGTGCGGCGGGGAGCTGGTCCAATGCTTCGGCCACGGTCTGCTGCAACTGCTGGCGGTTCATGGTTTGCTCCGGCTGGTTGCCGCTGTCGTCCTCGTACAGCGACGCATCCGATTCCACCGGATCGTCACTGGCCTTCAACCCTTTCAGGGTCTTGCGATAGGCGATGGCAAAAATCCAGGTCGACACCTTGCAACTGCCGTCGAAGGTGGCGGCTTTCTGCCAGACCACCAGCATCGTATCGTTGACCACTTCCTCGATCAGCGCCGCATTGCGCGCCATGCGGCCGATAAAGCGCGACAGGCGTGAAAAATACGTCCGGTACAGCGCTTCGAAGGCGAGCCGGTCCCCGGCCGCTATCCTGGCCAGCAGGCGCACCTCTTCCGATTCCGGGTTCGGGCCGCTGATCCGGCCCCGTTCTTGCTGCATCCGCCATCCTCCTTACCCCGTTAATACCTTGCCGGATGAAAACGGTTCTACAAGTGGGGAAATTTTATCGTCCCATGCTACCACCGGGAGGGCAAAGGGCAGATTCAGTCTGGCCCAGGTGACAATGCGCGCATATTCCCAGGCGGAAAGCACGTAAGATAGCAGCCTGAATCTTGTTATAAAGTTACGCATGAACTTCCTGCTCCTTGCATTGATCGCCGCAACGCCATTGCTTGAACCTGCAACCGTCGAAATCAACGCCAAGCCGGTGCGCGGAAAAATGTCTTACAAGGTGGCGTTACGTGATTCCGCCCGCGCCGATCAACTGATGTCGCGGGCAACGCGTATGGTCGATCCATTGTTGGAGATCACCACGTCTGCTGGCGCCCGCAGCCTCAATCCGACGCGCGCGTGGGACGTTCGTATCGTAGGTCTTTTCGGCCAGCGCGTTGTTCCTACGGTGATGAACCGCTACTTTGTCCTGCCGGTCATCAAGGAAGCGCTGGACGACAAGACTGAGCTGGAACTGCTTGGGCAATTGGATGAAACTTACCTTAACTTCGTTTGGAGTGTGCGTATGAAGGATGGGCGCATCAGTTATCGCGATCTTAAAATTGCCATGAAAGAAGCGGCCAGTTTTTACACTAGCGGAGATAGTCAGTCACTGCGTGTTTGCTACGCCGAAGGCCAGGGGAAACTCAACATCGACGGAATGCCGCAGCATGCCAGCGAAGAGGAATACGGCTGCCAGATCTACACCTTTGCCCCCAGCTTGCGAGATGATGCCGTGCTCAGCTTCGACGGTGCACCCGCCATGGTAACGATCGCGTCGCGACGGCAGTATGCGCGCATGTGGCTTACTTCCCATGCCAAGAGCGAATGAAAGCAATCGATCTTGTCTAGATCATGGTGTCGACTTCCGGCCAATACCTGCCCCTCGACTCTTGTTCTGTAGGGCCTGACAAATGGCCGACCGATGTTATCTCGAAGTCGTCCATGCTATATTGCTTATTTACGATATATAACGTTATTTGCTAGAGAGGTATCGATGAGCATCTTTCGAGAGAAGCCAGCTTTCTATTACACCGCAGTCGGTTTGCTGGTGAGTTACATTATTTTGACCCTAATCTCCTTAATTTCTCATCTTGATGCCAGTGGAGTGGAGCAGTTCTCTTACCTAAAGCATATCGGAATGGTCGTTTTGAACATCTATTTCCTTTCGTCTAAGAATCGTGTTTTCAACTACCTTGCGTTAGTGTGGCTCATCGTTTTGCCGTACGAACGATATGTCGAGATCTACAGATTGGTTTTGTCCGGCAGCGCTAGCCTTTGGGATCTCATCGCCAGCATTGATGGACTAGGAATCTTTGTTTGGATGGTGGCAGTTTTAGTTTTGGTGTCAAAACTCGCTGTAGATCGCTACGTAAATCCGCAGGTCATCGCTGAGTAAAGCACATATGTAGAATCGCAACGGTCCGCAAAGGGACGGCTTCGGCAGACTGGTTGCCGGCGGTACCCGGCCACAAGCGGACGTCGGTTATGAAACAAAGTTAACCTCCAACAGTTCGATTGTTCGATCAGGACGTACCTTAAGATATGGCTCCAGAGTATCTAGAAGACTCGTGGCGATTCATACCACGAGCGCTTAAATTTAAGAATATTTTAAAATGAAAAAAATAAATTTATTTAAAAACTGCTCGGCACGTTATTTTCTTTCTTTGGGTATAGTACTCGCCGGATGTGCGGGTTTATCCCCCATGGATAAAACTTACCAGCCTCCAAATAAAAATACTGCGTTAGTAGTTTTTGCTTCTCAGCGAACAACCACACCGATTTATATTGAAGTATGTGACAACCAAAGGTGGGAAAGAGCCGCTACTATCGGGCGTGGGCTCGTTTCCTCTGGAAAAGTTGTAATGGATGATCGGTTAGACGGCGCATCTCGGCCAGGCAATACCCCTCTTTCCGACACCGCGACTATTTTGATTCCCCTTAATCAAGACGTGAAGATCCGAGTTAGATCCAATCCTGAATTCATAAGTGGTAGTCCAATCGGCTACGGAGTTGTGGAATCCTGCGAAATTCCTATGGTCTTCAAATCTGAGCAGGAATTCAGCTACAAGGCCACTTGGGAACGCACTCCGCAGAAATGTGGACTTTCTCTTATAAAATCATTTCGAAATAAAGAAAGTGGAGTGATTGAGTACAAAGTTGTGACCGAAAAGACGTCTTGTAGCTAACTTCTAGCCCTCGTGAACGGTGGCTGCGGGGAGGCTTGAGCTTAGGGTGAGAATTCGTGAGTTTTGCAGGTGGGCAAGCTGTTATCCTGAACGCCGTCGGCCGGGTTCGGCCAAAAGCAGACTGCCGTTAGCCGCTATTAGGAACGTAGAAATCACCCACAGTAAATCTTAAAAATGAAACCGAATAACCGGTTTGGCGTGGACTCCTGGATTATTCAAGATGGTAACTACGGAGATTTTTCCGTCGAGGACAAAAGTACGTTCGCGCTCGAATTTTGTGGTGATGGTCTTATCCATTCTGAGAAACGCACTGTTGAGTTAGAACTCATTAAAGACAGCACTTATCGAATTTGTGGAGAAGTAATCTATGTCAGCCAAAAAGTATGGGTAATTGATGTTGGCTTCAAGGCGTACTGGGAGCACGCGCCACCGGAGTTAGTATCAGTAGGGGATTGGCTTGCAGGCGAAATCTTCTTAGGGATAGATCCATTTTTCTACAAGGAGTACTTGTGCAAGGAAGAAGGCATTCCGAACATCTCTTTCTGTTGGTCCATCAAAAGGATTGAGCGGAATGACACGCCGTGGTTGGAGACATTAAACGCTCACGGCGGCAAGTTGCTCACGCGGGACGACAGCCAGGAGCGTTGGCTTGATACCAACTCGACGAACGCATGGGACGATGATGAAGGACGAGCGGACTATGTTCTTCATATTGAACGGTGTGACCTCTAATTGTGAGCCCGTTTCCGGCCACAACCGGACCCTCGAAATCCAATTTGTAAACAAAAAGACAGTCAGAAGAAAATTGATGAATCACTTGGAACTAAAGTCACCCTATGACGGTTCGCTGCTGACTTTCAGCGTGACCCACAAATTTGAAGACGCCATTGACTTTAATGTTCAAGTGAAGACTCCTTGCTTCTCAGGTAGTGCTCCTTCATCGACATTCGTGGGGGTTCCGCTTGAAAAGTGGTTTAAAAATATGGTTGATGACTGGGACGGCTGGAAGGGTGAAAAGAAATGGGGAGACCTGGAGAGTCGTGTCCTGTTAAGTGCGACTACCGACTCAACTGGCCACATCAAGATGAAAGTGACTTTGGCAGGTCAAGACTATGATTCTGAGTTACGAGTAAATATCATGTTTGAGGCGGGGCAATTGGAAGGTATGGCGCGTGGCGCAGCTCTCTTTTTGCATAGTCCAATCTCGGCCAGCAGCAGACACTGAGCAAGATTAAAGTTAGTATAGACAACTATGACCGGTACTTACGAATGGAACCCGATGCCGCATCACTTGGACTACTCGCTGATTGCCTCAAGTTCATTTTGGGAGTCCATGGAGCATACGACACTGGGACAAGTGGTCGACGGCCTGCTTAGACTTCGGTGACGGAAAGCGGCCATTTGCAGTCGATCAAATCAGCTCGAAATTAATGACGCAGCTGGCGTCAATTTCTAGATCACGAATTCAATTTCAAAGGAAACATCATGTACAAAAGAGTGTTTGCGTTGATTGCCGTTCTAACCCTGGCGGGCTGTGCCTCCCCTAAATACAATTATTCGGCGAACGTGACCTCGATTAGTGAGCCACCTTTGGATACCACGCAGATTAGTAGCGTCGGGGATGTAATGTTACGACAAGGGAAGTACAAGGAACATGAGGCAATTTACCTTCCGGCGAAGGGAGATATCAGCTGGGCCTATGACTTATTTCCTGGCTACTATCTCAAACATGGCGAGGATGAAAGCGCAGAATACTACTTGCCCGGTAGCGGAGAGGATGCTGGCAAAGTTGATAAAGCTGTCTTGGCTGACCCTTGGAAGAGCGTGATGGCGAAAAAAGGTAGCAAGACTTTATGCGTTGTCACGGTGTTCAACGCCACATCGTGTGGGAATAATGTGAACTTCGAACGTACAAAAAAGGCGATGCTTACACAGGACTCTTTCCAGCAGACGCTCATTTATAGCGGTAAGGTTGGAAGCAAAATCAACATTGGGTATCGGGAATTTTCCAGTAATTTGGCTAGGCCTGCTTTCAATAACAATGTCGAATACGACCTCTCGGAATCTGCCATAATTGGTTACAAAGGAGCACAGCTGGAAGTGCTTGAGGCGACAAATCAATACATTAAATATCGAGTTATTAGGAACTTCAATTTCGCCTCACAATAATTTTTGATAACTCCTAAATGGCTGATTCCGGCCAGTAGCGGTCACTCAATATCGGACGAAGAATGCATTTCCAACATGAGCACTGAACCAATGGACAAGATGCTATTCAGTTTCAAGGCGAGAGACGGAGTCGCGATGTTCTGGATTTTCTTTATTGTTTTTATTCCAGGTGGAGTTACGCTCGGACCACCGTTCATGAGTCTCAACTCATTTTTGATTTGTGCGGTTGGCTATGCTGTCATGGCCTTTGGGCTCGACTGTAAAATTACCATTCGCTCCGGTAGTGTTTGCTTCGTGCGGAGGCTCTATAGAATTCCATTCTATGTTCGACGCGGACGACTGATTACATCTGTGTCTTATGACAGTGACTGGGATGATGAGGATTCTGCGTCTGGTGTGGTCGTTGGAATAGATGGAAAAGAGATACACATCGGCGCAGGGAAGCGCAAGTCGGAGCTCTACACGGGCTTGTTTAAGAACTCTGAAATTTACCGTAGTATGCAGTCCAATCAAACAGGAAAGTTCGAGCCTGACGATGCACCTTAGTAGGCCCGAACCGGCCAAGAACAGCCACTCGATATTTTTAAGGCGTGATGAAACTTTATCGTACGTTTTTTTTGCTTATGCTATCGCTCCTCGCTCGCACAGCCGTGGCTTCGCCCGAGTCTGATTTTTGGACATGGTTCCAGCAAAATGAGGACGAAATTTTTAATTTCGAAAAGAATCAGGAAGTTGTGTTCGACAAACTGGCAGCGCGGATGCAAAAGGTTAATCCGTCTCTGACCTTCGAATTCGGTCCGAAAGAAGACGGCAAGCGAGAGTTTGTCGTCAGCGCTGATGGAATTAAAAAGGCATTCCCCAGTGTAGAAAAACTCTGTGCTGCAGCGCCTCAGCTGAAGAAGTGGAAAGTCATAAAATTCCGCCAGCGCAGAGAACCGTTTGACATGAACTATGGGGGAATATCAGTCCGAGCAGCCACAGTTACAGTGTCCATTGCAAGGGATGGGCCCAAGGCGGCGCTTACCGTGCTAATTCCAGGCTACACGGAGTCAAAACGGGAAAGCTACGCTGGCATCGCGTTCCTTATCCTAGACCAAGCACTTGGTGAGTACGACGTCGAAACCCGTGTTGGCGTGATTGATGTAGCCGCGCCTTCGGCACGTTATGGACAAGTGCGCACCTTGGCGGACCTGCCGAAAGCCTTTGATGAATTGCTTGGCCACTGAACGGTTGAGCGGCAAAATTCGGCCAGGAACGGACATAGGCTTTGAAGAAAGGAACCTCAGTGAAATCAATTTCAGCACGTTTAATTTTTATACTCTTGGGCCTTGCAATGACAATGAACGCCTTTGCGGATATGCCTCCGATGGTGCGGACCAAGAATGAGAGGAAGTTTAAATTTGGTGACATCACCATCGTGCAGTCGTTCAACTCGATGAAAGACCCCATGTCGCCAGAGTTCAAGGTGCGGGTCTACGATAAAAAGCGACTTTTACTTCAATTAAGCGATGCTGCCTTTGACTCGTTTTATCCTTCGCCAAATGGCGAGGCAGTTGTGGGACTGTCCAATGGAGGGTGGCCGGGTACTGCTGCGATAATTTTTGATAGGCGTGGCCGAGTTTTACTTCTGGTGGAGCATGGACTTGCAGAGTTTGATTACTGTAGCCAAACGTCTACTTTTATCAAGGAATGGTACGACGGTAAAGACCCACAAGTGAAATTTCCCATTTTCGACACTAGAAAAACTCCAATACCTGGAATTACTCTAAAGGACTGCCATGGGCAGACCGTAGATTTATTGGACACTATCTCTAAAGCAAGCGCCAATTCTCGTATAACGCTTCGCCATGAGGTTAATGTTCGATATGGAAATCGTGAGAAGTGAGAGCAATTCGATAGTGAATGCGAATGTCTGCAACGGGGCGAAAACAGCCCCACACCAAGTGTCCCCAACGGCGATCTCGGCTACCATATCGCCCATGAACCCTAACCCGCAAGTTGAACAGCTAGCCGATTTCCTGCACCAGCACCGCCGCGTGCTGGTGCTGACCGGCGCCGGCCTGAGCACCGCCTCCGGCATTCCCGACTACCGCGACAAGGACGGCGTCCGCCGCGGCCGCACGCCCATCCAGGGGCCGGACTTCCGCAAGTCCGAAGCGGTGCGCCGCCGCTACTGGGCGCGCAGCATGGCCGGCTGGCCGACGCTGGCCCAGGCTGCCCCCAACGCAGGCCACCAGGCCCTGGCCGAGCTTGAAACGGCCGGCCGCATCGATGCCCTGATCACCCAGAACGTGGACGGCCTGCACCAGCGCGCCGGCAGCCGCAATTTGATCGAACTGCACGGCAATATCCACGGCGTCATCTGCCTGGACTGCCGCACGCTGCACCGCCGCGCCGACATCCAGGCCTGGCTGGTCGAGGCCAACCCTGTGCTGGCCGCCAGCTCGGCGGCCGGCGTGGACAGCGTGGTGCCCGAAGCCCGCCCCGACGGCGACGCCGAGGTCGAGCTGGACGCCTTGCAGGACTTCCACATGCCATCCTGCGACGCCTGCGGCGGCACGCTGCAGCCGGACGTGATCTTCTTCGGCGATAACATCCCGCCGCCACGCACGGCGGCCGCGCTGCAAATGATGGAGCAGGCCGATGCGCTGCTGGTGGTGGGATCGTCGCTGATGGTGTTTTCCGGCTACCGCTTCTGCAAGCTGGCGGCCGAGACGGGCAAGCCGATCGCGGCCATCAACCTGGGCAAAACCCGGGCGGACGATCTGATCGGCTTGAAAGTGGAAGCGACGGCCAGCGAGGTGCTGCCGCGCCTGTTGTAGATCAGTTCCGCTGCAGCATGGAGCGGACGATGGCTTCCTTGGCCAGCACATAATCCTGGCCGGCCAGCACGAAGTTGGTGTTCGGCTGGATCACCTTGATGTTGATGAACACCATGTCGCTGGTCTCCGCATACGAGCCGACCACGATGGCTTGCGCATTGTGGGCGGTGGCCACTTCGCCGATCTCGCGCGTCAGCATCAGTTCGCCCTGGCCTCGCTTCAGGTAGACGCTGTTGCGCAGCTTCATTTCCAGCATGCTCAGGCCGCCCTGCGCCAGGCGCGTGGACAGCTGCTCGGACACCAGTCGGCCCAGCGTGGTGGTCTGCTCCAGCGCATCGATGTTGACGATGGTGGCCATGATCAGCGGCTTGTCGGCCATCAGCTTGCCGCTGAGCTGGTGCATCAGCGAATCGGCGGCCTTGTAGTTGGCGTCGATGAACTGGTTGGAGGAGATGGTCGAATAATTGCCTTCATCCTTGGTCGGCGTCGAGGAGCACGCGCCCAGCAACAACAGCGGCAGCGCCAGCAGGGCCGCGCGGGCCAGCGGCTTGGTCAAAACTTGGATCGGCATTACATGTCTCCGCGAACTTTGAAGATACGGGTCTGTGCGGGGTCTACCGGCTCGGGGTCGACGATGCCGTACAGGATGCGGTCGCTGTCGGCCACGTAGTAGGCCGAGGTGGTGCGCGCGACGTAGCGGAATTGGTCGGATACCGAGACGGTGACGATGATTTCAGTCTTGGGCGTGGCGCCCGGGGCGAACTGGGCGTTGAACCATTCGTAGGAATCCCAGGCGCCGGCGGCCACCGCCACGTTGGCCATCAACGGCGCTTCGATCTCGCTCAGTACCCACACGCCGGTGGCCAGCGCCGCGCTCTCGCCGTGGTAGCGGTATTGCGGCCGGTTGGCGGTGAAGGTGACGGCCTGCACGTCCATGTCGATCTTCAGCGAGCCGGCCGGCGAACGCGACACCACATAGCCGTCGTTGACCAGCGAGGTGGTCAGCTGGGTGGTCAGCGCGCGCTGGAAGGCGCTTGGTTCTTTCGGTTCGTTGAGGAAGACCGGGCGTGGCGGGCCCTTCTTGAGCTGGGCCACGATGTTTTTCTCGATATTGTCGGAGATGACGCCCCAGTGGTAGGCCGCTTGCAGCTTGGCCTGCTTGGTGGTGGGGAAGTTCGCCGCCAGCGGCGTCGGCGTGTAGCGCGACGCACAACCTGCGAGCAATATTCCGGCTGCCACAGCCATTGCAGTTTTCAGCGCCATCATTGCCTCGTCGTCAAAAGTCTAGTCCGGTTCGCGGCCGGCGCCCGCAGGGCAGGCAGGGCCACGAATGTAAAATCATGCTGCTCCCAGTTTAGCATGGTAGTTTCTAATTAGAAACTCAATGGGCGATAAAAAACCCGGTACGGGACCGGGTTTTGTACAGGGCGCGCAACAGAGCGGGGGCGTTTTTCAGCGGCGATTGGTCTTCATGGCGGCGGCCACTTCGCGCTTGCCGTCGCGGTCTTTCTCGGTGGCACGCTTATCGTGCATTTTCTTGCCCTTGGCGAGGCCGATTTCACATTTGACGCGGCCGCCCTTGTAATGCAGGTTCAGCGGCACCAGCGTGTAGCCGGAACGCTCGACCTTGCCGATCAGCTTGTCCATCTCCTTGCGGTGCAGCAACAGCTTGCGGGTGCGGATGGCTTCCGGGGAAATGTGGGTGGAAGCGGTGGGCAAGGCGCTGATGTGCGCGCCGAACAGGTACAGCTCGTCGCCCTTGATGGTGACGTAGGCTTCCTTGATCTGCACGCGGGCGTCGCGGATGGCTTTGACTTCCCAGCCTTCAAGAACGATACCGGCTTCGTAGCGGTCTTCAATGAAGTAGTCAAAAAAGGCTTTTTTGTTATCGGCTATGGTCATGGGATGCTATCGGTTAAACTACTGCTTCGCGCACAGAAACGCGAATAATTCAACATCATAGCAAATGGTTCGACTATGGCAGTAGTGCACAAATCAGTTTTCCTCGGATATAGCGCCCAACAGATGTTCGATCTGGTCGCGGCGATCGAGGACTATCCCCAGTTTCTGCCGTGGTGCGGTGGTGTGGAAATCCGCGAACGGGACGGCAATGCGGTCACGGCCAGCGTCGGCATCAACTACCACGGCGTGCGTCAGAGCTTCACCACCTGCAATGAAAACACGCCGTCGACCGCGATCAAGATGAAGCTGGTGGACGGTCCTTTCAAGTGCCTGGACGGCGTGTGGACCTTCAAGGCGCTGCGCGAGGATGCCTGCAAGATCGAGCTGGACCTGCACTACGAGTTCTCCAGCGCCTTGCTGGCGCAGCTGGTGGGACCGGTGTTCGGCATGATCGCCAACAGCATGGTCGATTCCTTCTGCAAACGGGCGGAAACGGTGTATGGCGGCTGACACCTTCAACATCGAAGTCTGCTACGCCAGCGACGCGGTGCAGTTCCTGCGCGCGCTGAGCGTACCGGCCGGCACCACCATCGAGCAGGCCATCGCCATCAGCGGCGTGCTGCAGGAGGCGCCGGAGATCGACCTGGCGACGATGCAGGTCGGTATCTACGCCAAGAAGAAGACGCTGGACACCGTGCTGCGCGAACACGACCGCGTCGAAATCTACCGGCCGCTGATCGCCGACCCCAAAAACGCCAGGCGCCGGCGCAAATCAGCGTGATGCCGGTGTTTATTGAGGCCAGCGGCTGCCAGGCCGCTCCTTCAGGTACCTGGTGACGGCCTCAAGATCGCCGTAGCCGTCATTGCCCTTGAAGGTGGTGTACATGAAGCCGTTAACCCCGGTTACGCCTTGCTGCTGCGCCGTATCCAGGGCATCCATCCATGCCTTCACCTCCGTCATTTGCGAGCTGCTGTCATCGTAGTAGCCGGCAATGATCTGCTTCACGGATAGTTTGCTGAAGAACGTTAAAGACGCTACCGGATTTTGTTTGCCCGGCATTGAATCAGTCCAGTTGACGACGGTAGTGGTGGTATTCAAGCCTTTATGCGAATCCTTCAGGCTGCCATGGACCTGCCAGTACTTGTCTATCGCGTTCGAATTGGGATCGAACATATCGTGCCAGACATACAGGTCCAGGCCCGGATGCTCTTTTAACAGGGCGTCCTGGTAGGTCTTGAAGTTGTATGCCAGGTAGTCGCCAGCCGATTCACGCTTGGTCGGGCAGGTCGGATCCCAGTTGAATACGCGGTTTTCGTCGTAGTAGATGAAGTACTTGGAAGAATTTGCCTCTCCCAGCAAACCACGGATGTTGTTGAAATTCTGTTTCTGAATGTTGAAATATTCAGGGTAGCAGGCGCTGGCAGGCGTAGCAGTCTTTGTCATCATGTTTTCTGCGGACTGATACCACAACACGTACAGTTCCTGGCCTTCCTTGATTTTCGTCGTTTGCGGCAGTGTCAGCTTTTCGACCTTGACCTCGTAGTCCACGCCCTCTTCATATTTGATGGTTCGGTCTTTCGAATACACCTCCACCGGCAATATCGGCCCCAAGTCTGGATCGCGGCGTATCGTATGCGCCAGCCCGATCTCCTTGATGTCGATGTCGTCGATCCAGACATTGCCGGTTCGCGTTTCGCTGGCGGACCACGAGCCGATGTACAACTTTATGATGTCGGAATCACCGGTGTTGAAATCCAGGTTGTAGTTTGCCCATCCCGCCGATGGCAGCGGCAAGTTATTCCGATCAGTCGCCCAGCCGCCGCCTACACTGGACCAGCCCAGATCAGCCGACGCATTCTGGTAGACCGGCATGCCGCCGTCGTCCGTGATCATGATCCTGAAGCGGGTGTCGTAGTTCGCTGCCTTCACCGAATATGTCATTCGATAGGCGGCGTTCTTGCGCAGGTTGCGGAAGGCGCGATAGAGTCGGGCCTGCCCGCCGGACACGGGTTGAGCAAACTTGATCGACTGCGAACCGGTATGGGCCTCGGAGTTGTCGTAGCTGACGGTGGCGTCTATGCCCCATAAGGCGTCAGTGCTTTCGAAACTCCCGCCGCCCGCTGGGAGCAGCGACGCACCGACCGGCGTTGCCTGGCCGCCCTTGACAATAAAAGGCGTCGTCGTCGGTATCGCCTCGATCAGTTGCGGCTTCACGTAGCCCGGGATATGCATGCCTCCGCTGACCGGTATCAGTTCAATGCCGTTGGCTTTGGCCGCGCTCACTATCTCATTGAAACTTGAAATGAAACTCGGATCCAGGGCAGGCTTCAACATGGCCTCGTAGGGACTGTGGCCGGAGGTGTTGAGTGCGATGCCGTTGTATCCCAGTACCGCAGCCCTGTGGATGACGTCGATCAGTTTCTGGCGGGTGCCAACCGAGGTGATGTCGCCGCCAAAATATACCCAGCGCTTTTCAAAACAGTTGACCTTGCAAGCGGTGTCGGCGGCGTACGCTGCGCTTGCGGTGGTCAGTGAGGCGAACGCCAGGGCGATCGCAGTTGTTGCAAAACGGCGGGTCATCATGCCAGCTCCAGAGGTGAGGTTGAAATAATGATAATATTATATTTATAATTATTTATCAACGACATATCCGCTTGTGCAAGAGGAGCGGTCCTCGGAGTTGCCCTGTTTATGGCGAGACGGCGCGCTTCAGAAAATCACGCATCGGCGCTTGCTTGAAAAATTCGGTATGCCAGATCTTGGATTGTTTCTGCTGCGGCGTGCCGAAGCTCAGCATGCGCTCGTCGACCGGTTGGGCCTCCGGCAGCAGCACGCTGGTGTAGGGCACCACCACGTCGTTGTCGGCTTCCAGCAGCAGGCGGTTGATCAGCGCGCCGGTCCGTTCCAGCGCCGACTTGCCGAAGTCGAAGTCGGCGCGCGCATAGTAGATGCTGGCGCTGGTCAGCAGCGTGTCGCTGCGGTTCAGCTGTCCGATCAGCGTTGAACCGGTCGCCAGCGCCTGCACGCTGGGGCGCGAGAAGCCCAGCGAGACCATCATCCGCGCCAGCCCGATCACCAGGTCCAGCGCCATGCCGCCGCTGAAGGAGGCCAGCATCGCCGTGGTGTTGAGGAAGTTCTGGATGTCTTCGGGCGACGCCAGTGGCGAACCCTGATTGGCCGCCGCGACAAAGAACACCTTGCCCACCTTGGCGATACGGCCCGCGCGCTGCGCGGCGATGGCGGCCAGCACGCCGTCTTCCGCGTGCGGCGCGGCCGACAGCAGCGAGCGCACCGTCAATCCGCCGCGGCTGTGGCAGACGATGTCGACATCCCACCCCGCATCGGCCGGCAGGTGCGACAGCAGGTCCAGCGCGTTCTGCTGCGGCGTCTTGGCGATGGTCCAATGGTTGTAGCCGTAGACCTGGCCGTTGTAGCGCGCCAGCAGTTGCTGCATGGTGCCGTCCGCATCGAGGTCGGCGAAGGCGCCTTCGATGGAGCTGAATACGCCGTGCACGAACAACAGCACCTTGCGTCCGCGCGAGGCGGCCAGTTCGGCTGCGGTGGCGGGCTGGCGCCAGCCGTGGCGCAGGCTTAGCAAGCCTTCCTGCTTGTTGTGGGCTTCGATGGTCTCGATCATTTGCTGCGTCATGCGCTCCTTCACGCGCAGGGCGGCCTGCACGATCCAGTTGCCATGGCCGGCGGCGGCGCCAGCCATCAGCTGCATGCGCTGGACCGGGAACACGAACTGGATGCAGCCGCTGTCCTTGTGGCGCACGATGTTCAGATGCGTGTCGGCGATCTGCTCGGCAGACATGGGCGCGGGCACTGCGGCGGTCAGCGTTAAAGGCGGCGCAACGATGTCTGGCGCGGCGTCGGCCAGCGCGCGCTGCAGTTCCGCATGTTTGGCGAATTGCATGGTGGTCTCCAGATAGTCCAGGCGTCAGTGTACGGCGCTCCGCCGGATCGCCGCGCCGGATTGCGCAAGCGCTGCAAGCTAGGCTACACTCGACGTCACAGCAAAACATGGGCCCATGATGAGACACTGGATGCGCAATCGGATATTCGCGATCGCAGGCTTGTGGCTCGGCCTTGCCGCCGCCCATGCGCAGGAGCCTTGTCCGGCGCTGACCCGGGTCGGGTTCAGCGACCTTGGCTACACCTCCTTCCGCGAGGCCGGGGAAATACGCGGGATTTCGGTTGATGTGGCCAAGGAGCTGGCGCGCAGAACCGGCTGTCGTTTCGAATTCATCTGGTATCCGCGACAGCGCCTGTTCGTCGAGCTGGAGGCCGGGCGCATCGACATGACGCTGGCGGCGCTGCGCACGCCGGAGCGCGACGCCTACGCCAGCTTCCTGCCATACGCCTATCTTCAATACGACTTGATCTTGTCCGAGCCGGCCGGCCAGCACTACACGAGCCTGACCGATTTTGTCGCGCGCGGCAGCGGAAGGCTGAACGTCACGCGCGGAATGACCTACGACCCTGCCGTCGAAGCCCAGCTGGCGCTGCTGGCCGCTGCCGGCAGGCTGGAGGTGGTCAACGATTTCGACACGGTGTTCGGCAAACTGGAAATGGGTCGCGCCGACGGCACCCTGGCCACGCCGCCGATCTACGCCAGGCATCTGAAGAGCCGCCGTTTCAAGGCCGCTCCGTCGGTGATCCCCATGCCGGAATCGAGCGCCCGCTTCACCGGCATTTACCTGTCGAGGAAGACGGTCAGCGCCGGAGCGCGGGCGCGCTATGCGGGCGCGATACGCAGCATGGTGATCGACGAGGTGGTGCCGGCGCTGTACGCCAGGTACTTCGACGACGCCACCGTCAAGCGCATATTCCGCCAGGGGACCGCGCCATTGCTGGCCGCTTCGGCGCCACAGGATTGACGCTCCCCCGAACCCGCCGCATCAGCGGCCGTTGACGTTGACGGTCTGCGCTTCCAGATGCAGTTTGACGCTGGCGGCCGGTGCTGCGCCGGCCGATTCGGCCAGCGTCACCACGTAGTCGCCGGCGGCGATCTTCCAGGTCTTGCTGGCGCTGTCGTACATGCCCAGCAGGCGCGGATCGATGCGCAGCGTGGACTTTCCGCTGGCGCCGGGCTTCAGCTCGACCTTGTCCCAGCCGCCCAGGCGCTTGGGCGCTTCCCAGCCGCCGGCCACCGGTGACACATACACCTGGCCCACGGCCTTGCCATCGCGCTTGCCGGTGTTCCGGGTGGTGTAGCTCACTTCCACGCCGCTGCCCGCCGCCCTGGCGCTCAGCTCCGAGTACGCGAAGCTGGTGTACGACAGCCCGTGGCCGAACGGGAACAGCGGCTTGTGTCCTTTCAGGTCGAACCATTTGTAGCCGACGGCCGCGCCTTCGATGTCGTAGTCGGTGGCGACCTTCTCGATGATGTTCTCGTCCTTGGTCTTGGCGTCGCCGTCGATCGCGGGGCGCGGCAGCTGGGCCAGCGAGGCGGGGAAGGTGGCGGGCAGGCGGCCCGACGGATTGACTTCGCCGCTGATGACGCGTGCAATCGCCGCGCCGCCGCTGGTGCCGGGATACCAGGCCTCCAGCACCGCGCCCACCTTGTCCAGCCACGGCATCGCCACCGGTCCGCCGGTCTGCAGCACCACCACGGTTTTCGGATTGGCCTTGGCCACGGCGGCGATCAGCGCATCCTGCTGGCCTGGCAGGTTGAGGTCGGGCGCGTCGATGCTCTCGCCCATCCACTGGTTGCCGAACACGATGGCGACATCGCTGGACGCGGCCAGCTTCGCGGCTGCCGCGGCATCCTTGCCGTCATGGTAGACCACGCGCGCCTTGGTCAGCGCCGTCAACTGCTGCATCGGCGACGAACGGTGATAGATCATCGGGCCTGGGAAGTGCGCCGGGCCTTCGTTGGCGACCGGCGAACCGCCGACCGGATACACCTGCGCGGAGCCGCCGCCGGACAGCACGCCCACATCCGCATGGCCGCCGATGATGGCGATGGTGCGCACGCTGGCATCGAGCGGCAGCAGGTTGTTCTGGTTCTTCAGCAGCACGATGGCTTCTTCGGCGTCGGCCTGCGTCACCTTGCCGTTGGCGGCGAAGTCGATGCCGGCGCCGGCCGATGTGGGCGCCGCGACCGGGTGCTCGACCAGGCCGTTGGCGAACATGGCGCGCGCGATGCGCTTGACCATGTCGTCCAGGCGGGCCTGCGGCACGTGGCCGTTGACCACCGCTTCCTTCAAGCCTTCGTTGAAGTAGGCCGCCTTGTCGAACGGATGGCCGGACTGTTGATCGAGGCCGGTCAGCGCGGCCGGAATGGTGGAGTGGGTGGCGCCCCAGTCGGACATGACGAAGCCCGGATACGCCCAGTCCTGCTTCAGCACTTGGTTCAGCAGGTAGTCGCTCTCGCAGGCATAGGCGCCGTTGACGCGGTTGTAGGCGCACATCACGGCGCCAGGCTGGCCGCGCTCGATCGCGATCTGCAAGGCCAGCAGGTCGGACATGCGGCCCGCCGCGTCGGCGATCTTGACGTTGACGTGATTGCGGTTGGTCTCCTGGTCGTTGAAGGCGTAGTGCTTGACCGTGGAGACCACGTGGTTGGACTGGATGCCGCGTATCTGCTCGCCGACCATCACGCCGGCCAGCAGCGGATCTTCTCCGCCGTATTCGAAGTTGCGGCCATTGCGCGGCTCGCGCATCAGGTTGACGCCGCCGGCCAGCAGGAAGTTGAAGCCGGTGCTGCGCGCCTCGCCGCCTATCATCGCGCCGCCGGCAAAGGCCAGCTTGGGATTCCAGGTGGCGGCGGTGGCCAGGCCGGAGGGCAGGGAGGTGCGCTCGTACGGCTTCTTTGAAACGGCCTGCGTGGCCACGCCGACGCCGGCGTCCGACTGGTATTGCGGCGGCAGGCCGAGGCGGGCGATGCCCGGCACGTAGCCGGCCGAATCGGGGCGGCCTTCCTTCGGCGGCGCGAACTTCTTCGGTGCGAACTCGGTGGAGAAGTAGGCGAACACGGTCTGGATTTTTTCGTCCAGCGTCATCGCGGCGACCAGCTGCACGGCGCGAGCGTCCGGCGATTGCGCGCTGTCCAGCCACGGGCGCTTGTCGTCCGCAGCGTGGGCCAACATGAGGGGATAAACCAGTGCCAGTGACAGCCAGAGACGCTTCTTCATACGATTACCGTGTCCTTTTAATTTGAATTGATCGTTCAACGCGGGATCAATACGTCCAGCGCGTGCACTCCACCTGCGACGATACCGCTAACACGCGCATCGGTCAAACGTTTACCTTCGCTCCAGGCCTGTGTTTCGGCGACGTCCGCGCGTTGTATGGACAGCTTGAAGGTCGCGCCCCGGAAGGTGCGCGTAACTTTGATGCGATCCCATTCCTTCGGCAATTGCGGCGCGATGCGCAGCCCGTCGCCATCGCCTTGCAGGCCGCACAGGCCTTCGATGAAGCAGCGGTAGGCCCAGGACACCGTGCCGGTGTTGAACAACTGGCTGGAGCGGCCGGCGGTGCGCGGGTACTGATGCCAGGCGCCGCGATAGTAGTTGGGGATGAAGACCGGCAGTTGGCCGCGCTGTAGGTAATCGTTTTCGTCCGGCCCAGGCAACATCTGTCGCAGCAGCTTGTAGGCGCGGTCGCCTTCGCCGATGGTGTACAGGCTGTAGATGTAGAACACGGCGGCGTGGTTGTAGACCGCGCCGTTCTCCGCCGAGCCGGGATGCTTCTGCGTGACGCGGCCGACATCGTCGCGCATGGCGCTGTACGGCGGCGCGAACATGGCCACGCCGTAGGGTGTCGCCAGCTGCTGCTCCACCTGCTCCAGCATGGCGGCGCGCTGCGTCTCGCCGGCCGTGCCGCCGAGGATGGCCCAGGCCTGCGGGTTGAGCCAGATGCGGCCTTCCACGTCCTTGCTGATGCCGAAGGCGACGTTGTCGTCGGTGATGCCGCGTGCGTACCAGCCGCCATCCCACAGGTGTTCGTTGGCGGCGCGGTTGACGGCCTTGGCGCCGGCGCGGAAGTGTTTTGCGCTCTCCGTCAGCGAGGTGCTGCCGCCGTGCCGGTCGCAGATGTCGGCCCACAGGTTCAGCGCGTAGGCCGTGGCCACGGTCAGCCAGCCGGATACGCCGCGCCCCTTGTAGCCGACCATGTTCATCGGATCGCACCAGTCGCCTTGCGCGATGTAGCTCAGGCCGCGCTGGTCGCGCGCGTGCAGCAGCCAGTCCATGGCGCTGCTCACGCGCTCGGAGACGGTGATGGCGACGCCGCTTTCATGGCCGACGACTTCCTCGTCGAGGATGGCGTAGTCGTTGGTCTCGTCGAGGTAGACCTTGAGCGCCACCGGCAGCCACACGCAATGGTCGGTGTGCGGCACCTGGTTGATGTATTTGAGTTCGGCGCCTTCGGCCAGCAGTATCCCGTCCGGCATGGCGCCGCTGGCTTCCTGCTGCGACAGCGCGTGCAGGAAGGCGGCCCGCATCACGCCGGGCTGGATGAAGCTCATACCCATATTGTCCTGCAGGTAGTTGCGGGTCTGCGGATCGGTGCTGAGGCGGTTGACGTCGCCGTGGTAGAACACCTGGCGCGGCAGCCAGTGGTTGACGAAGTTGTCCAGTTCCTTATCCGGCGTTTCGATATGCAGGCATCCGCGTCCTTGCGCGATGTAGGCGGCGTAGTCGCTGCGGGCTGCGTCGAAGGCGGCTGCGCTCAGGTACTTGGCGCGCATGGCCGCGATCTCGGCGTCGTCGAAGGCGGGGCCGAACAGGAAGCGGTAGTCGTGCGACGCGTTGGCGGCCAGCGCCAGGCGGTACTGCACGGCGGCGGTCGGCGTTTCGTAGCGCGCGTCGCTGTTGGACAGGTGCTCGGCCTGGATGGCGGAGGGATGATGCAGGCCGCCTTCGCCTTCGAAGGCATACTGCTGCGCTTCCCATGCCTGCGGCGCTTCCTCGCACAGGAAGTAGGTCTTGTCCTTGAAGTCCTTCTGCTTGAAGTAGTCGGCCACCTTCTGGTATGGCGCTACGCTGCTGGCCACCACGCCGCCGAGGTCCCCACGGTATTCGGCGGACTGGTTCATCCACGACATGTAGCCGATCGGGAAGTAGGGGTAGACGCTCAGCCGGCGTGGCCGGCCGGACAGGTCGGTCACGCGCAGCGACCACAGTTCCGCCACGTCGTCGGTGGGCAGGCTCAATGTCAGTTCGACGCGCACGCCCAGGTGCTCGACGGTCCAGGCGATGTCGCTTTTGCCGACCGAGAAAGCGAAAGCGTCCACCGGCGCGCGTACCGGTTCGTACGGCGCGGAGAACAGTTGGCCGCTGTCCTCGTCCTTGATGTAGAAGAAGCGGCCCGGATGATGCGCGTAGTAGTTCTGCTCCGGCTGCATGAAGGTCTTGGCCTCCAGGTTGGGCGCGTGCGCATATTTGGCGGGCTCCGGCTGCATGAACTGCGCAGTGGCGTAGCCGCGGCACGTCACTTGTATCATCATCCTGCGGTTCCACAGGAAGCCCGCCGCGCGCGGCATCGCCGTGGGGCTGGTCAGTTCGTAGCGGTCGCCGTCGTGGGTGGGGCGTAGCATCAAGCGATCTCCATCATGGTTTGTTGCGCGCGGCCAGATCCGTCTGGATCTGTACCAGCCTGGCGTTGTCGAGGTTATAGAAGAACATGGCGGCGACGGCCAGCAGCGCGAACGCCGCCGGTATCAATGACATCAGCCACACGATGCCGGCCTGCGAGCCGGACGACTGTGCCACGTTGGCGACGTAGCCGAGCCGTGTGAACAGCCAGCCGATGACCGCCACGGCGACGGCGGTGCCCAGCTTTTGCGAGAAGGTGGCGGCGGCGAAGGTCATGGCGGTGGCACGGCGGCCGGTGCGCCATTCGTTGTAGTCGGCGGTGTCGGCGTACATCGAAAAGGCCAGCGGCGATTTCGGGCCGAGCACCAGGCCGGTGGCGATCTGCAGCGCGAACATCAGTTCTACCTGCTCGCGGCCGACGAAGAAGAAGGCCAGCGACAGCAGGGCGGTGGCGCTCATCAGCAGCATCATCAGCTGCTTCTTGTCGATGTGGCGCGTCAGGAACGGCGTCAGCGCGGCGCCTGCGGCGGCCGAGATCATATAGGCCGGCACGAAACCCTGCATCAGCTCAGGCCTGCCCACCACGTACTTGAAGTAGTAGGCCGCGCTGGTGGTGCGCAGCGTGATGGTGATCATGATGATCAGCGCCAGGAAGAACAGCACCATCCACGGCCGGTTCTGCGACAGGTCGCGCAGGTCTTGCCACACCCTGGTCTTTTGCGCGGCGGGTGGTGCGATGCGCTCGCGCGTGTTCAGGAAGGTCAGCACGAACAGGGCCGAGGCCAGCACGCCCCACGCCAGCATCGTCAGTTGCCAGCCCAGCTGCTCGTTGCCGCCGCCCAGCCAGCGCACCAGCGCCGGCGTGGCCGCCGTCACCAGCGTGCCGCCGGCGAAGGCGAAGATGAAGCGCAGGCTGTTGACGGTGGCGCGTTCCTGCGGATCGGCGGAGAGCACGCCGGACAAGGCGTTGTACGGGATGTTGATGCAGGTGTAGCAGACCATCATCAGCAGATAGGTGCCATAGGCCCAGGCCAGTTTGCCGCCGTCCGCCAGATCGGGCGTGGTGTAGGTGAGCAGGGCGGCGCAGGCCAGCGGCACGGGAAGCCATATCAGGTAAGGGCGGAACTTGCCGTGGCGGGTGACGGTGCGGTCGGCGGCGGCGCCGATCAGCGGATCGGTGAAGGCGTTGACGATCTTGATGGTGAAGACCATGGACGCCGCCGCCGCGGCCGAGATGCCGAAGACGTCGGTGTAGAAGATCAGCAGGAAGGTGGCGATATTGGTCCAATAAAAATTGAAACCCATATCGGCGACGCCGTAGCCGATCTTTTCGCGCCAGGTCAGGGGTGTTTGCATGATGATAGCGCTAACAATAGTGGGCTCAGTGTACGGCTTTGGCGGAATTTGTAAACCGGAATTGATGCTGCGACGCAGCAGCGGTGCGGCTCCTCAGGCGTTACTCAAGCGCTTTCGCGCGCCATCAGCGTGAAGCCCAGGTCGATCTGCCGGTTGGCCGGCTCTTCGCCTTTGATCACCGCGCGCAGCAGCCTGGCGGCCTCGAAGCCGATGCGGTAGCGCGGCGTGCCGATGGTGGTCAGCGAGGGATTCATCCACGCCGAGGCCGGCAGATCGTTGAAGCCGCAGATGGCCAGCTGCGACGGCACCGCGATGCCGCGCCGCTGGCACTGGTAGATGGCGCCGTGGGCCAGGTCGTCGTTGCAGCAGAAGATGGCGTCGCAATCGGGCGCCTGCGCCAGCATGCGGCCCACCAGCTCGGCGCCCAGCGCGATGGTCGAGGGCTCGCCCACCATCACTTCCAGCTTGGTGTCGGCCAGGCCGGCGTCCAGCATCGCCCGGCGGTAGCCTTCGGCGCGGCGCAGCGTGCGCTCGTCCAGCTGGGCGCCCATGAAGCCGATGCGCTTGTGGCCTTTTTCGATCAGGTAGCGCGTCATCGCGTGGCCGGCCTGGAATTGCGAGAAGCCCACCGTCAGCTGCGCCGGGTCGGTGGACATGTCCATCATCGACACCACCGGCACGCGGGAGTTGGTCAGGATCTGCTGCACGCGCGGGCTGTGGCTCAGACCCGAGAGCAGCATGCCGTCGGGGTTCGATTGCAGGTAGGTGCCGATCAGCTTTTCCTCTTCCTTGTCGGAGTAGCGGGTGTTGCCGATCAGGATCTGGTAGTCGTCGGCGTCGAGCGCATCCTGGACGCCGGCCAGCACTTCGGTGAACACCGCGTTCGACAGCGACGGCACCAGCACCGCGATCACCTTCGACTGCGACGAGGCCAGCGCGCGGGCGGCGCGGTTGGGCACGTAGCCCAGCTCGGTGACGGCCTGCTCCACGCGGTCGCGCAGCGCCTGCGACACCATGTCCGGCTGGGTGATGGCGCGCGAGGCGGTCATGGTCGCCACGCCGGCGCGCTCGGCCACCATCGCCAAAGTGATGCGGCCGCTGGCGCGGCTCTTGTTCGCTGCAGTCTTGATCATGAGGGGGCGGTCATATACATGTTTGATAGCGATATCATACGGCAGCTTGGCATGCCCCCGACAGGGGCTATTTGCAGCCAGCCAACACTTTCTGGTTCTTTTTCGCCATTTCCGCCCGTTCCTCGTCACCCATGATGCCGCGTTCGCCGTTTTTATCGTAATTGCTCAGGCGCAGGCCGTCGGCCAGCGCCTGCTGGTTCTTGCGGGCGGCGTCGCAATTGGCGGCGATGTCGGCTTTCTGCCGGGCTTCGTCGGCGGCCTTCTTGTCGGCGGCGGCGGCGTCGGCCTTGCGCTTGTTGAAGTCGGCGTTGCGCTCGGCCAGCGTGGGGGGGCGTTTGGCGGGCGGCGCGTCCGGCGCGGCGGCGTCGGCGGCGGGCGCTTCGGCCTCGGCCGCAGCCGGGGCGTTGGGATTGAACGGCGCCTTGCCGGGCGCTTTCAATATGCGCTGCTCCGGCACCGACGGCGGCGGCGGGCGGTCCGATAGCTGCTTGACGCCCTTGTCGTCGATCCACATGTACTGGGCGATTGCCAGCGAGGATGCGGCCAGCAGCAGGGCGCCGCTCAGGCAATGCAGAGTACGGTGTTTCATGGGCACGCTCCTGTAAGGCACGCATCAATTTCGCCATGATTCACGGCAACTGTCAACTGTAAAGCAAAAAAGCCCGCCGTCCGGGTGGACGACGGGCTTGCGGCAAGGCGCCGGGATGTCTTACCAGCCGATGTCGCGCAGCAGCGGGAAGGACAGGTCGAACGGTGGCGTTACCTCGTGCGTCAGGTCGCCGTTGATTGCCGGCTCCATCAGCAGGTTAGGGAAGGCGCTGGTGTCGTAGTGCGATACCGACGAACCCGACTGGTACGGATTCGGCGCGAACATCAGCAGGCGGCCTGCCGCATCGGCGCCGGCGCGCATGGCCAGGTTCACACCCAGGTTGGCAAACACGTTGGAGTGCAGGCGGGTGCGCTTGGCCAGTGCCACTTTGAGCGCGTTGCCGTCTTCCAGCGAGATGCGCACCGCAGGAATGGTGACGCTAGGATCGGCGCCACCCAGGCCTGGCGGCGGCGAGCCGGCGACGTTGTCGGCGACGATCACGCCGATCGCGCCGGCATCCTGCACAGCCTTGGCTTTGATGGTGAACGAGCAGACGCCGCGATCGACCAGGGCGATCTTGCCGTTGACCGCGGCGGCATTGGCTGCCGACAGCGGGCCGCAGGCCAGGCCGAGGTTAGGTGCGGTATCCACCACCGGCATGATTTCGCCGGTCATGCCCGGGCTGCTCAGCGCAGGACCGAAGCTGGCGGTGCCGACCTGGACGGTGCCGGCGATGCTGGCCGGGCTGATCAGCGTCAGCGCAGGCGAACCCTGTTGCAGCAGGTTGGCGCCGGCGGCGTTGGCGATCGCACCAGTCCACACCAGCTTGCCGGATTTGAGCGACGACGCGGCGCGCTCGGCGTTCGTCATGTCTTTCCACAGCTTGTTGGTGGTGGCGTCCTTCAGGAAGAAGTCCCAGATACTTGGCACGCCGGACAGTTGGGCGCCGGTCGAGCCGTTGGTGTAGGTCTGGAAGCCCAGGCCGTGGCCGAACTCGTGGGTCAGCACCGTCACCAGATCAACGGCGGTGCCGTGGTTGCCGTCCAGGCCCAGGTAGAACGGCGAGCCGGCCAGGCAGCTGGCGGTGCCCAGGTTGATGTTGAAGCGGGCGCGGATATCGGCGGTGCTGCTGTCGGGATCGCTGCCGGTCAGCTTGCCGGTCTGCGCCTTGCCATACCAGGCGCCGGCCTGCGGTGCGCCGGCGAAGTCGCGGAACACCTGGGTCGCGCCGGCGCTGCCGAGCACGGCGGAGGTTGGGGTGCAGGTCAGCGCTTCCCAGGTCGACAGCACGCGGATGGTGCTGCTGCTGGTCAGGGTGGCGCCCCATTTGTTGGCGGCGGCCTGGAAGGCGTTCAGGCGCTGCGTACCCAGCGTGGTGCCGGCGTTGCCGCCGACCGGTGCGACCACGGTCGGGTCATTGAAGCCGACATTGGCAGGGTCGCCGTTGACGATGACGATGGTTGCTGCAGCCCAGGTCGACGAGGCAAACAGGCAGGCGGCCGCAGCGGCCATGGCGTTCAGGGTGAAGCGCTTCATTGTTGTTCTCCTTGCACGGCTGGCAGGCTATGGCCGTGGGCCAGGTGGTGGGCGACGTCCTCACCGGGAACGCAGGATTCGATCAGTTTGCCGTCGGCATCCTTTTGGACCACGGCAAAGCTGGCGGTCGAGTCGTCGAGCGCGAGGCCGACGCCGCCGCGCGAGGTGGTCAGCGGCGCTGCGCGGCCGCCGGCTTTGACGCGGGCGCCGACTGCGGAGAATTTGGCGCCGGCTGCCGGTACGGCGGCAGCTGCCAGTTCGGCGGCCTGTTCGGCCGACGGGCCGACCAGTTGGCCGGTGGCTGCGTCTTTATAGGCGACCATGCCGTTGCCGGTTGGCGTGGCGCTGCCGTTCAGCTCAGGCTGGACGACGACGCGCGCGTTCGGGAAGCTCATCAGGCCATTCGGGCCGGTGACTTGCGGCTCGGCGGCTTGTGCCACCAGGGTGCTGGCGGACAGGCCGGCCAGTGCCAGCAGGCGCAGTTTCTTGCGGCTGACAGCGACCACGCCCAGGCCCAGCAGCAGCATCAGCGCAGCGGTAGGCTCAGGTACGGCGCTGACGCTGACCGAGTCGATGCCGACGAAGTTGCCGTCGCCGGCAGCGGTGACGTAGCGGAACGCGAAGCGGCCGGTGGTGTCGCCGGACAGGCCGGACAGCGGTACCGAGTAGTTCACCCAGCCGGTGTCGGTGTTGGAGGTGTATGCCGGGTGCAGCAGGACGAAATCGCCGACCGACGAGGTGGTCGAGCCGACGTTCGCGCTGGCGCCGTGGGTGCTGTAGTAGACCTCGACGTTATCGGTAAAGCCCTGACCGAGCAGGCGCAGCGAGAAATTCAGCTTTTCGCCGTTCGACAGTGCCAGTTCCGGGGTCAGCAGCCAATTGCTGACGGTGCCGCCAAAAGTGGCGTTGGTGTAGTCGGCCGCGATGTAGGAATTTGCAGGGCCGGAAGCGGCGCTGAAATAGCCCGAGTCGCCCTGGAACCAGTTGGTCGAGCCGATCACATTGTTGACCCCACCGACCGAGCCAGTGCTGTTGTTGGTCATCACCCAGCCGCTTGCGCCGAGGGTGCTGATGTCATTGAATCCTTCGTTTAACAATAAAGGACTGGCGAAGACGGAGCTGGTAGCAACGGTGGCTACGAGTCCGATCAGGTATTTATTCAAGTTCATGATGCCCCAATGGTATTGTTTGCTTGCATACAATTCGCTACGGCAAGCGAGCGCGTTGAACATGTCAGACGGCAATGGTTGTATGCCTCTGGCCCAAATGACTACGTTTAATAAAGTACAGCAATTTTTCTTGGTTTTCTATATATATTGTTTATCAAATTATTCTAAATCGATAGCGTTGAGCTCGTCTTAGCTAGCAAACATGCAGTCTCCGGCCGTTTGAATGTGGTCGAAAAGACGAGGCTTTTTCACAACATGTTCTGTGGGAAAAGTTGCGGAGAAGGTAATTCTGGAGGCGGCGGGGATCAGCGATGTGTGATGCGGCTGGATTGACGGACGTCAAAGTCTTCTATGTGGTCTGCCGCGATGAGCATGAGCAACAGGGCGGCCACGATGGCTGCGATACGAAAAGTTTCTTTTTCTAACACGATTGCTCCATAAGAGGCGCGCGGTTGAACTTTCTTTGCTTCAATATAAAACAATTTTCTGATGGGAAAAAGATATTTTGTTTGGTTAATGTTTAATTGCGCAACACTTTTTGAGATGAGGTGGCAGGCGGACGAGCATGTGCCGGAGGGATGGTTGCGACTCCGCTGAGGGAGTCGCTTTGTTGAGGAGAACTTACGCTTTTACTCGCAATGTTGATGGGTACCGGAAGAAGATACTACTTCGAGACGCCGTACTGCGAAGTCAGCGTGAGTATGCGGGATTTGCTTTCCTTTACGGTTTCTGAGTTTTCATCGCGCATTAAGCCAAGGAAGCGTCCATTGGTATCTGCGACGCTCAGCACGCCCGATGTCCTTCCGACCGGCGTCGACATGGTGCCTATTACCAATGTGCCGGCGCCGGCATTCCCAGGTGTATCTTTCGATACAAACGCGGTTTCATAAATCGCCGTTGAAAGAATGACGTTATTAATCGAATTTGCGCTGAATTTGAAACCGTTTTGCACCCCTTCGGCCCCAAGAAGCCGGGGCGCGAAGAATATGTTGCGCACGAAGCCGGTCGCGTCGACAGCGGTGGTCAAACCTTCGAATCCGAGGTTGTAGAATTTGTTGCCGTTGAAGCTGTCCGCACCGGGACCGGGGGCGGATAGCAGGCCGGTAAGGCCGGTAATTTTCCCGCCGGTGAAAGTGTTTTCTGTTACCCAGTTATGTATGCCGTCGTTCTCAGTAGTCAGCAATATGCCTACGTCGTTATTTCTTAAGCCATCGAAGTCTATTTTGTTATATTGCGAACCGTTTTGCCCTCTCGCTGATAACTTGATAGCATTTTGGAAGCCATCAATCCAATTCACCTTTACCGTTGCGAATTGGGCATTCATCAAGGTTATGCCGGATCCGACGTAGCCGTAGCGTGGGTGATCTTCCCAAGGCATGCCATGTAGTCTGGTCAGGTTCAGAACGTGTCCATATCGACCCTCCACGATGATTCCGTCCCTGGGGCCAAACGTCAATTCGCCCCGTGCCGTGAAATGGATATACGTTTCGTCGCGCAAGGTGATGGAATTTTGGAATTGATAATTCCCCTCCGGAATGAGCACTTCTTGCCCGTTCCGTGCCGCGTTGATCGCATTCTGTACCGCGACGGAGTTATCCGTTGCTCCTTCTGTCAGGCCAAACCATTTGGCATTGATCGTACTGTCGTAGACCCGCTTGTACAATTTCTTGTTAGAGCCGCCGGCGTTGCACCACAAGCTTGTGCCACCATTCGCGTCGTGGGAGGTGTCCGAAGATGCAACGAACATGCCTTCTTTGCCGGCATCGATGATGTAGGCGGGAGTGGAGCAGGCGGTCGACGCCTGGAGTTGGGCGATGGTCAGGGCAGTTTGGGCATGGGCAGCAGAGATTGTGGTAATTGCTGCGAAGAACATGGAGTGACGAATGCTTTTCATTTATTTCGCTCGCGATAAATATTAATAAATATTACCCATTTTGCAATTTAATGCGAGGCAATCTTATCAGTTATTTAATGCTATTAAACTATCCAAATCCCACCGGTGGAACACCTGGATCTGTGCCGTTCGCACGCTGACGGGCGGTCGCTATCGGCGGGTGCTCGAGTACTTTCTAGAAGTTAAGGACAAGATGCCGCGATTTCTGTATAATCTGCTTTTGCGCCTATAGGAAATGCTATGCGTCTACTCCAAAAAGCACTCACGTTTGATGACGTGCTTCTCGTCCCAGCGTACTCGAATGTTCTGCCTGCCGATACGTCTCTCAAAACTCGTCTGACCCGTAACATCAGTCTGAACATCCCGTTGCTGTCCGCAGCGATGGATACGGTAACAGAAGCCCGCCTGGCGATCGCCATGGCACAAGAGGGTGGCATCGGCATCATCCACAAGAACCTGAATCCCAAGGATCAGGCTCGCGAGGTAGCGCGCGTCAAGCGTTTCGAGGCCGGCGTGCTGCGCGATCCGATCACGATCCCGCCGACCATGAAGATCCGCGACGTCATCAAGCTGACCGAGCAATATGGCATTTCCGGCTTCCCTGTCGTCGAAGGCAAGGAAGTGGTCGGCATCATCACCAACCGCGACCTGCGTTTCGAGCAGGAACTGGACGCCGAAGCGCGCGCCAAGATGACCCCGCGTGAGAAGCTGGTGTTCGTCAAAGAGGGCGCGGAAGGCGCCGACCGCGACGAAGCCAAGCGCTTGATGAACAAGCACCGCCTGGAGCGCGTGCTGGTCGTCAACGACGCCTTCGAACTGCGCGGCCTGATCACCGTCAAAGACATCCAGAAATCCACCGAGCACCCGCTGGCGTCGAAAGACTCGCAGGGCAAGCTGCTGGTCGGCGCCGCTGTCGGCGTGGGCGCCAAGGATGAAGAGCGGATCGAACTGCTGGTCGCCGCCGGCGTCGACGTGCTGGTGGTCGACACCGCCCACGGCCACTCGCAAGGCATCCTGGACCGCGTGAAATGGATCAAGACCAAGTTCCCGCATGTTGACGTCATCGGCGGCAACATCGCCACCGCCGCCGCCGCCAAGGCGCTGGTCGAATACGGCGCGGACGCGGTCAAGGTCGGCATCGGCCCCGGCTCGATCTGTACCACCCGTATCGTGGCCGGCGTCGGCGTACCGCAGATCACCGCGATCTCCAACGTCGCCGAAGCACTGGAAGGCACCGGCGTGCCCTGCATCGCCGACGGCGGCATCCGCTTCTCGGGCGACATCTCCAAGGCCCTGGCGGCCGGCGCGTCGACCGTGATGATGGGCTCCATGTTTGCCGGCACCGAAGAAGCGCCAGGCGAAGTGATCCTGTACCAGGGCCGTTCGTACAAATCGTACCGCGGCATGGGTTCGCTGGGCGCGATGTCGGACGGTTCGGCCGACCGCTACTTCCAGGACGCCACCATGAAGGCCGACAAGTTCGTGCCTGAAGGTATCGAAGGCCGCGTCGCCTACAAAGGCAGCGTGCTGGCGATCATCTTCCAGCTGGTCGGCGGCGTGCGTCAATCGATGGGTTACTGCGGTTGCGCCACCATCGACGAACTGCGCAACAAAGCCGAGTTCGTCGAGATCACCTCGGCCGGCATGCGCGAATCGCACGTGCACGACGTGCAGATCACCAAGGAAGCGCCGAACTACCGTTCCGGCGACTAACAGTCCTTGCAACGCCGGCTTAGCTAAGCCGGCGTTTTTCTATTCATTACCTCTCCAGTACATTACACATGCACTCAAAAATCCTCATTCTCGATTTCGGCTCCCAAGTCACCCAGCTGATCGCGCGCCGCGTGCGCGATTCCGGCGTGTTCTCGGAAGTGTACCCGTATGACGTCAGCGACGAGTTCGTGCGCAACTACGGCGCCGCCGGCGTGATCCTGTCGGGCAGCCACAACTCGACGCTGGACGGCGACTCGCCGCGCGCGCCGCAGGCCGTGTTCGAACTGGGCGTGCCGGTGCTGGGTATCTGCTACGGCATGCAAACCATGGCGGCTCAGCTGGGCGGCAAGGTCGAGAACGGCCTGGTGCGGGAATTCGGTTACGCCGAAGTGCGCGCCCGCAGCCACACCAAGCTGCTCGACGGCATCAACGACTTCGTCACCGACGAAGGCCACGGCATGCTGAAAGTGTGGATGAGCCACGGCGACAAGGTGCTGGAGATGCCGCCAGGCTTCGTCCTGATGGGCAATACCCCGAGCTGCCCGATCGCCGCCATGGCCAACGAAGAAAAGCATTTCTACGGCGTGCAGTGGCACCCGGAAGTGACCCACACGGTGCAGGGCAAGGCCATGCTGGGCCGCTTCGTGCACGAGATATGCGGTTGCAAATCGGACTGGAATATGCCGGACTACATCTCGGAAGCGGTCGAGAAAATCCGCGCGCAAGTGGGCACCGATGAAGTGATCCTCGGCCTGTCCGGCGGCGTCGACTCGTCGGTGGCCGCCGCGCTGATCCACCGCGCGATCGGCGACCAGCTGACCTGCGTGTTCGTCGACCACGGCCTGCTGCGCCTGGACGAAGGCAAGATGGTGATGGACATGTTCGCCAAGAACCTGGGCGTCAAAGTGATACGCGTCGATGCCGAAGACCAGTTCATGGGCCACCTGGCCGGCGTGACCGATCCCGAGCAGAAGCGCAAGATCATCGGCCGCGAATTCGTCGAAGTGTTCCAGGTCGAATCGGGCAAGCTGGTCAACGCCAAATGGCTGGCGCAAGGCACCATCTATCCGGACGTGATCGAATCGGCCGGCAAGGGCAAGAAGGGCCAGACCATCAAGAGCCACCACAACGTCGGCGGCCTGCCGGAGACCATGAAGCTGAAGCTGCTGGAGCCGCTGCGCGAACTGTTCAAGGACGAAGTGCGCAAGCTGGGCGTGGCGCTGGGCCTGCCGCATGACATGGTCTACCGTCACCCGTTCCCGGGCCCCGGCCTGGGCGTGCGCATCCTGGGCGAAGTGAAGAAGGACTACGCCGACCTGCTGCGCCGCGCCGACGCGATCTTCATCGAAGAGCTGCGCAACACGCCGTACGAGCCGGTGGTGGTGCCGGGCTTCGACCAGGACACCGTGCCGACCAACTGGTACGAAGCGACCAGCCAGGCGTTCGCCGTGTTCCTGCCGGTGAAATCGGTGGGCGTGATGGGCGACGGCCGCACCTACGAATACGTGGTGGCGCTGCGCGCCGTGCAGACGCAGGACTTCATGACCGCGCACTGGGCGCACCTGCCGCACGCGCTGCTGGGAAAGGTATCCAACCGCATCATCAACGAAGTGCGCGGCATCAACCGCGTGGTCTACGATATCTCGGGCAAGCCGCCTGCGACGATCGAGTGGGAGTGACGAGCTCGCTTTAAGTCGCTGACTTAAAGTGCAAAAAACGAGGCCGTTGATGATGCGATTTCGCTCATCAACGGCTTTTTTTTGTGCCTGGCGCCGCGCCATGGATACGTTCCCAAACTTGCAATGCGTAAATACTGTGCGATAATTTCCGTATGGATACAAAATGGCGGCGCCGGGGCGAACGATGAAAAATCAATATTTATTCAAGTACAACGCCTCTGCGCTGGCGCTCCCGGCGCTCACGCTGTGTACGGCTGCGTTGCTGAGCGCATGCGGCGGGGGCGGTACCGGCAGCTCCGCTGAACCGCGTATGGTGCAGGGCGCCGCGCCGCTCGCAACCGGCTCGACCACGCTGCTGCTGGACGCCGGCACGCTGCCGGCCGAAGATGCCCAGCGCATGGCGCTGCCGTCGTTCCACATGGCGCCGGTCGAACTGGAGGCGCCCGGGGACCATGCCGACAGCGCCAGGGCACCGGTGCACGCACAGGCCGTCACGACTGAATTCCAGCATCTTTCGACTCGCCGCCTGACCATGCAGGCGCTGCACAGCCGCCATGTGGAAGCCATGCGCAGCCTGAGCCCGGCAGCTGCCGCAGCGCCGGCAGCCTCCGGCGGGGTGGTGGCGACCTACACGCCGGCCCAGATCCGCGCCGCCTATGGCTTGCCGGCGCTGCCGGCGGCCGGCAGCGCTTTGACGCCGGCCCAGGCGGCCCAGCTAGGCGCAGGCCAGACCATCTACATCCTCGACGCCCAGCATGATCCCAACGTGGCCGCCGAACTGGCCGCGTTCAACACCAAATTCAACCTGCCGGCCTGCACCACCAAGGCCATCGCTCCCACGGCCAGCCTGCCGCTGGCCGCCGCCTCCGCCAGCGGCTGCGAACTGGCCGTGGTGTACAGCACCGCCAGCGGCGCCATGACCGCGACCCAGCCCGCGTACGACGCCGGCTGGGCCAGCGAAATCACCCTCGACGTGCAGTGGGCGCACGCCACCGCGCCACTGGCCCGCATCGTGCTGATCGAAACCGCCGATGCCAGCTACAACAATCTGCTGGGCGGCGCCAAGCTGGCCAACGCGATGGGGCCGGGCATCGTCTCGATGAGTTTTGGCGGCGCTGAAAGCAGCGGTACCGTCGCCTCCGACAGCGTATTCGCCGCCGCCGGCATGACCTATCTGGCCGCCACCGGCGACTCCGGCGCAGGCGTGTCGTGGCCGGCGGTCGCGCCGCATGTGCTGGCTGTCGGCGGCACCACCCTCAACTACAGCGGCAGCGGGCTGCGTTCAGAAGTGGCCTGGTCCGGCACCGGCGGCGGCGTCAGCCTGTACACGACCACGCCGAGCTACCAGACCAGCGCCGTACCGGGCATGGGTACGCCCGCGCGCCGCACGGTGGCCGATGTCGCCTTCAATGCCGATCCTTCGTCCGGCCAGTACGTGGCGATGATCGCGCCCGGCAGCAACACGGTGCGCTGGGGCAGCGTGGGCGGCACCAGCCTGTCGACGCCGCAGTGGGCCGGCCTGATCGCGGTGGCCAACGCCACCCGCGCACTGAACGGCAAGGCGGCAATGGGCGCGCCGCACGCGGCCCTGTATGGCGGGATCGCCGCGGTGCCGGGCGCCTATGCCGCCGTCTTCGCCGATGTCACCGCCGGCAGCGACGGCAGCTGCGCTGCCTGCACCGCCAAGACCGGCTACGATCAGTTGACCGGCCTGGGCACGCCGAACGTGTCCAGCCTGTTGTCGACGCTGTCGGGCCTGACCGTCGCCACCGCGCCGCAGGTGGGCTCGGCCAGCATCAAGGGCACGGTCGGGACAGCGTTGACGTTCACGATTTCCACCGTTGCGGCCAATACGGTCGGCTATACACTGAGCGGGGCGCCGTCCGGCATGAGCGTCAGCAGCGCCGGCGTGGTCAGCTGGGCAGCGCCGGTGGCCGGTACCTACGCCGTCACCGCGACCGCCAAGGACAGCAAGACCGGCCTCAGCGGGCAAGGCGTGTACACCGTGGTCATCGCGCCGTTGTCGGCGCCGGTGCTGACTGCGAGTACCATCAGCGGCAAGGTGGGCGTGGCGTTGTCGTTCTCGGCGGCGGCCAGCAGCGCCAATCCTGTCACGTACGCGTTGAGCGGCGCGCCGTCCGGCATGGCGATCGGCACGGCGGGCCTGGTCAGCTGGGCCAAGCCGGTAGCGGGTAGCTACACCGTCACCGTCACCGCCAAGGACAGCAAGACTGGCTTGAGCGGCCAGGCTAAGTACACGGTGCAAATCGCCGCCGGTGGCCCGGTGATCACGGCCGCCGCGATGGCGGGCGTGGCGGGCAAGCCGATGACGGGCTTGATCACCATCGTCGATACCGGCGCCAGCTCGGTGTCGATCACGATCTCCGGAGTGCCGCTGGGAATGATGTTCCAGTCCAGCGGCCTGAGCGTCATACCGTACTGGAACGCGCCGGTGGCCGGCAGCTATCAATTGAAGGTGCTTGTCACCGACAACGCCGGAGGCAGCGCCCAGCAGACCATCCTGGTGACGGTGGCTGCGCGCTGATTGAAATTCAAGACGACAAAAAACCCGCTGCTCCGAAAGGACTGGCGGGTTTTTGTTATTCAACGAACGCCGGCAGCGCCGATGCTGGCCCGACCCGTACAATAGGGGGTGTTCCACATTTTTAAGGTCGTCGCAACGATGAATAATCTGCTCGAAGAAATGCTATTCTGTGAATTCATGCTCGTATGCGAGTCCCATGACTGCCGCGCGTTCTTTGAATTCGAAGAAGTCGCCAACGATCCCATGGACGAGTGGGCCAAGCGGGCGGCGGTGGCGGCGAGGGCGTGCGGCTGGACGATAGGCCGCACCGGACTGGTGAAGTGCGCTGAATGCGCCGCCCGCGTCGATTGATTTGAAAGGCTGAACATGTCCGAAAACATTCCTGCGCTGTACCAATGGCTGGGCGGTGTCGATGCCTTGCCGGCCCTCCGTGTTGGCCCATATCGTGGCTGACGCGCGGCGCGCGCTGGCGGCGCTGGCGCTGCTCACCGGACTGCTGGTGTGCGGCACGGCATCTGCGACGGCCGGCGTGATCGAGGCGCCGAACGTGGTCGCGATCTCACCCAAGCTTGTCACATCCGGCCAGCCCAGCGCCGAGGCACTGGCCGGCCTGGCTGCGCAGGGATTTGGCGCTGTCATCTACCTGGCGCCGCCGACCGTGCCGGACGCCATTGCGGGCGAAGCGGAGATCGTTCGCCGGCAGGGGCTTGAGTTCATCAATATTCCTATCGGCTTCGGCAAGCCCACCGAGGCCGACTTCCAGTCGTTCGTGGCGGCCATGGAGCGGCTGCGCGAGCGCAAGGTCCTGGTCCATTGCCAGGTCAATATGCGCGCCTCCAGCATGACCTTCCTGTATCGCGCCATCGTCCTGCACGAGAAGCCCGAACTCGCCTATGAATCGGTCGCGCGGGTGTGGTCGCCGGAAGGACCATGGAAGAGCTTGATGTTGTCCCAGCTGCGAAAAGCCGGCATTCAGTTCGAACCGTATTGAAAAGCCCCTGGTTTTTTCAGGGGCTTTTCCTCAGTTCTTGACCAGGTTGAACGAAAACGCCTTGGCCACCGCGTGGCTGCGGTTGGACGCGTTCAGCTTGGACAGCAAATTGCCGACGTGGATCTTGACGGTCCAGGAACTGATGTCGAGGATGGACGCGATCTCCGTGTTGGACTTGCCGCTGCACACCCATTGCAGCACTTGCTGTTCGCGCTTGGTCAGCGAGCCGGTGGGCCGTTTGTTGCCGAAGTCGATGGCGTGGCTCAGCGCGCAATGCAGGTGGGGCACGACGAACTTGAGCAGCGACACGTCTTCCTTGGTCCACGAATCGATGCCGGCCAGCGCGAAGTAGCAGGCGTTTTCGTGATCGATGTCGGCCACGCCGTGCACCGCGACGTTGCGGATGTCGTATTGCGCGGTCTTTTCCAGCCAGCCGTTGTCGTTCGGAAGCAGCCATGACGATTTGCGGTCGACCAGCACCGGCTGGCGCTTCTCGGTCCATTTGCGTATCGCCGGGCAACTGCTGGAGCGCTCTTCGCCGAGCAGGCTTTGCATATACCCCAGCGGAAAGGTGAAGTTCATCGATTCGTGGACGCGCAGGTCGGCCATCCGTATCATTCCGCAGTCAAACATTTCGTGCGGAATGATGTTCTGCAGCCGCGGATAGACATCCGAGCGGAAATCCTTTTTACTGGACACCGCATGGCAGGCGTCGACAAAATCGTTAATCTGATCCATTTTCTGAGAATTAAAAAATCCATCCATAAATAGGTATCCAGCATGAAATAAGGGTTTGTGGGTATGTATTACGCGTAAAGCAATATTTATTGTTTTAAAATAATATCTTAATTGCAACTACAGGGCCGAAACCATGCCGTCCCTGGCTGCGGACGGTCACAACAACGGTGATTGATGAATTTTCCTGCCTGTCACGTCCCGGGCCATGCCGGGGCGTGGTCCCGCATCACACTGTGGCGGCGGTGTCTTCCGGCCCGACTTCCAGTGCGTCGAACTCGGCGTTGATGGCCTGGTCGAGGCGCTGCTTGTCGAAGCCGGAACGCACCAGCACCAATATTCCCTGATACAGCGCCAACAGCCTGACCGCCGCCACCGCCGGCTCGATCGAGGCCCGCAATACCCGGGCCTCGCGCGCGCGCACCAGGCGTTCATTCAGGGCCGCGCGCAAAATCTCGAATCCTTCCAGCACCTTGGCTTCGCGCGCCGTATCGGTGGCGCCGAACTCCACCGCACAGTTGGTGATCAGGCAGCCGAAACTCTCGTCGCGCGGCTCATGCAGCAATGACACAAACAAGCGCCTCACACCCTCCAGGCCGGCCGACACGCCGGCATAGGTGGCGATCCGGCGCTGCAGCACGTTCTCCAGGTAGTAGGCGAAGGCGGCGTCGAACAGCCGGCCCTTGTCGCCGAAACTGTTGTAGATGCTGCCCGTGCTCAGGCCGGCCGCGGCCGCCAGCTCCTGGACCGACACGGCCGCGTAGCCGGTCCGGCGAAACGCGTGCATCGCCAGGTTCAGTACGGATTGTTCGTCAAAGGAGCGGGGTCGGGCCATGATTGTGTACTCTGCGGCAGGGATTCTAGAATGAGCGTTTTATAATTATTTGTCAAGGCTTTGTGGCGTGCCTGACACCAAAGGCGCGCCGCCGTCGGGCGTCTCAGGGCGGCGGCGGGGAGCAGTGCAGGATGCGCGGATGCGGGCCCTGGATGGCCAGCGCGGCGGCGTAGCCGTCCATCAGTTGCAGGTCGGCGACGGTCCAGCACAGCGGCGCCAGCGGGTCGACCCGGTCCGAGACCAGCGCCTGGCGCGCCGTCGCCGCCACCGACACCTCGAACTGGTGCGACAGGCGCCGGCAGGCATGGCCCTTGATGTAGGCCTCCTTGCGGACCCAGGCCGCGTAGAAGCATTGCCGGCGGATGGCCGGCGCCAGCCGCTGCAGCGCGGCGAATTCGGCGCCGGTCAGGAAGCGGCTGGCCAGCGTCCACGGCAGGTCCGCGCCGATCTGCTCGACGTCGATGCCGAGCGGGCGGGTGGCGAAAGCGTGCACCAGCAGCGTGCCGGAGTGCGAGGTGTTGAAATGCAGCGGCGCCCCCCCTGAAGTAGCTAGCACGGGCTTACCTTGTTCGCCGGAAATTAACGGCACCTGTTCGGCCGTGCAGCCGAGGTAGCGGCCCAACAGGGCGCGCAGCGTGCGGCGCGAGTAGCCGCACCGGGGGGCCGTGCCGGCAACGGCCGGCCGGGCTGTCGTCAGCGCCCACAGGTGCACGCTGTCCGGCGCCGGCGGCGCCAGGCGCGCCGTCCATTCCTTGCCGAAGTTACGGGTCTCGTCCATGGCAAGCACTATGCCAGCGCGCGCCGCCGCCGGCGATAGCCTGGACGGTCTATTGTCCGATGCCCCGTGCGCGCCGATAGTGGCGACCGTAGCCAAGTGGCGCCCGGCGGCCGGCGGCGCGGAATCAATCTAACATCGACCAAGGACCAAATGAAAATTGCAATCGTGGGCATCGGATGCCGCTATCCCGGCGCGAACAGCGCGGACGAATTCATCGAAAATGTCATGGCGGGACGGCGTTATTTCCGCGCCATGCCCCCCGAGCGGCTGCCGTCGAGCGACTACTACCACCACGACCCGAGCCATCCCGACACCACCTACTGCAAGATCGCGGCGGTGCTGGAGGGCTTCCAGTTCAATCCGGTCGATTTCAAGATTCCGCAGTCGACCTTCCGCGCCACCGACACCGCCCAGTGGCTGGCGCTGCAGGTCGCCAGCGACGCGCTGCAGGACGCCGACCTGAAACAGATCGACACCGCGCGCACCGCCGTCATCCTCGGCAACTCGCTGACCGGCGAGATCAGCCGCGCGCAAGTGATGCGCTACCGCTGGCCCTACGTCGGCCGCGTCATCAGCGAGCTGCTGGACCAGTTCGGCGTGCAGGGCGAGGCGCGCGCCGCCATGCTGGCCCAGCTGGAGGAGCGCTACAAGGAACCGTTCGCGCCGGTCGACGAGGACAGCCTGGCGGGCGGCCTGTCGAACACCATCCCCGGCCGCATCTGCAACTACTTCGATTTCCGCGGCGGCGGCTACACCGTCGACGGCGCCTGCTCGTCGTCGCTGCTGTCGGTGATCCATGCCTGCAACGGCCTGGAAAACGGCGACTTCGACGTCGCGCTGGCCGGCGGGGTCGACATCAGCCTCGATCCGTTCGAGCTGGTGGGGTTTGCCAAGATCGGCGCGCTCAGCCCCGGCGACATCAAGGTCTACGACCAGCGTTCGAGCGGCTTCCTGCCGGGCGAAGGCTGCGGCATCGTGGTGCTCAAGCGGCTCGACGATGCGCTGGCCGACAACGACCGCATCTACGCCACCATCCCGGGCTGGGGCGCGTCCACCGACGGCAAGGGCGGCCTGACCGCGCCCAGCGTCAGCGGCCAGATGCTGGCGCTGCAGCGCGCCTATGAGAAGGCCGGCTACAACCTCGGCAGCGTCGAGCTGATCGAAGGCCACGGCACCGGCACCCCGGTCGGCGACAAGGTCGAGCTCGGCGCCGTCGCGCAATCGCTGCTGCGCGACGCCGACGCCGGCCACCGCTGCGGCATCGGCTCGATCAAATCGAATATCGGCCACACCAAGGCGGCCGCCGGCGTCGCCGGCCTGATCAAGGCGGCGATGTCGGTTCATCACGCGGTGCTGCCGCCGACCCAGGGCCTGCAGGTGCCCAACGCCATCTTCGCCGACAGCCCCAGCCTGTATCCGCTGACCCGCGGCGGGCACTGGGACAGCGACAAGGTGCGCCGCGCCGGCGTCAGCTCGGCCGGCTTCGGCGGCATCAACACCCACGTCACGCTGGAAGAGGTGGAGGGCAAGCACGGCGCGCGCTCGCCGCTGCTGCCGCTGCTGCATTCGGCGCAGGATACGGAAGTGTTCTTCCTCGGCGCCGACAGCCACGCCGCGCTGCTGGCGCTGGTGCTGAGCCTGAAGGACGCGGCCGCCAGGATCGCGCAGGCGCAGCTGGTCGACCTGGCGGCCCACTGCGCCAGGCTGGCCGGGCGCAAGCCGGTCCGCCTCGGCATTGTCGCCGACACGCCGGCCACTTTGCTGGCGCGCCTGACGGCGGCCGCGGCCGCGCCACTGCTCGCCGGCGTTGAGTCGCTGCGACCAGCACCAGCGGCGCGCGGCCGCGCATCGCCTTCGTATTCCCGGGCCAGGGGTCGCAGCGCCTCAACGCCGGCGAGCAGTGGCGCGGCCGCTTCGGCTTCATCGACCATCTGTGGCGCGAGTTCGACGCCACGCTGGCCGACACGCTGGGCAAGCCGCTCAGCGCCCAGGTGTTCCGCGACGCCCACCGCGAAAGCCCGGCGACCCAGCGCGCCATGGCGGCCGAGCTGGCCGAGACGGCGGTGGCCCAGCCGGCCATCGTGGCCGGCTCGATCGCCAGCGCCGAGCTGTTGAAATACTTCGGCATCGAGCCAGACCTGTGTCTGGGCCATAGCCTGGGCGAATACAGCGCGCTGTGGTGCGCCGGCGCCTTGCCGGCCGCGCGCACGGTGGCGCTGGTGGCCCGGCGCGGCGCCGCCATGACCGGCGCCGACGGCGCCAGGGGCGCGATGCTGAGCGTGGCCGCCGCGCCCGAACAGGTCGAAGCGCTGCTGGCCCAGGCCGGCGGCTACCTGACCGTCGCCAACTTCAACGCGCCGCGCCAGACCGTGGTGTCGGGCGACGCCGAGGCGATCGCCGCGCTGCGCCGCCTGTGCCAGGCCGCCGCCATCGACAGCACCTTGCTGCCGGTGTCGAACGCCTTCCATTCGCGCTACATGGCGCAGGCGCAGCAGACCATGCTGGGCCACCTGGAGCGCACCGAACTGGCGCCGTTGAAACGCCTGCTGATTTCCAGCACCAGCGGCGAGCTGGTCGGCGGAGCGCAGGACTTGCGCGCCACGCTGGGCGGACAGATCACGGCGCCGGTGCAGTTCGTGCGCGCGGTCGAGACGGCGCTGGCGGAAGACTGCGACCTGTTTGTCGAAGTCGGCCCGGGCAGCATCGCCAGCCGCCTGACCCGCCACATCGTCGGCGCGCGCAAGGCGCGTGTGTTCGCCACCGATTCCGCCAATCCGGAAACCGCCACCGCAGAGCTGAACGAGCTGCTGGCGTTCGGCTTTGCCAGCGGCTTGCCGGTGCGCACCGGCCGGGTGTTCGAGGGCCGCCACACCAAGCCGATCAGCCTGCCGTACGAGGCCAGCTTCATCACCTCGCCGTGCGAGCTGCCGGTGACGCCGCTGCAGCTGGACGGCGTGGGCGCCATCGAGCTGGCCGGCGGTCAGCGCAGCGCAGCGTCGGCCACCCCGCGCGCCAAGGCGGCGCCGGCGGCGGCGATGGCGTGGACGGCCGACACGGTGCTGCCGATGATGCAGCAATACATCGTCAGCAAGTTCGGCTATCCGATCGAGATGGTGCATGCCGGCGCCATGCTGCAGGAAGACCTGAGCCTGGATTCGATCAAGTCGGTGGAAGTGGTGTCGGAAGGCATGGCGCGCCTGGGCGTGACGGGCGACCCGACCACGCTGGTGACGCTGAACCTGGCGCAGATCGCCCAGCGCCTGTCGCTCGCCAAGGCCGAGCTCGACGCCGGCATGGCGCCGGCGCAGCCGGGCAAACACGATATGCCGGACTGGACCCGCAGCTTCGAGGTCGCGCTGCTGCCGCAGGCGATCGAGGCCGGCGCGCCCGGCGCCGCGCACCGCTACGCGCTGGTCGACGGCGGCGATGCGGCGCTGGCGCAAGCGGTGCGCGCGCAGCTGGAGGCCGCGGGCCACACGGTGGCGGCGCTGGCACTGCCGCTGGCGGCCGGCGCCTTCGACGGCGCCAGCGGCTGCCTGCTGGTGCTGGGCCATGACGCCGGCGACGACGGCGCCGTGCTGGCCGCCGGCGATCCGTTCGCCACGCCGATGCTGCTGCTCGACAGCGCCCAGGCCTTCCTCAAGCAGCTCAAGTCGACGCCGCACGCGGCGCCGGTGTTCGCCGTGCTCACCCGCGGCAACGGGTCGCTGGGCCGCCACGCGGAGACGGCCTGCCGGGTCGACCAGCTGGCCGCCGCGGGCTTCGTGAAGACGCTGGCGCTGGAAAACCCGGCGCTGCGCACGCGCTATGTCGAGCTGCACCGCGATATCGCCAACGCCACCGCGGCCGCGCTGGTCGCGGCCGAGCTGGACGCCGGGGCGCCGTTCGCTGAAGCGGCGTATCCGGACGCGGCGACGCGCCTGCTGCCGCAGCTGCGCCTGCGCACCCTGGCCTCGCTGCCGGCGCGCACGCAGCCGGCGTTCGAGGCGGGCGAGGTGCTGGTCATCAGCGGCGGCGCCGGCGGCATCACCGCCGAGTGCGCGCTGGACATCGCCGCCCGCTACGGCCTGCGGCTGGCGCTGCTGGGCAGCACCGCGCTGGCCGACGCCGCGCAGCGCAAGCCGTCGCTGCTGGCCAACCTGCAGCGCTTCAGCGACGCCGGCATCGTGTTCCAGTACTACCAGTGCGATCTGACCGACGCCGGCCAGGTGCGCGAGGTGATGGCGCGCGTCGGCGCCGAGCTGGGGCCGGTCAGCGCGCTGATGCACGCGGCCGGGCTGAACCGGGCGCACCGCATCGACAAGCTGGCGCCGTCGGAATTCCTGGCGGTGATGAAGCCGAAAATCCTCGGCCTGCAAAACTTGCTGGCGGCGGTCGAGCTGCCGCGCATCAAGACCATCATCGCGTTCTCGTCCATCATCGCCAAGTCCGGCATGGCGGGCAACGCCGATTATTCCTACGCCAACGAATGGATGAACGGCGTGCTGAACCGGATCCGCGCGCTGCATCCGCAGGTGCGCTGCCTGAGCTACAACTTCTCCGTCTGGGCCGAGGTCGGCATGGGCGTGGACAGCGTGGCCCACCTGGGCAAGCTGGGCATCGATCCGATCCCGCTGCGCGACGGCGTGCTGCACGCCAGCGCGCTGCTGGAGCGTGAATGGCCGGCGGCCGAGCTGATCGTCTCGTCGCGCCTGGGCGGCCTGGCCACCGTGCGTTTCGAGACGCCGCCACTGCCGGCGCAGCGCTTCCTGGAAACCATCGTCAGCCATCAGCCCGGCGTCGAACTGGTGGCCGAGGCCATGCTCAAGCCCGAGCTGGACCACTACCTGAGCGACCACAACTACCAGGGCAGCCTGCTGTTCCCGGCCGTGCTGGGCATGGAGGCGATGGTGCAGGCGGCCTGCGCCTGCGTCGGCGAGACGCCGGCCTCGGTGCTGGTGGCCTTGGAAAACGTGCAGTTCCACAAACCCATCGTGGTGCCGGCCGAGGGCCGCGCGATCCGGGTCTACGCCCAGGTGCTGGCGGACCGCGCCGACGAGGCCGGCGTGCAGCGGCTGCGGGTGGCGATCCGCTCCAGCGTGACCAACTACGAGTCGGATTATTTCGTCGCCGACTGCGTGCTGTCGGCCGCGGAGTTCCCGGAACAGGTCAACGACGCGCTGTGGCCGGCGCCGCTGTCGGTCGATCCGCAAGACTTCCTGTACGGCAGCGTGTTCTTCCAGGGCCCGATGTTCCAGAACATCAGCTCCTTCCACTCGCTGTCGAGCCGGCACTGCATGGTCAAGGTCGATCCGCCGGCCGCCACGCTGGTGTTCGATCCGGCCTCGGGCCACGGCACCATCTTCGGTGCGCCGGAGGTGCGCGACTGCTACCTGCACGCGGTGCAAGCCTGCGTGCCGCAGCATCGCATCCTGCCGGTCGGCATCGAACGCATCGTCACCCGCGCCGCCGGCGGCCAGCTGTTCATGAGCGCCAAGGAACGCTACCACGTCGACAACGAGTACTGCTACGACCTGGAAGTGTTCGACGCCGACGGCTATCTGGTCGAGCTGCTGCAGGGCTTCCGCTGCCGCATCCTGGAAGCCTACACCGACACCGTCGCGCTGGAGAAGATCGCCGGCATCCACCAGGAAGCGGCCGACCGCGCGCGCCTGCACGAGCAGGAGGGCGCGGCCGCTTGATGCGATGACACACGGGCGGGCCGCGGCCCGCCCACCGATTCAATCTACCAGGCCGCAGCGGCCGCAATGAGAGGATGCAAGATGGCGCACTATGAATACCGTACCTTCGTGGGTTTCGAGGAAACCAACGTGGTTGGCAATGTTTACTTCAGCAATTATTTCGTCTGGCAGGGCAAATGCCGGGAGGCTTTCCTGCGCCGCTATGCGCCGCAGGTGCTCGATGATTTCAAGGCCGGCTACGGCATGATCACCAAGGAATCGTCCTGCGTGTTCCATACGGAAGCGTTCGCTTTCCAGGACATCGTCGTGCATATCTCGCTCGACAAGCTGTCGCGCACCGCCGTGACCATGGCCTTCGACTACTACCGCGAGCAGGACGGCGAGCTGATCCTGCTGGCGCAGGGCAAGCAAACCGCGATGTGGATCACGCCGGAACATCGGCTGGCGTTGCTGCCCAACTATCTGTACGACGCGATCGAGGCGTTTTCGCGCAGCGAGGACTTGACACCGGCCTGAGCGCCGGCATAGCCAGCGCAGCTATTCCCCGCTTCGAATCCCGGAGCGTTTTGGGCCGGTCTCGTGGGGGACCGGCCTTTTTTTTACGGCAGAAAAAAACGGGCGGCGGGTATCAGGTCACGGGTTCCAGGCAAGCCATCAATTCCTCCGCCACCAGCGCCGACGAGGCCGGGTTTTGGCCGCTGATCAGCTGGCCGTCGCGCACCACGTGCGGCTGGAACAGCCCGGCCGATTCGAACTTGCCGCCCAGTTCGGCCAGCCGCGTTTCAAGCAGGAAGGGCACCAGCGCGCTCAGGCCGATGGCCGTTTCCTCCTCGTTGGTGAAGCCGTTGACGCGCTTGCCCTTGACGATGGACACGCCGTACTGGTCCCTGGCCGACAGCAGCGCGGCGGCGCCGTGGCAGACGGTGGCGATCGGCACGCCCTGGTCGTGGGCCTTGCCCAGCAGCGTGGCCAGCGGGGCGCTGTGCGGCAGGTCCCACATCGCGCCGTGGCCGCCGGGGATGAAGATGGCGACGTAGTGGTCCAGCTGGGCTTCGGCCACCGGCAGCGAGTTCTGCAGTGCGTTGGCCGCTTCCTTGTCGGCGAGGAAGCGCTCGACCGAGGCCGGACGGGCGGCCGTGGCGTCGTTGCTTTCCGGCGCGACCGGTATGCGCTTGCCCTGGACCGAGGCGATGGTCACGTCGAAGCCGGCGTCTTTCAGCGCGTAGTAGGGGGTGGTCAACTCTTCCAGCCACAGGCCGGTGGCGTTGCCGGTGTCGCCCAGCGCGGCGTGGGAGGTCGAGACGAACAGTACGGTGGGACGGAAATGCATGGCAGATTCTCCTTGAGGAATGGAACGACAAAAAAACGCGCGCCGCGGGCGTCAGCCCGGCAGCACGCCGATACCGATATCGAAGGCCCGTTCCAGCAGCCACACCACGCCGGCCAGCGCGATCGCGCCGGACAGGCCGGGCACCACCAGCCGCCGGTAGGCGCTGCTGCCGCGGATCAGCATGGCGAGCAGGAACAAGGGCGCCACCACGCTCAGCTGGCCAAGCTCGACGCCGAGGTTGAAGGCGGCCAGCGCCACCAGGCGCGCGCCGGTCGACAGCGCCAGGTCGGCCAGCGAATTGGCGAAACCGAGGCCGTGCACCAGGCCGAAGGCGAACGCCATCACCCAGTCGCACACCGGCAGCAAGCGCAGCACGTTGTTGAGCGCGGCGACGACGATGGACAGGGCGATGCCCGACTCGACCCAGCGCGACGGCAGGTGCACCACGTCGAAGAAGCCCAGCCCCAGCGTGATCGAATGGGCGATGCTGAAGCCGGTGATCATCTTGCACAGATCGATGAAGGCCGCGCGGCCGGCGCCGGCGGCCGGCGAGGGCGCGGACGCCGCGCGCGGCGCCACCGCCGCCAGCAGCAGCGACACCAGGAACAGCAGGTGGTCGGCGCCGGACAGGATGTGCTGCACGCCGGCCGCCAGATAGTCCGAAAAGGTGCTCAGCCGCGCCGGCCCGGCGCCCGCCGCCCCCAGCGTGTGGCTGGGCGCGGCGGGCGAGAACAGCAGCGCCATGCTGGCGTTGTCGTGCGTCAGATTGGCCATGCAGCGGTGGCCGGGGTCGATGTCGAACAGCAGCCGGTAGGACAGTTGCAGCGGCCCGTCGGCGGCGCAGTCGAAGCGCAGCGGCAGCACCGCGTAGGCGCCGTCCGAATGGCTGTCGATCATCAGTTCGCCGCTGCTGGCGCGGCAGTCGCGGCCGCCGCGCCGCACGTCCAGGCGCGACAGCACGTAGCGCGCAATGGCGGCGCTGCGGGCATTCAGTTCGCCCCAGGTGATGTCGCCGTCGCCGTTGGCGTCCAGGCCCAGCACGAAGTCGAGGTCGCGCAGCGCGACGTCGATGCGGCCCTGCACCAGCGCGCCTTCGCTGCGCAGCGTCAGGTAGCTGTCGCTGGCCTTGTGGGCGGACGCCGGCAGCGCGCACCAGCCCAGCGCCATGGCCAGCAACAGATGCCGGAGCAGCCGCAGCAGCCGCAGCAGCCGCAGCAGGCGGCAGGCC
>NZ_LRON01000014.1:0-178881 GCF_001758795.1 Duganella sp. HH101 | reverse complement strand
GGCCGGCGGCGCGGTCCTGCCGTCGCCGGTGCCCGCGCCCGCCGCGCCGCGCGTGCGCGCCTTCGCCGACGACCGCGAGCGCATGGCCGGCGAGGCCGGCGGCCGCAAGGTGCTGGTGATCGAGGACGACGCCGATTTCGCCCGCATCCTGTACGACCTGGCGCACGAGAAAAACTACCGCTGCCTGGTGGCCTTCGACGCCGACGAGGGCCTGGCGCTGGCGCGCGAATACCGGCCGGACGCGGTGCTGCTTGACATCCGCCTGCCGGACCGCTCCGGCCTGTCGGTGCTGCAGCTGCTGAAGGACGACGCCCAGACCCGCCACATCCCGGTGCACGTGGTGTCCGGCTCCGACAACGGCGAGGCCGCGCTGCACCTGGGCGCGATCGGTTTCGCGCTCAAGCCGGCCACGCGCGAGCAATTGATGGAAGTGTTCCGCCTCATCGAAGGCAAACTGACGCAGAAGATCAAGCGCGTGCTGCTGGTCGAGGACGACGACCGCCAGCGCGACAGCGTGGTGCAGCTGATCGCCGACGACGATGTCGACATCGTCGCCGTCGGCAGCGGCGAGGAAGCGCTGGCGCTGCTGCGCACCACCATCTACGACTGCATGATCATCGACCTCAAGCTGCCCGACATGCAGGGCAACGAGCTGCTGCAGCGCATGGCGGGGGCGTCGCTGGCGGCCTTCCCGCCGGTGATCGTCTACACCGGCCGCAACCTGTCGCGCGCCGAGGAGGCCGACCTGCACAAGTATTCGCGCTCCATCATCATCAAGGGCGCGCGTTCGCCGGAGCGCCTGCTGGACGAGGTGACGCTGTTCCTGCACAAGGTGGAGGCCGATTTGTCCAGCGAGCGGCAGGACATGCTGCGCACGGTGCGCTCGCGCGACCGCGTGTTCGAAGGCCGCCGCATCCTGCTGGTGGACGATGACGTGCGCAACATCTTCGCGCTGACCAGCGCGCTGGAGCACAAGGGCGTGCTGGTGGAGGTGGGCCGCAACGGCTTCGAGGCGATCGCCAAGCTGAACGAGGTGAGCGACATCGACCTGGTGCTGATGGACGTGATGATGCCGGGCATGGACGGCCTGGAAGCGACGCGCCACATCCGCCAGGACGCGCGCTTCGCCCGCCTGCCGATCATCGCCATCACCGCCAAGGCCATGAAGGACGACCAGGAGCAATGCCTGGCGGCCGGCGCCAGCGATTACCTGGCCAAGCCTATCGACCTGTCGCGCCTGTACTCGCTGCTGCGGGTGTGGATGCCGAACGGCGAACGGGGTTAAATGATGATGCAGCACAGCGATACCGACATCGAGCTCAAAGTGTTGATGGAAGCTATCTACATGAAGTACAGCTACGATTTCCGCGACTACACCGGCGCCTCGCAGAAGCGCCGCGTGCTGCACGCGCTGCGCGAGATGGAATGCGACAGCATCTCGGCGCTGCAGGCGCGCATCATGCACGAGCCGGCCGCGTTCAGCGCGCTGCTGCAATACCTGACGATACCGGTGACGTCGATGTTCCGCGACCCGACCTACTACGCCGCGCTGCGCGAACACGTGATGCCGGTGCTGCGCACCTACCCGTCGCTGAAGATCTGGATCGCCGGCTGCAGCACCGGCGAGGAAGTGTATTCGATGGCCATCCTGCTCAAGGAGGAAGGCTTGCTGGAGCGCAGCATGATCTACGCCACCGACATCAATCCGCAGTCGCTGGAGCAGGCGCGCAAGGGCGTGTTCCCGCTGGACGCGATGCGCGAGTACACGGAAAACTACCAGGCCGCCGGCGGCACCCGCAGTTTTTCCGAGTACTATACGGCGGCCTACAACGCCGCGCTGTTCGACAGCGCGCTGCGCGACAACGTCACCTTCGCCGACCACAGCCTGGCGACCGACGCGGTGTTCGCCGAGACGCACCTGATCAGCTGCCGCAACGTGATGATCTACTTTAAGAAGAAATTGCAGGAACGTGCCTTCGGCCTGTTCCACGAGTCGCTGTGCCACCGCGGCTTCCTGGGATTGGGCAGCAAGGAAAGCATCGATTTCTCCGCCTACGCGCCGGCCTTCGAGCCGGTGAACAAGCGCGAGCGCGTGTTCCGCAAGCGATGAGCGCGCACCTGCCCGCGATCCGCGCCGCGCTGGCCGGACGCACCGTGGAAGCGGTGGTGATCGGCGCCTCGGCCGGCGGCGTCGGCGCCCTGCTGCAACTGTTGCCGGGGCTGCCGGCGGACTACGGCCGCGCGGTGGTGGCGCTGCTGCACCTGCCGGAGTTCCGCCAGAGCCATCTGGCCGAGGTGTTCCAGCAGCGCATGGCGATGCCGGTGCGCGAGGCGGCCGACAAGGAAGCGGTGTCGTCCGGGACGCTGTATTTTGCCGGTTCGGGCTACCATTTGTCGGTGGAGTCGGACCGCAGTTTTTCCCTCAGCTGCGAGGCGCCGCTGCACTTCGCCCGCCCGGCCATCGATTACCTGATGGAATCGGCGGCCGACGTCTACGGCCCGGCGCTGCTGGGCATCCTGCTGACCGGCGCCAACCATGACGGCGCCGCCGGCATGGCCGCCATCGCCCGCGCCGGCGGCCTGACCGTGGTGCAAGACCCGGAGCAGGCCGAAGTGGCGACCATGCCGAGGGAAGCGATACGTCTGCACCGGCCGGACCTGGTCCTGCCGCTGGACGCCATACAAACACTGTTGTTGATGCTGGAGACGAATTGATGCAAGCCGAGCACCCGACCAAACTGCTGATCGTCGACGATCTGCCGGAGAACCTGCAAGCCTTGAACGCCATCGTGCGCGGCGAGGGGCGCGAGATTTTCCAGGCCGGCTCGGGCGAGGAAGCGCTGGCGCTGCTGTTGCAGCACGATTTCGCCATGGCCATCCTCGATGTGCAGATGCCGGGCATGGACGGCTTCGAACTGGCCGAGCTGATGCGCGGCACCGACCGCACGCGGCAGATCCCGATCGTGTTCGTGACGGCGGCCGGCAAGGAACTCAATTACTCGTTCAAGGGCTACGAGGCGGGCGCGGTGGACGTGCTGTACAAGCCGCTGGACGCGCGCGCGGTCAAGGGCAAGGTGCAGGTCTTCGTGTCGCTGTACGAGCAGCGCGATGCGGTGCGGCGCCAGGTCGAGGCGCTGGAAGAGGCGCGCCGCGAGCAGGAGCGCACGCTGGCCCAGCTGAACGCGGCGCAGGCCGGGCTGCAGCGCGCGCTGGCGATGCGCGACGAGTTCATGTCCATGGTGTCGCACGAGATGCGCACGCCGCTCAACACGCTGTACCTGGAGACCCAGCTGCGCAAGATGCAGCTGGAGCGCGGCAATATGGCGGCCTTCGGCGCCGAGCAGCTGCAGCGCATGGTGGCGCGCGACGACCGCCAGATCCAGAGCATCATCCGCCTGATCGACGACATGCTGGACGTGTCGCGCATCCGCAGCGGCAAGCTGTCGCTGCGGCCGGGATGGGTGGAGCTGTCGGGCTTGCTGGGGCGGCTGGTGCAGGATCTGACGCCGCAGGCCGCCACCGCCGGCAGCAGCATCAGCCTGGATGCCGGCACGCCGGTCAGCGGCTGGTGGGACGAGTTCCGCATCGAGCAGATCGTCGTCAACCTGCTGACCAATGCGCTGCGCTACGGCGCGCAGAAGCCGGTGCATGTGACGCTGCGGGTGGAGCCGGAACAGGTGCGGGTCGAGGTGCGCGACGAGGGCGCCGGCATCGCGCCGGAGTTGCAGGAGAAAATCTTCGAGCCATACGAGCGCGGCGTCGCCAACGAGGCGCCGTCGGGATTGGGGCTGGGCTTGTATATTTCGCGCGAGCTGGCCGAGGTGCACGAGGGTACGCTGGCCGTGCGCAGCGTGGTGGGCGAGGGCGCGGTGTTCACGCTGACCCTGCCGCGCCGCGACGCGCCGCCGGCCTGAGCGCCGGCCGTTCAGCGCGAGCGCGCTTCCTCGCGGCGCTGGATGATGAAGGCTTTCAAATCCTCGAAGTTGACCACGCCGCGCTGGGCGGTGTCGATATGGTCGAAGTTCTTTTCGACAAAGCCTAGCCCGGCCTTGCGCGCCTCCTCACGGCTCAGGCTGCCGCTACCGTCCAGGTCGGCTTCTTCAAAGCGTTTCTTCAGTTTTTGCATGGCCTGGTATTGCAGCACCGGGCCGGAGGCGCCGTCGCGCGGCGGCTTGCGCATGGCCGGCGGGATGTAGGGATCGGGATGCAGCGGCGCCGACATCATGGCCGGAACAACGGCGTCCGGCTGCGGCGCCTGGGCGTGCGCGCAGCCGCAGGCCACGGCGGCGGCCAGCATGGCGAATTGGAAAAGTTGCTTCATGATCGACTCCCCCGCGCCGTATGGTCAGCCTGGCGCATGGCTTATTGTGCCACTGTGACGCTATTGAAGAAATTAATCAAATCCGTTTGCTGGGCGCGGCGCGCACTGTCGTCTAGATACGTCATATGGCCGCTTGCATAATATTTGAGCACAATTTGCGGATTTGCACCGAGCCGCGCCAGGTCCAGCTCCGTCTGGTGGAAGGGCGTGGCCAGGTCGTGGTAGCCGTTCACCGCCAGGACTTTCATTTTAGGATTCAGCGTCATCGCGGCGGCCAGGTCCGGTATCGTGTCCGGCAACTGGCGGCCGTCGTGGCTGAAGTTCCAGCGGTCGACGATGTCGTTGCTGCTGATGTAGGCGGAACGGGCGCTGTAGTGCAGCTCGCCCGCCAGGTAGCTGGCGATGCCGCTGACAAAGGCGGAATTGATGACCGTCAGCGAAGGATCGCCGCCGGCCGCCAGCGCGCTGCCGTTGGCCGCCGACACGCGGGCGTCGTAGCGGCCCACCAGCTTGCCGGGCACGGCGTTGCGCTGGTAGTAGTCCGGCCCCATGTCGAAGTTCTGCTGCCAGGTCAGCGCCGGCAGGCCGGTGTAGCCGACCAGCTGGCCGATCACGGCGGCCGGCGGCGCCACCTTGCTCGCCAGGTAGGCCGAGATGGCGCTGCGGTAGTCGCCGGCGGCAAAGCTGCGCGCCTGCTGCACGTAGGCGCTGAAGTCGGTCGGCAGCGGCGTGCCGAGCTGGTAGTAGGCGCTGGTGGCGGCGTAGGTCGGGATGTAGCCCTCGCAGCTGATGGCGCCAGGGTCGAGCACGCCGCAGTTGCTGTTGTAGTCCATGATCGACGATTGCAGCACCAGCGCGGCGACCGGCACGCCGGCCGTTTCCAGCAGGTTGGCCAGCACCGCCGTGCGCGGCGTGCCGTAGGATTCGCCGAACAGGATCTTCGGCGAGGCCTCGCGCTTGTTGACGGCGATGTAGCGCTGCACGAAATCGCGGAAGGCGGCGGCGTCCGCGTCCACGCCCCAGAAGGTCTGGTTGGTATTGGGCGCGATGGCTTGCGAGTAGCCGGTGCCGATGGCGTCGACGAACACCAGGTCCGACTGCGCCAGCAGGGTTTCCTGGTTGTCGACCAGTTGCGGCGTGACGATGGCGGCGCTGGGGATGGTGCTGACCAGCCGGCGCGGGCCGAACGAACCCAGGTGCAGGTAGGTGGAGGCGGAACCGGGGCCGCCGTTGTAGAAGAAGGTGACGGGCCGCTTGGCCGGATCGGCGCCGGGCACGGTGTAGGCGACGTAGAAGAACGAGGCGGAAGCCTTGCCGGTGCGGGCGTCGGTGGCGGTCAGGTGGCCGGTGGTGGCGGTGTAGTTGAACTGCTGGCCGCCCAGCTGGATATGGCTGGCGATGACGGCGGCGTTTTCATTGGGAGCGGACAGCGAGGCGCTGGCGAGGCTGGAATAGGCCAGCGTATCGTCGTAGGAGCCGGGCACTGCCGGGGTGACTGGCGTGACCGGCGCGGGCGTCTCCGCCACGCTGGAACCGCCGCCGCCGCCGCAGGCGGCCAATATTGCGGCACAGACGACGAGCGCCGCATCGCGCAGAGCCGATCGCCACCTTTGCAATTTTGTCGGATATGCCACTGTGCTCTCCACCAGGCCGGGATCCCAATTATGATCCCGGCTTGCGTGGAATGCATCATAAAAAAGGGGTCAAGTCTGACATTTGGACACGGGCTCAACCCTAGTGGCTTGCCACAGTCGAGTTCGTGTCCAAATGTCAGACTTGACCCCCGGGGTTTACTTCGGAATCGCGCCGTCCACGCCCTGCACGTAGAAGTTCATCGACAGCAGGTCTTTCAGCGGCACCACCACGCCGGCGGCGTATTTGATGGCGCCCGACTGGTCCTTGATCGGGCCGGTGAACGGCGCGAAGGTGCCGGCCGCCAGCGCGGCCTTCTTCTCTTCGAAGGCCTTGGCCGCGTCCGCCGGCACCACGGCGTTCAGCACCGACATCTTGACCATGCCTTCCTTCATGCCGCCGTGGTAGTCGCCGGATTTCCAGGTGCCCGCCAGCACCGCCTTGGCGGTCTCGGTGTAGTAGGGCGCCCAGTTGTTGGTGGCCGCCGTCAGGTGCGCCTTCGGCGCGAACTTGGACATGTCCGAATCCCAGCCGAACGCGTACACGCCTTTTTCCTGCGCCACCTGCAGCGTGGCCGGCGAGTCGGTGTTCTGCGCCATCACGTCCGCGCCTTGCGCCACCAGGGTTTCCGCCGCCTGGCGTTCCTTGGCCGGGTCGTACCACGAGTTCACCCAGATTACCTTGGTCTTGATGCCGGGATTGACGCTCTGCGCGCCCAGCGTGTAGGCGTTGATGTTGCGGATCACCTCGGGCACCGGGAAGGAGGCGATGAAGCCCAGCGTCTTGGACTTGGTCATCTTGCCGGCGATGACGCCGTTCAGGTAGGCGCCTTCGTACAGGCGCGATTCATAGGTGCCCAGGTTCTTGCCGGTCTTGAAGCCGGTGGCGTGCATGAACACCACGCCCGGCGTGGCCTTGGCAACCTTCTCGGTCGGGTTCATATAGCCGAAGGAGGTGGTGAATATCAGCTTGTTACCCTCCGCGACCAGCTTGCGGATCACGCGTTCGGCGTCCGCGCCTTCCGGCACGTTTTCGACGTAGGTGGTCTTGACCTTGGCGCCCAGCTCCTTCTCCATCGCCAGGCGGCCCTGGTCGTGCGCGTAGGTCCAGCCGGCGTCGCCGACCGGGCCGACGTAGACGAAGCCTATCTTCAGCGGCTCCGCCGCAAAGACAGAGGCGGAGGCGGACAGGCAGATGGCGGCGGCCATGGCCAGCATTGTGCGGCGATTCATCATGCGGTTTTCCTTTGAGTGGCGGGGTTTAGAAGTGGTATTCGGCGCGGACCATCGGCGTTTTCGCCGTGGCGCCAGGGTTGTTGGTGTCGGAGTTGCCGAACTTGTTTTTCCAGAACTGGTACTCGATGCCGACCTTGAAGGTGTTCTTGCCCGCGCCGACGGCGCCGCTCAAGTCGTACATGATCTGCATGTCGATATTGGTCTCGCGCGCGGTGTCGCCGCCGAATTCGTTCTTGCCCTTGGTGCCGATGAAGTTGGCGAAGCCTTCGAACGACAGCGGGATGCCGATGTTGAACGGGATGCCCCATGCCGCGGTCAGCATCGGGTGGGTCTTGTAGGCGTAGCGCGGCGTGGCGGCGCCGGTGAAGGTGTTGAACGGCGCGTTGCTCTCCCACAGCGCGAACAGGCTGACGTCGAGGAAGCCCGGCACGTCCAGCATCAGCGTGGGGCCGGCGACGATCATGCGCTTCTTGGAGTTGTAGCCGGCGTCGGTCTTGCTGTTGAAATCGAAGCCCGCCGTGGCGCCGACGCCGCGCACCGGACCGAAGGCCCAGCTGCTGCCGGTGACTTTGCCCAGGTCCAGCGTGTGGCGGTACAGCGCGTACGCTTCGTGCGCGCCGCTCTTGGCGCCGGCCGACGATGGATCCACTTCCGACGACATCAGGAAGTCGACGCTGAAGAAGTTCTTGCCGTACTTGTAGCCGGAAACGCTGGACAGGTTGACGATGTTCTTGGTGATGTCCTTGTTGTTGAACGGCTCGGCGAACTTGGTGCCGTAGCGGTAGCTCAGCGAGGTGTCGCTCCAGTCGGCGGCGTGGGCTGCGCAGGCGCAGCTGGCAAGGAGGGCGAGGGCGGTGCGGGTGACAAGTGGCGACATTTTTTTTGAACTCCATTCAGAGGACAGCACGGTTTATAAAAACTTCTTTTGTATCCAATCCCTAGCAATTCTCGGGCCACGGCGTTAGAAGCCGGACAGCGCCTCGGCCAGGTTCACTTTCTTGTCCTGCTCATTCAAATGCAGGCGCGCTTCGATTTCCTGCAGGTGGTGCTCGATCAAATGGGTGGCTTCCCTGACCTTGCCCTGCTCGATCAGCGTGGCCAGGTCCTGGTGTTCGTCGTTCTCGCACATCGGGGCGCCCGGGGTTTCGTACAGCGCGATGATCAGCGAGCAGCGCGACACCAGCTCCGCCATGAAGCGCTGCAGCACCTGGTTGCCGGCCAGTTCCGCCAGCAGCAGGTGGAACTCGCCGCCCAGGCGTATCCAGCCGGCGCGGTCGCCTGTGCGGCGGGCCTGGTCCTCGGCATGCAGCGCGGCGCGTATCTGCTTGAGCGAGGCAGGCGTGGCGTGGCGTATCACCAGCGGCACGATCTCCCTTTCGATGGCGCGGCGGGCGGCGAAGATGTCGCGCGCCTGCTCCGGCGTGGGCGAGGCGATCACCGCGCCGCGATTGGGCCGCAGCTCGATGATGTGGTCGTGCGCCAGCCGTTGCAGCGCCTTGCGCACGGTGGTGCGGCTGACTTGATACAGCTCGCAGAAGTCGGCTTCGCCCAGGTGGGTGCCGGGCGGCAGGCGGTGGCTCATGACGGCGTTGACGACGGCGCGGTAGATGCGAAGGTCGACGGCGGTGGTGCCGCGCTTGATGGCGGCGGCAGGCGCGTTCGCAGCGGTGGCCTCGTGGGCGGCCTTGCGGGGTTGGCGTTTGCCTGGTGATGGCATTGTTCGATTCTCCGTGAGGGTGGTGCTCACACTGCATAAAGCAGGAACCATGCTAACTACATCGTGTACAACAATCCGCTGCGAAGCTGTCTTGTATTGTGTACGAAACGACTTTGTTCTGTCCTCATTTTCGAGCGTTGCGCACGTTTTTGGGGAGGAAGTGTGTCATATTTAGTGCACTCTCCCGCCCAAAACGGCGCGTTTCCGGTGCGCCGTGCGTGGCATGTAAATTGCGTCTGTTTTTGTATTCAATTTGTATACGATGAGGGAAGCCGATGACGGAAGCGCCGATGACAGAGCCGCGCCTGAGGATGCTGGGCATCTCCAAGATCTACCCTTCCGTGGTGGCCAACGCCGCCGTCGACCTGACCGTCATGCCCGGCGAAATCCACGCGGTGCTGGGCGAGAACGGCGCCGGCAAGAGCACGCTGATGAAGATCATCTACGGCGTGACCAAGCCCGATGAAGGCCAGATCATGTGGGAGGGGAAGCAGGTCCACATCCACTCGCCGCACGATGCGCGCAAGCTGGGCATCGGCATGGTGTTCCAGCACTTCGCGCTGTTCGAAACGCTGACCGTGGCCGAGAACATCGCGCTGGCGCTGGACGACCACGTGACGCCGGCCGCGCTGGCGCCGCGCATCCGCGCCGTGTCCGAACAATACGGCCTGCCGCTGGACCCGCAGCGGCTGGTGCACAGCATGTCGGTGGGCGAGCGGCAGCGGGTGGAGATCGTGCGCTGCCTGCTGCAGTCGCCGCGCCTGCTGATCATGGACGAGCCGACGTCGGTGCTGACGCCGGACGCGGTGCTCAAGCTGTTCGAATCGCTGCGACGCCTGGCCTCCGAAGGCGTGAGCATCCTGTACATCAGCCACAAGCTCGATGAAATCCAGTCGCTGTGCGACAAGGCCACCGTGCTGCGCGCCGGGCGCGTATCCGGCACCGCCAATCCGAAAGAGGAAAGCGCCAAATCGCTGGCGGAGCTGATGATAGGCCGCGAACTTCCCGTCTGCGTGCATCGGCCGCGCGAGCCGGGCGAGGTGCTGCTGTCGCTCGACCGGCTGAATGTGCGCAGCGACGATCCGTTTGGCACGCGCCTGAAGGATGTCGGCCTGGCGCTGCGCAGCGGCGAGATCGTCGGCATCGCCGGTATCTCCGGCAACGGCCAGCAGGAGCTGTTGAAAGCCATCTCCGGCGAACGCCCGCTGGCTGTGGGCGGCGGCGCGATCCGCCTGTGCGGGCGGGACGTGGGCAAGCTCGATGCGGCGCAACGCCGCCAGTTGGGACTGGGCTTCGTGCCGGAAGAGCGCTTGGGACGCGGCGCCGCGCCCGAGCTGTCGCTGGCCGACAACGCGCTGCTGACCGGCTATCTGCCGGCCGCCAATACCGGCATGGTCAGGCGCGGGCTGATACAGCGCGGCGCGGTGCGCGAGTTCGCGCGCAAGGTGATCGAGCGCTTCAACGTCAAATGCGGCGGCGAGCAGTCGGCTGCGGCCAGCCTATCGGGCGGCAATCTGCAGAAGTTCATTGTCGGCCGCGAGATCGCGCTGGCGCCGAAGGTGATGGTGTTCGCGCAGCCCACGTGGGGCGTGGACATCGGCGCCGCCATGCTGATACGCCAGGCCATCATCGACATGCGCGACCAGGGCGTGGCGGTGCTGGTGCTGTCGGAGGAGCTGGACGAATTGTTCATGATGAGCGACCGCATCGCCGTGCTGGCGGACGGCCGTTTGTCGCAGGCGGTGGCGGCGTCCGCCACCAGCATCGACCAGATCGGCGTGTGGATGAGCGGCGATTTCGATCACCAGGGAGCAGACCATGTCGCGGCTTGAACGACGTCCCGAACCTTCGCGCCGCATGATGCTGGCGTCGCCGCTGATCGCGGCGGCGGCCATGCTGCTGACCGGCTCCGCGCTGTTCTTCTTCCTGGGGCAGGAACCGCTGCATGCCTTCTACGTCTACTTCATCAAGCCGTGGACCACGCTGTACGGCGTGGGCGAGCTGCTGCTGAAGGCGACGCCGCTGATCCTGTGCGGCGTGGGCCTGGCGATAGGCTTCCGCGCCAACGTCGCCAACATCGGCGCCGACGGCCAGCTGACGGTGGGCGCCATCGCTGCCGGCGCGGTGGCGCTATATTTCGACGAGGTGCAGGCATGGTGGGTGCTGCCGCTGATGCTGGCGGCGGGCGCGCTGGGCGGCATGCTGTGGGCGGCCATCCCCGCGCTGCTGCGCACGCGCTTCAACACCAGCGAGATTCTCGTGAGCCTGATGCTGGTGTACGTGTCGTATCACTTGCTGAGCTACCTGGTGCACGGGCCGATGCGCGATCCGGCCGGCTTCAACTTCCCGCAGTCGAAAATGTTCAGCGATTCGGCCACCTTGCCGCTGCTGGTGGAGGGCTTGCGGCTGAACGCGGCCTTCATCCTGTCGCTGGTCGCGGCGGGGGCGGCCTGGTTCTTCTGCAAGCACACGTTTGCCGGCTACCGCATGCAGGTCAGCGGCATGGCGCCGGCCGCCGCGCTGTACGCCGGCTTCAGCGAGCCGCGCAATGTGTGGCTGGCCTTCATGGTCAGCGGCGCGCTGTCGGGCATTGCCGGCGTGGGCGAGGTGGCGGGGCCGCTGGGGCAGATGCAGCCGTCGGTGTCGGCCGGCTACGGCTTTGCGGCCATCATCGTCGCCTACGTCGGCCGCCTGCATCCGCTGGGCGTGGTGTTGTCGGCGGTGCTGATGTCGCTGCTGTACATCGGCGGCGAGACGGCGCAGATCGAGCTGCAGGTGCCGTCGGCGATCACCGGCATGTTCCAGGGCCTGCTGCTGTTCTACCTGCTGGCCGCCGACCTGTTCATCCACTATCGTTTCAAGCCGCACCATCGCCGCTTGCCTGTCACCGCCGGAGAAACCGCATGATCAGCACCGAACTGTTAATCGCCTTCCTCGCCAGCACGGCGGGCGCCGCCACGCCGCTGGTGGTGGCCTCGATAGGTGAGCTGGTGACGGAGCGCTCCGGCGTGCTCAATCTGGGCATGGAGGGCATGATGCTGGTGGGCGCGGTGGTGGGCTTCGGCGTCACGCTGGGCACGGGGCAGATGTGGCTTGGGCTGCTGGCGGCGATTGCGGCCGGCATGCTGATGTCGCTGATCTTCGGCTTCCTGGTGCTGACGCTGCAAACCAACCAGGTGGCCACCGGCCTGGCGCTGACCTTGTTCGGCATCGGACTGTCGGCCTTCATGGGGCGCGGTCTGGTGGGGCAGACGGTGGAGCCGATGCCGCATCTGCACTTCCCGCTGCTGTCGGATGTGCCGTTCGTCGGGCCGCTGCTGTTCCGTTTTGACGCAATGGTGTACGGTTCTGTCGCACTGGTGCTGCTGGTCGGCTGGATGCTGGCGCGTACCCGCATCGGACTGGTGATACGCGCGGTGGGCGAGTCGCCGCACAGCGCGCATGCGATCGGCTATCCGGTGATCGGCCTGCGCTACGGCACGGTGCTGTTCGGCGGCGCCATGGCTGGCCTGGGCGGCGCCTACCTGTCGCTGGCGCTGACGCCGATGTGGGTCGAGGGCATGACGGCGGGGCGCGGCTGGATCGCGCTGGCGCAGGTGGTGTTCGCGACGTGGAAGCCACGCGGCGTGATGGTGGGCGCCTATCTGTTCGGCGGCGTGACGGTGCTGCAGTTCCACGGCCAGGGCATGGGGCTCGATATCCCGTCGGAGTTCCTGGCGATGCTGCCCTACCTCGCCACTATCGTTGTACTAGTCATCATTTGCCGCAATCCGCAAGCAATCTTGCTGAATAAACCAATGTCTTTGGGCCAAAACTTCAAGCCGGATTGAGATATGTTGCGTTTGCGCACAGGAAAATTGATCTAGATCAAAAATCCGCAGTAAAAACTGGTGGTTAACATTCCCGGCGACAATTGGTGACTTTTGCGCAGGGATCCCCCCCCTATTCTGGACTCATCGGCTACCGGCCGATGGCGCTCCCCAAACCCCGGCACGCCCCTTCCATAACGATAATTAAGGAACGGCCATGCGCATCAACAGTCCAGTCACTCAAAACGAATACCTGATGGAAGACGGCAAGACCATTGTCTCCAGCACCGATTTGCAGGGCAATATCAACTACGCGAATCCGTATTTCATCGAGGTCAGCGGCTACACCGAACAGGAGCTGCTGGGCGCGCCGCAGAATATCGTGCGCCATCCGGACATGCCGGTCGAAGCCTTTGCCGATCTGTGGCAGACCATCCGCAGCGGCATGCCGTGGACCGGGCTGGTGAAGAACCGTTGCAAGAACGGCGACTACTACTGGGTGCTGGCGAACGTGACGCCGGTGATCGAGCAGGGCAAGCCGGTCGGCTATCTGTCGGTGCGGACCAAGCCCAGCCGCGCGCAGGTGCGCGAGGCCGATGCCTTGTACCGCCAGTTCAAGGCCGGCAATCCGCAGCGGCTGCGCATCGTCAACGGACGCGCGGTGGGGACCGGCATTGTGGCGCGGCTGGCGGGGTTGATGCGGATGTCGCTGGCGCGCCAGATCGGCGCGGCGACGCTGCTGACCGGCGGCGTGCTTGCCGTGCTGGCTTTTGCCTTGCTGGGCCTGGGCGACGCGGGCGTCGCCGCTGTGCGCAGCGGCTTGGGGGCGCTGGCGCTGTGCGCCATGCTGGGCATGGTGTGGTTCGGCCGCAGCCTGTATCTGAACGTGGCGCTGCCGCTGCGGCAGGCGACGCGCGCTGCGCGCATGATGGCGGGCGGCGACCTGACGGCGGCCTTCGATGTCCAGCGCGACGATGAAATGGGCCAGCTGCTGGCGGCGCTGCGGCAGACCAATATCAATCTGCACAGCATCATCGGCGACGTGCGCGCGAACTTCGACGAGATCTCGGTGGCGACCGGGGAAATCGCCGACGGCAACCTGGATCTGTCGGGCCGCACGGAGTCGCAGGCCTCCAGCTTGCAGCAGACCGCGGCCAGCATGGAGCAGCTGACATCGACCGTCCAGCAGAGCGCCAGCAATGTCGCCAGCGCCAACCAGTTGGCCGGGCAAGCGTCGGCGGTGGCGGCGCAGGGCGGCAGCATCGTGTCGCAGGTGGTGTCGACGATGGACGACATCAGCGCCTCGTCGAACAAGGTGCTCGACATCATCGGCCTGATCGACGGCATCGCCTTCCAGACCAATATCCTGGCGCTGAATGCGGCGGTGGAGGCGGCGCGCGCCGGCGAAGAGGGACGCGGCTTTGCCGTGGTGGCCAGCGAGGTGCGCAACCTGGCGCAGCGTTCGGCCACGGCGGCCAAGGAGATCAAGACGCTGATCGACCAGTCGATCCGCAAGGTGCAGGCCGGCACGGTGCTGACCAACAGCGCCGGCGTAACGATGAACCAGGTGATCGAGTCGGTGGACCGGGTGTCGCGCGTGATGGAAGAGATTTCGAACTCCACGCGCGAGCAGAGCGTTGGCATCGACCAGGTCAACCAGGCGGTGATACAGATCGACGACATCACGCAACAGAACGCGGCGCTGGTGGAGCAAGCCGCCGCCGCCGCCGGCAATCTGGCGCAGCAGACGCGGTGCGTGTCGCAGGCGATGGCCGTGTTCAAGCTGCAGGGTGGTGTGGCGGTGCGGCGCGTCGCCGTGGCGCCGGCGCCGCAGGTGGCCGCCAAGCCCCGGCTCAAGCTGTTGGCCTGATCGGGTTATCATGCCGGTTTGACGGGGCAAATCGGGAATCGGCATGGATGCTGCGGTAAAGGTGACGTTGGCGGGGCAGGGATGGCGCTTCGACGCGCAGGCGCCGGCCACGGTGCTGCAAAGCGCCGAGCGCGCCGGCGTGCGCCTGCCCAGCTCCTGCCGCAACGGCACCTGCCGCACCTGCATCTGCCTGAGCACCAGCGGCACGGTGCGCTACCTGATCGAGTGGCCCGGCCTGAGCCTGGACGAAAAGCGCGAAGGCTACATCCTGCCCTGCGTGGCCATCGCCGTAACCGACCTGGTCATCGAGGCGCCCGCCGCTTCGCGGATCGCTTAGGTCGCCGGGCCGTCGTCGCGCTTGCGCAGGCGGCTTAGCAGCGCGTCGGTCGATTCGCTGAGCGGCACGCCGTGGCGCCGCATCAGCTGGATATTCAGCACCATGTTTTCCAGCACCAGCTTGGCCGCCACGGCCAGCAGGGTCAGGTGCTTGTCTTCCTCGCTGAAGCTCTCCATCGCCTCGGCCATCTCGCACAGGTGGTTGGAGATCAGGCCGCGCAGATCGTGTTCGTCGAACGGCAAGTCGGCGAAATCGATCGGGTCTTCCTTCTCCACTTCCTCCATCAACAGTTCCAGCTCTTGCGGTGTGATCGTCATGCGGCGCTCCATTAGTTGATGCATTTTCATTTTATTCGAAACGGGCATAGAATCTGAATTCCCGTCGATCAGACCAATAAGCACAACGATGGCGCAACTCATTTTTACCCAGCAACTGGGCCGCTTCATGGATGTGCCGCAGGTGGAGACCAAGGCGGCAGATCTGCGCAGCGCCCTCGACGCCACCTTCGCCGACCACCCACGGCTGCGCGGCTACGTGCTCGACGAGCAGGGCCAGTTGCGCGAGAACGTCGTCATCTTCATCGACGGCCAGCGCACCCGCGAGCGGAAAATCTTGAACGACGCGCTGGCTCCCCTATCCAAAGTCTATATCTTGCAAGCTCTCTCTGGAGGTTGACATGTCCGACCGCGCCTACATCGGCACCCGCAAAGGTCTGTTTGAAATCTACCGCACCCATGAGGCGTGGCATATCGATCAGCAGCACTTCCTGGGCGACCCGGTGTCGATGGTGCTGCCGGACCGGCGCGACGGCGCGCTGTACGCGGCGTTGAACCTGGGCCACTTCGGCGCCAAGCTGCACCGGCGCGATGCGGGCAGCGACAACTGGGTCGAGGTGGCGGCGCCGGCCTTTCCCACCAAGCCCACCGACTCCGCCGATCCGGTCGAGTGGACGGTCAAGCAGATCTGGTCGCTGGCGGCGGGCGGGCCGGACCAGCCGGGCGTGCTGTGGGCCGGCACCTTGCCGGGCGGCCTGTTCCGCTCGAACGACCGCGGCGAGACGTGGCAACTGGTGGAAGGGCTGTGGAACGTGCCCGAGCGCGCGCAGTGGATGGGCGGCGGTTACGACGTGCCGGGCATCCACAGCATCTGCGTCGATCCACGCGACAGCAGGTCAGTGCTGGTCGGCATCTCCTGCGGCGGCGCCTGGCTGACCACCGACGGCGGCGAGAGCTGGTCGCTGCGCGCGCAAGGCATGAAGGCGAACTATATGCCGCCGGAAATGGCGGATGTGCAGCAGATACAAGACCCGCACCGCATCGTGCGCTGCCCGGCCGAGCCGGACAAGCTGTGGTGCCAGCATCACAACGGCATCTGGCGCTCGGTGGACAACGGCGCCAACTGGACCGAGGTGCACAGCGCGCCGCTATCGAATTTCGGTTTCGTGACGGCCGTGCATCCCAAGGATGGCGAGACGGCCTGGTTCGTGCCGGCCGAGGCGGACAGCAAGCGCATCGCGGCGCATGCGGCCCTGGCCGTCACCCGCACCACGGACGGCGGCAAGCACTTCACCGCCTGGCGCGGCGGCTTGCCGCAGCAGCATTGCTACGATCTGGTGTATCGCCACGGCCTGGCCGTCAGCGATTGCGGGCAGATCCTGCTGATGGGATCGACCACCGGCGGCGCCTGGCTGTCGGAGGATGGCGGCGGCCAGTGGCAGACCATCTCCACCACCTTGCCGCCGATTTACTCGGTCAGTTTCGCCTAGCCTGATTCAGCCGGCGTAGGCCAGGAACATATCGACGGTCGCTTCGACCACTTTCTTTTGCATGGCCGCGTCCAGCGGCGGCTGGTTCAGCGTCACCTGCGGCCAGAAGGCGAAGGTTTTCAGCTGGCCGGTCAGCATCTGCGGGGCCAGCACCGGATCGGCCTTGGTCAGCTTGCCGTCGGCCTGGGCGGCGCGCAGCCAGGCCACGGCTTCCTCTTCCTTGCGGGTCAGCCGCGTCACCATCTCCTGCGCCCGCTCGGGCGAGTGGATGGATTCGGCGATCGCCACCCGCGCCAGGTCGAGGAAGTAGCTGTCCTGCAGCATGGCCATCTTTTTCCATAGCAAAGCCAGCAATTGCTCGCGTACCGGCACGGCCGGATCGTAGGGCTGCTGCTCCTGTGCCATCGAACTATTCCACAACTCATGCAATATTTGCGCGAACAGTTCGTCTTTACTGGGGAAGTGGTTGTACACCGTGCGCTTGGAAACACCGGCGGTGGCGGCGATCTTGTCCATGCTGGTCGATTCGAATCCGCTGACACGGAACTCGGCGATGGCGGCTTCGACGATGGCCTGGCGTTTGCGGTCGGTCAGTTTGAGGGGCGTGTTCATGGCTTTATTTTACACCGACTAGTTTACTTTTCAAAAAATAAGAACTACACTGTGTAGTGTACATTGTCAATCCAGGAGTCGCCCGTCATGACTTATCAATCCGTTACCGCTGAATCCGCCCTCGATGGTTTGTCCGTGCCCAGCGCGCCGCGTACCCGCGACGGCAAGTTCCGCAATCCGGTGAAGATGCACCAGATGGGCTTCTTCAAGTCGCTGGGCGTCATGCTGCGCTTTGCCTTCGACAAGCCGAAGGACACCGTTCCGCGCCAGGCTATCCCCGTTCATGCGATCACGCAGCAGCAGTTATTGGATGCTCCGGATCGCAGCCTGTTCCGCCTCGGACATTCGACGGTGCTGCTCAAGCTCAACGGCCATTTCTGGCTGACCGATCCGGTGTTTTCCGAGCGCGCGTCGCCGGTGCAGTGGGCCGGGCCGCAGCGTTTCCACCAGGCGCCGATCAGCATCGAAGAGCTGCCGCCGATCAAGGGCATCATCCTGTCGCACGACCATTACGACCACCTGGACTACGCCGCCGTGATGAAGCTGGCCGCCAAGACCGAGCATTTCATCACGCCGCTGGGCGTGGGCGACCGCCTGGTCGCCTGGGGCATACCGGCCGCCAAGGTGCAGCAGCTGAGCTGGTGGGAGGCTACCCATGTGGCCGGCCTGAAGCTGGTGGCGACGCCGGCCCAGCACTTCTCCGGCCGTGGCCTGAGCGACCGCAACAAGACGCTGTGGGCCTCGTTCGTCATCGAGGACCGCGACGTGAAGGTGTTTTTCAGCGGCGATAGCGGGTACTTCGACGGTTTCAAGGAAATCGGCCGCAAGTTCGGCCCCTTCGACCTGACCATGGTGGAAACCGGCGCCTACGATCCGCAATGGCCGGATGTGCACATGCAGCCGGAGGAATCCCTGCAGGCCCACATCGATTTGCGCGGCAAGGTGATGCTGCCGATTCATAACGGCACCTTCGATTTGTCGCTGCACGCGTGGCACGACCCCTTCGACCGCATCGCCGAGCTGGCGGCGGACCGCCGCTTGCCATTGGCCACGCCGGAGATCGGCCAGGCGCTCGATATCCGCCTGCCGCTGGCCGATGGAAAATGGTGGGAAAGGGTGAAGGAACAGGAAGCGGCGATGGCCGCCGCCTGAGTCAGGCGACGACGTTGATCAGCTTGCCGATGGTCTCGCCCTGGGCGTTGATCTGCGGCTTGGGCGGCGCGGCCAGGTCGGCCGGCAGCACCTGCTGCGCGCGTGACGGTTTCTCTATCGCATTATTCAAATTCGGGGTTGGCGCCGCTTTCAATGGCGGCGCGGACGCCTGATCGCTCTCGCGCTGGCTATCGCTCAGCGTCTGCTTGTCCTTGGTCAGCTGCTGGCGGCTTTGCTCCAGCCGGTTGGCGTCCTGGCTCACGCGTGTCTGGTCCGTTTGCACCTGCCTTTCGGCCTGTGCTATCGATGCCTGCAGCGCACTGACGGACGTTACGGAAGCCACAATCTAACCTCTAGGCAAAAATTCTGGACATAGCAAGGCAGAATCGTGTTGAGCACGATCAATTGCAGATTAGGCTAGAAAAACAAAAAAGGCAAGGCGAACTACGCCTTGCCTGTGAGGGAGGGATGGAACAGTTTAGAAGCGGTACAAGACCGACGCTTCCCAGGTACGGCCAAACAGCGGACGTGCGTTGATCGGACCGGTGCCGCCGGCGGTCAGGCGCGAATTGCCCTCGGTCAGCCCCAGTTCGTTGTTGAGGTTGGTGCCGCTGAGGCGCACTTCGATCTTGTCACCCAGCGAGAACAGCACGCCGGCATCGATGGTGCGGTAGGACGGCAGGTATTGCTGGTTCGCCTGGTCCGCCCAACGCTCGCCGATCGAGGTGTAGGTGGCGTAGAGCTTGGCCGAGTTGCCGTCGCCGAAAGGAATCTTGTAGGTCGGCGTGAAGCGGAACTGCAGCTTCGGCTGGCGCTGGACGGTTTTGCCTGCGGTGTCGGGATTGTCGCGGTATTCCGATTTCTGGTAATCGCCGGTCAACGCCAGTTGCAGGTTTTCGATAGGGCGCACGGCAAGTTCGAATTCCACGCCATTGCCCTTGGAACCGCTGATCGAATGCAGCTCGCGGCCGTCGGCCAGCACCTGCGAGAAGGCGATGCCGTCGAACTCGGTGTGGAAGGCGTTGATGTAGGCGCTATACATCTGGCTCGCGGTCTTGAAGCCGATTTCGTACTGGCTTACTTTCGGCGTCGGCAGGATGCCGCGGTCGTCGACCGCTTTCTGGTTGCCGGCGCCGCGCAGGTCGTCGAAGGAAATGAAGGTGTGGCCGCGGTTGGCGCGCACGAACACCGCCGTATCCTTGGCCAGCTTGTAGTTGCCGCCGATGGTGAAGGAGTTGGCGCTGTCGGTGCGGCTCAGGTAGGTGTTGGAACCGTCCGGCATCGAGGTGCCGTTGTTGTACACGGTCAGCGGATTGTTGTCGGTATCGGCCGAGGTCAGGTTGGAGATCGTGCCGCTGATCTTCTGCTGTTCATGGCGCATGCCGAAGTCGATCTTGATGCGGTCGTTGACTTTCCATTCGTCGGAAATGAAGGCGGCGGTGTTGCGGCCGTCGTAAGAGGCGACCGGCGCGTAGAACACATTGCCGTCCGTGCCGTTCTTCGACACCACCACGCCGTTGTTCAGGGTGACGTTGATCAGGCTGGCCTGCGGCACGGCCGTCATCAGGTGGCTATTGCCCAGGTACCAGACGTCGCGCGACGAGTAGTCGGCAAAGTAGCCGCCGACGGTGACGGTGTTGCCGTGGCCGATGTCCTTGCTGACGCGCAGTTCGTCGGTGAACGAGGCCAGTTTCTTTTCCACCGACCACAGGCCGGCCTGCACCACCTGCTGGTTGCCGTCGACCGCGCCGCCGTGCACATAGGTGGCGCTGCCGGCCGTGGCCAGTTTGCCGCCGGCCGCCGCGACCGTTGCCGCGTTGCCGTTGGCCGAGGCGATGGCCGCCTTCAGGTAATCGTTCATCGACAGCGGGTTGTTACCGGTGAACATGGCGTTGGTGTTGAGGTCGCCGTCGAAGCGGTTGAACTTGTTCGATACGCTCCACTCGCCGATCTTCTGGTCGAAGTCCGCGCCGAACACGGTGGCTTTCAGGCCGCGGCCGTCGGCCAGGTCGCGGTTCAACGTCTTGCCCGGTGCGGCTTCGATGGTGAAGTTGCGCATTTCGCCGCTCATCAGCGTGCCGGTTTGCGGATTGAAGCCGGGGAATGCCGAAATCGTGTGGCCGCCGTTGCTGGAGATCAGCGGCACGCCGGTGTAGAAGGCGTTCTTGTCGTCGGTGTTGCGGACGTACATGGTCAGCTTGCCGTCGTCGAGCTTGCGGGTCAGCGTGGCGGTCAGCTGGTGGCCGTCGTCGGCCGGGAAGCCGGCGTCGCGCACGCCGTCGGTCTTGCGGTAGAAGCCGCCGACCGAGCCGTACCAGCCGTCGCTGATTTTGCCGCCGTAGTACATGTCGACGCGGCGCAGGCTGCCGGTGCCGGTGGTGAAGCGCACCGAGCCTTCCGGCGTGTCCGTGCCTTCTTTGAGGATGAAGTTCATCGTCGCGCCGGGCTGGGCGTTGGACCAGATGGTGGACGGGCCGCCGCGCAGCACTTCAACGCGCTCGACCGTGTCATCCAGGCGGAAGGCCGACGAGCCTTCGAAGAACGACAGCGTCGGCGGCGGGAAGATAGGGTTGCCCATCAGCTGTACCGAGACGAAAGGCGAATCGCTGCCGGACGGGAAGCCGCGCACTTCGATGTTGGCGCCGGACTGGCCGCCGGTCGATTCCGCATACACGCCCGGCACCAGTTTCATGACGTCGGCGGTGCTGCTCGGCGAGGCTTGTTTCAGTTGTTCTTCGGTGGCGGTGGTGATGGAGAAGGCCGAGTCGACCTTGCGCACGCCGCGCGCCGAGGCGACACCGGTGACGACGACTTGCTGGACTTCGGCGGCGACTTCCTTGGACGGTACGGGTTCGGTCGGCGCGGCGCTTTGAGCTTGTGCGGCGGTCTGGTTGACGAGCGTGAGGACGGCAGCCGTGACTGCGGATAACAAGAACGGATTCTGGCTTTTCATGTGGTCTGTGCTTTCTTATGGTGTAAATCGTCTCCTGGACGGCGCGCCACCAGCAAAAACAGCCTGCGGTAGTTCCATCCCCATCTTCCGCTTTTCGTGAAGATGGGCCATTGAAACAAGAAATGATATCGATGTCAATCAAAATGTTATCGATGTCATTTTCCGCGACAAACGAAAAATTTCTGTCATAATGCGTGCGCACCCCCTGTTTTCAACCTATGAGCGATCAATGCCTTCGAATAAGTCTGTAGCCCGCAAAGCCGAAACAGCATTGACGATGGAAGACCTGGCCAAGCTGGCCGGCGTCTCCAAGATCACCGTTTCCCGCGCGCTGCGCGACAGTCCGCTGGTGACGGTGGAAACCCGCGAGAAAATCCGCGCGCTGGCCAATGAGCAGGGCTACCGTTTCAACGTCAGTGCGCGCAATCTGCGCATGGGCCGCAGTTATTCGGTGGCGGTTGTGGTGGAAATGACACCCGTGCGCGGCCGGCCGATGTCCGACCCGTATCCGCTGGAGCTGTTGGGCGGCATCACGCAGGAGCTGACCACGGCCGGCTACAGCGTGGTGCTGACGTCCAAGCAGTTGATGAACACGGCGCCGGTGCAGGGCGCCGACGGCTTGATCCTGCTGGGCCAGGGCTCGCACGGCGAGGCGGTGCGTACCTTGCAGCAGACCGGCATGCCGCTGGTGGTGTGGGGAGCGCCGGAGCCGGACACCGATTACATCGTGGTCGGCTCGGACAACCGCAAGGGCGGCATCAGCGCCGCCGAGCGCTTCATCGCGCAGGGCCGGCAGAAGCTGGTGTTCCTGGGCGACGTCGACCACGCCGAGGTGCAGGAACGCTGCGCCGGCTTCATCGACGCGATGGGCGGGCGGGCGACGGTGCATATCATCCGTCCGAAGGCCTTCACCTTCGAGGCGGGCTTCGACAGCATCTCCGCGCTGTTGAAAAAGAAGGGCGCCAATTTCGACGGCGTGTTTGCCGCCAGTGACTTGCTGGCCATGGGCGCGATCCGCGCGCTGGCCGAGAAGAATTTGCGGGTGCCGGAGAATGTCTCCGTCATCGGCTACGACGATACGCCCGGCGCGGCCAGTTTCGTGCCGCCGCTGACCAGCGTGCACCAGTACCTGCGCGACGGTGGCGTGTTGTTGGCCAAGAAGATGTTGGGCCTGATCGAAGGCCTCCCGGTCGCGTCCGAAATGCTGCCGACCACCTTGATGGTACGCCAGACCTAGTTTTCCCGTTTTCCCCTGAAAAAAGCCAAAAACGTCCAAAAACCGGCTTTTTTCAAAATTCAAACCGCTTTGAATCGCATTTTTAAGGAATACGCTGTGCAACAACACACCTATCCCCTCGAAGCCTGGTGCATCCGCGAGACCAGTTTCGACACCGACTCCCACTTTCTCGACGAGACCCTGTTCGCTTTGGGGAACGGCTACATCGGCCTGCGCGGCACCGGCGAGGAGGGCTACAGCGGCCCGGCCGGCACCTCGCTCGACGGCACTTACCTGAACGGCTTCTACGAATCGGAGCCCATCCAGTATCCTGAGGCGGCCTACGGCCTGGCCAAGGTGAACCAGTTCATGTTGAACGTGCCGAACGCGAAGGGCATCGAGCTGTGGCTGGAGGACGAGCGCTTCGATCTGCTGTCCGGCTTCGTGCAGGCGTACGAGCGGGTGCTGGACTTCCGCACCGGCGTGTTGACCCGCACGGTGGAATGGACCTCGCCGCAGGGCCGCAGCGTGAAGCTGCACAGCCGCCGCCTGGTGTGCTTCGAGAACAAGCATCTGTTCGCGATCGAGTTCACGGTGACGCCGCTGAACTTCGCGGGCCGCGTGCGGCTGGTGTCGTCGCTCGATGGCGCGGTGAAGAACCAGGAAGCCGGTGACGATCCGCGCGTAGGTTCGGCGGTGTCGGGCCAGTCGCTGCACATGGTGGCGCACGAACAGAACGTCGGCTTCGCGGCGCTGGTGCAGCGTACGCACAACAGCGGCTTCATGCTGGTCAGCGCCATCGATACCGAACTGACCGGCGCCGATGCGACCATCGAAATCGCCCAGGTGGAGCAGCGCCTGACGCAGACCTACGAAGTGCAAGCGCAGGCCGGCCAGGCGATCACGCTGAACAAATACGGCAGCTACTTCTCGTCGCGCGACTACGCCGAGGCGGAGCTGATGTGGCGCAGCAAGGACACGCTGGCCACCGCCAAGGCGGGCGGCTTCGACGAGCTGCGCCTGGCGCAGGAACAGTACCTGGCCGACTTCTGGCAGCAGGCCGACGTGCAGATCGCCGGCGATGACGCGCTCCAGCAAGGCATCCACTTCAACCAGTTCCACCTGCTGCAATCGGTGGGCCGCGACGGCAAGACCAACATCTCCGCCAAGGGCGTGACGGGCGAAGGCTACGAAGGCCACTATTTCTGGGACACGGAAATCTACATCTTCCCCTTCTTCCTGTACTCGAAGCCGGAGATCGCCCGCAAGCTGCTGGAGTACCGCTACGCCGGCCTGCCGAAGGCGCGCGAGCGCGCGCGCCAGATGTCGCATGCCACCGGCGCGCTGTACCCGTGGCGCACCATCGCCGGCGACGAGTGCTCGGCCTACTTCCCGGCGGGGACGGCGCAGTACCACATCAACGCCGATATCGCCTACTCCATCAAGCTGTACATGGAAGCGACGGACGATCAGGAATACCTGGTCAAGCATGGCGCGGAAATCGTCATGGAGACGGCGCGCATCTGGATGGGCATCGGCAGCTACGACCGTGAGGGACGCTACTGCATCAACCAGGTGACGGGGCCGGACGAATACACGGCGCTGGTCAACAACAACTACTACACCAACGCGATGGCGCAGATGCACCTGAACTTTGCGGCCTCGATCGCGGAGCAGTTGCAGGCGCAGGCGCCGGCGGAGTTCGCGCGCATCGCCGCCGCCACCGCGCTGGTTGCGGGAGAGCCGGCCGAGTGGCGCCGCGCCGCATCGCTGATGAACCTTCCTTATGACGACGCGCTGCAAATCCACGCGCAGGACGACAGCTTCCTGTCCAAGAAAGTGTGGGATTTCGCCAACACGCCGAAAGAGAACTACCCGCTGCTGCTGAACTACCACCCGATGGTGATCTACCGCCACCAGGTGTGCAAGCAGGCGGACGTGGTGCTGGCGCTGCTGCTGCTGTCCGACCAGTTCACGCTGGAAGACAAGCGCCGCGACTTCGACTACTACGAGGCGGTGACGACGCACGATTCCTCGCTGTCCTCCTGCATCTTCAGCATCATCGCTGCGGAGGTGGGCTATCAGGACAAGGCCTACGACTACTTCATGGAGACCGCGCGCCTCGACCTGGACGACACGCACGGTAACACGCACTACGGCGTGCACACGGCGGCCATGGCCGGTACGTGGATGGGCGTGGCGTACGGCTTCGCTGGCATGCGCGTGGTGGGCGGCGAGCTGCATTTTGCGCCGTCGGTGCCGAAGCAGTGGCAGCACTACACGTTCAAGATTCATTTCAAGGGTGCGCTGCTGGAGGTGCATGTGGAGCCTGGCCGCGCCGACTACCGCCTGCTGCAAGGCGAGACGCTGGACTTTACCCACGGCGGCGAAGCCGTCGCACTGACGCTGTCGAAACCGACGCAATCGAGGAGTTTTGCATGAGCCGCTTTAAAGCCGTTATCTTTGACCTGGACGGCGTGATCACCGACACCGCCCACTATCACTACCTGGCGTGGAAGCGCCTGGCGGAATCGCAGGGCGTACACTTCGACCACGCCTTCAACGAAAACCTGAAGGGCATCGACCGTATGGGATCGTTGGACCTGATCCTGGCGTCGTCGAAGCGGGCGTACACGCAGGAGGAAAAGCTGGCGCTGGCCGACGAGAAGAACCGCCACTACCAGGAGTTGATCGCCACCATGTCGTCGGCGGATCTGCTGCCGGGCGCGGTGCGGGCGCTGGACGTGGTGCGCGCTGCGGGCCTGCGCATCGGCCTGGCCTCGGTCAGCAAGAACGCCTTTACGGTGCTGGGCCGCCTGGGCATCACCGATAAATTCGATTACGTGGTCGATGCGGCGACCATCGCTCGCGGCAAGCCGGATCCGGAGATTTTCCTGAAGGCGGCGCGGGAGCTGGGTGTGGCGCCGGAAGACTGTCTGGGCGTGGAGGATGCGGTGGCGGGCGTGGCGTCGATCAAATCGGCGGGCATGTTCGCACTGGGGATAGGCCATCCCTTTGTGCTCACCCAGGCCGACGTGGTCATCACGAGCCTGGGCGACTTCAATCTCGAATCATACTAAATAATATAAATTATAAAAATTCGGAGACAGTATGAAGAACAATCGCATTCTACTTGCGCTATTTCTGATTTACTTTGTATTCGCGATCCTGCTCAATAGCGTGGGCACGGTCATCCTTCAGGTCATCAACAACTACGGCATCAGCAAGTCCGGCGCCAGCGTGCTGGAAGGGTTCAAGGATTTGCCGATTGCGGCGGTGTCCTTCCTGATCGCGTCCTTCCTGCCGCGCCTGGGCTACAAGAAGGCCATGCTGGCCGGGCTGGCCATCGTCACCGCCGCCTGCATGGCGATGCCGGTGCTGCCATCCTTCGCCACCACCAAGCTGCTGTTCTTCTGCGTCGGCGTGTCGTTCGCGCTGGTGAAGGTGTCGGTGTATTCGACGCTGGGCCTGATCGCGGCGGACCGCAAGCAGCACGCCAGCATCATGAACCTGCTGGAAGGCTTCTTCATGGTCGGCGTGTTGAGCGCCTACTGGGTGTTCGGCTACTTCATCGATTCGTCCGATCCGTTGTCGCGCAGCTGGCTGCAGGTGTACTGGGTGCTGGCCGTGTTGTGCGCGCTGACTTTCGCGCTGCTGCTGACCACTCCCTTCAACGAGGACATGGCGGCGCTGCCGGAAGGCCGCAGCATCGCCCAGGATTTCGCGGCGATGCTCAAGCTGTTCTTCAAGCCGCTGGTGTGCGTGTTCGTCATCACGGCGTTCCTGTATGTGCTGATCGAGCAAAGCGTGGGCACCTGGCTGCCGACCTTCAACAACGAAATCCTGAAACTGCCGGCGGCGATGAGCGTGCAGGTGACGAGCATCTTCGCCGCCTGCCTGGCGATAGGCCGTTTGTCGGCCGGGGTGTTGATGCGCAAGTTGAACTGGTATCCGGTGATGAACGCCTGCGTGATCGGCATGGCGGCCATGGTGCTGCTGGCGCTGCCGTTGACGCATGACGTGGTGGCCGATCCCAACATCAGCTGGTCCAGCGCGCCGCTGGCGACTTTCCTGTTCCCGCTGATTGGGCTGTTCATGGCGCCTATCTATCCGGGCATCAATTCGGTGATGCTCAGTTCCCTGCCGAAGAACCAGCATTCGGCCATGACAGGGCTGTTGGTGATTTTTTCTGCGTTGGGAGGCACCACCGGCTCGCTGATCACCGGCTACGTGTTCGGCAACTTCAGCGGCCACTTCGCTTTCTACCTGACGCTGGTGCCGATATCTATCGTCTTGATTATGTTGTATTTTTTCAAAAAAGCGGTCGATGACGGTGGTGGTGGTTTCGACCCGTCCGCTATAATCAGCGGTCAACATTGAGCAATTGTCTATGAACCTGGAGCGCCTCGCGAATTTACTCGGCATGTCGAAGACCACGGTGAGCCGGGCGTTAAACGGTTATCCCGAGGTGAATGGACGGACCCGCGAGCGCGTGCTGAAGGCCGCCAAGGAGAATGGCTATCAGGCCAATCCGATGGCGCGCTCGCTGGCGCTGGGGCGTACCAATGTGTTCGGGATTATCTATCCGCTGCTGCCGGCGGATTTGGGCGATCCGATGTTCCTCGATGTGGTGGCCGGCATGTCGGCCGCGCTGGAGGCGGTCAGCAAGAACCTGATCATCGCGCCGGTGTCGCCGGCGGCGGAGCAGCCCTCGTACCAGCAGATCGTGCGCGGACGGCGGGTCGACGGGTTGGTGGTCAGCCGCACGCTGGTGCGCGACGAGCGTATCGCGTTTCTCAGCAAATCCAAATTCCCCTTTGTCGCGCATGGCCGCACCGAGCTCGATGCGCCGTATGCGTGGTTCGACTACGACAATGCGGCGGGCATCCGCATGGCGATGGAGCGTTTGCTGGGATTGGGGCATCAGCGCGTGGCGCTGGTAAGCGCGCCGCTGGAATTGAACTTCGCCCGTCAGCGCAAGGATGCGTTTGTGGCGGCGATGGCGTCGGCCGGGCTGGTGGTCGATACGCGCTACCTGATCGACAATACGCTGGACCGGCGCAGCGGGTATCAGGCGATGCAGCAGTTGCTGGCGTGCTCGCCGCGGCCTACCGCCGTCATCGTCGACAATCACCTGTCCGGCGTTGGCGCAGTGCGCGCGCTGCTCGATGCGGGTATCGACATCGGCAAGGAGATCTCGGTGATCGTCTGGGGCAGCATGGCCGATACGCTGGCCGGCATCGACGTCACCACCATCGACCAACCCGAGGCCCACAAGGCCGGCGCCCGCATGGTGGAGATGCTGTTGGCGCTGGTGGACGGCAAGCCGGCCGGCGAGCTGCAAGAGCTGTGGCAGCCGGTTTTACTTTCTGGTTCAACGGTGGGCCCGCAGCCGCGAAATTGATATCGAGGCGATGCGTTGCCTCGATGCTGAACGGCTATGCTTTGGGCGCTTCTGCGGGAAGGTGGAGCATAATAGTTGCCTTGAGCTGACGTGATAGTTCGTTGAGCAGCTCGATATAGGTGAAGATCTCGGCACGCCGCGATCTGGCAACGGCCAGGATTTTTCCAGGAGTTCCGTTCCAGATCAGGCCGGAGATCACGACGTTGGTGTCAAGCACGATTCGCATGCTGCTCTGCCCGAACAGCTTTCACTTCTTTTTGGATCTCGTCCAACGACATGGGCTTGCCGCTGGGTGCCGCCATTTTTTCCATGTTGGAGAATAGACGGCCCATTCGCCGTTGATGTAATTTTTCGCCAAACTCGGAACATTGTTTTACCCATTCCATTGGCGCATGACTATTGCTACGCTTTTCAGCCAAGATGTCTTCCATGGTCATTAGCGATCCAGATTGATCCTCGACTTCTGTAAAGATCTGGTTCATCTTCAACTGAAGTATTCCATCGCGCAGCAGTGTTGCGAGCACGCTTGGGATCAACAGCCCCGCTTCCTCGGCTTCCTTGGCCAAGTCATCTGGTAGAGAGATTTTTAGCGTTGCCATGGCTATCCCCTGATCGCGCCTGATGTATCAGTGTAGTACTACCTTGTCGACAAGGGAAGGCAGGAGGTGTTGATGTGCCTCCTGCGGTGTCGGATTAGTTAATGACAGCAGTGGCTTCGATTTCGAACAGCATGCCGTCCAGCGCCAGGCGCGGCACGGGGATGAGCGTACAGGCGGGTGCTGGGTGTTCGCCCCACAAGGATCGCAGTGTGCTGCTGAAGATGCCCAGCCGTTCTTCGCTGTGATCGACGATCAGTGCCGTGACCTTGGCGACGTTGTTCAGTCGCGCATCGGCGGCGGCGAGGGCGGTTTGCAGATTGCCCAGCGCTTGCTTGACCTGCGCCTCAAAACTTTCGGACAGCACTCCCTCGGCGTCCTCGCCGCCCTGGCCGGCGATGTAGATGATGCGCGCCGGCGCTTCGGCGACGACGACGTGGCTATAACCGTTGGGGCGCGGGTCGTACAGGCCGGGTGGGTTGATGAATTTCATGGTGTCCTTCAAGCAGTGAATGTGCAGACACTATAAAATCTCAACCTAACTTGAGGTCAAGGATTTTATATGGCATCCCCTCCGAAGGAACTCGGCGTCGGCGAGTTGGCCGAACGCGCCGGCGTGGCGGTATCGGCGCTGCATTTTTACGAGGCCAAGGGCCTGATACATTCGGTGCGCTCCAGCGGCAACCAGCGGCGCTACGCACGCTCCGTGCTGCGGCGGCTGGCCGTGATCAAGGTGGCGCAGCGCGTTGGCCTGCCGCTGGCGGCCATTGCGCAAGCGCTCGATGCGCTGCCGTCGGGACGCACGCCCACCGTCGCCGACTGGCGCCGTTTGTCGGCCGCGTGGAAGCTGGAGCTGGAAGAGCGCATCAAGACGCTGACGCAATTGCGCGATCAGCTCGACGGCTGCATCGGCTGCGGGTGTCTGTCGCTGAAGGCCTGCCCGCTGCGCAACGCGCAGGACGCGCTGGCGCAGGAAGGCGCCGGGCCGCACTTCGAATCCCGTTGAAAGCTTGTTGCATATTTTTTTCTGACAGATTAGTATCAATTTATTCGACGCCGGTGTGAATCATCGGCCGGCTTCGATTCTTGACCTGCGCGACCTCGGCTACCAGCCCTCGTCGCAACGGCGACAGGTACGCAAGGTGCCTGTTTCAGTCATCGCAGTCGGATGCTGAATGTTTATCCAGACCCACCCAGTTGGCATATATCGACCCTGACTCGCTCCGGCGCGCATGGCACCAACACGTGGGTACGAATCGTCACTTGCATTGCCAGTTACTTTCAAAAAAAATGGAGACAACCTTGAAATATTCACTTATCGCCGCAGGCATTCTGCTGGCATCGGCCGCGCAGGCAGCCACGATAGACGCAAAGACCCTCGTCGGCGCCAGCACTCCGCTGCAAACGGCGCAATACGGCGTGCGCAATTACTCGGCCCCGGTGCTGGTCAGCGGCTTGCACGATCCCGCCAACTACATGGCCGCGCCCAAGCTGCCGGTGTGGCAGTTCGCCTCGGCCGATCCGACCGGCGGCGTGCTCACCTTCGAACGCAATAGCGCGCCGGCCACCGGCTGGCACTCTCGCACGCGCAAGACGCCGGTGCTGGTGACGGGCGGCGGCTCGGCCACCGCGAACCGCATCTACACCGTGTACAACGGCCAGCAGCTGATCGCTGCCATCAATGAAGCCGGCAACGAACCGAAGATCATTCGCGTGATCGGCCATATCGATCTGCGCTGGAGCCAGAACAACACGGTGTTCAAGGAATACACCAGCTACTCGGATCAGAAGCTGGGCGGTTCGATCAGCCTGCCCTCGAACACCACGCTGGTCGGTATCAACGACGCACAGGGCCGCGCGGCGCGCATCACCGGCACGGCGCTGCTGATCGGCGGCGAGCTGGCGCTGACGGCCGGCGGCGATCCCGAGGCCGACTTCAAGAAGTGGATCGCCGACGGCAAGGACGGCGACGATTATCCGACCTGGACCCGCAATGTCATCGTGCGCAACCTGGTGCTCGATACGCCCTGGGATGTCAATCCGGAGGACTCGGCCAATGCCTACGCCGACGGCCTGACGGTATCGCGCGGCCAGAACATCTACCTCGACCACCTGACCATCACCGACGGCGACACGCCGGACTCGCTGGCCGTCGCCCCTTACACCACGCGGCACGATGGCGCGCTCGATGTGGTGCGGGGCAGCGATTACGTCACCATCTCCAACAGCTACTTCGGCAAGCACCACAAGACCACGCTGGTGGGGAACGGCGACTCCGGCCGCGCCTGGAGCGACGAGGGCCGCATGCATGTGACGTTCAGCGGCAACTGGTGGGACGGCGCGACCACGCGATTGCCGTTGAATCGCTACGGCCAGGTTCACATGTTCAACAACCTGATCACCGGCAGCGTCTCCACCAAGGATGCCGATATCAAGTTCGAAAGCGGCACCGATGCGCGCTACCACTCGAACATGCTGATCGAAAATCACTACTACAACATCACAGGCCTCAAGCTCACTGAGTTCTGCGGCAAAGCCATCAAGGGCAAGGACTACACCGGCTTCCGCTCATCCGGCCATGTCTTCGTCAGCGACAAGGCGGGCACCAATCTGGTCGACGGCCAGTGCGGCTTTGCGCTGCCAAGCGCCGCAAACCTGTGGACGCCGCCTTACCTGTACGCGCTGCAGACCGCGACGGCCACGCTGACGTCCGTGCCTGCCAACGCCGGCGCCGGCAAACTCAAATAAACCCACTTCTGGATGCTGGAGAAACGCATGTTCGTCAAACGATTGAGTTTCATTTTTCTTCTTGCGCTTGGGCTGATGTCCGGTGCGGCGCGGGCTGCGCTGGTGGTCGACACGGGTACGCCGTCCAACGCCATCGGCTCCGGCTGGGCCTTTAACGCCAACCATAGCTATGCCGGCCAGTTCTCGGTGGCGGGTGCGCTGACCATCGATAGCATCGCAGGTTATTTCAGCACCGATGCCGGCACGGTGGGCATCAGCTTGTTCAGCAACAGCGGCGATGGCGACGGCGGCTTCATACCGGGCAGCGTGCTGCAGTCGGCCAGTGTGGCCACCAGTGCCGGAGCGCTGGGCTGGAATGGGGCTTCAGCCTTGGACTGGAAGGTGGGACCGGGCACTTACTGGGTGGTGTTCTCGGCCAGCTATGGCGCCGGCAGCCAAAGCAGCATGCCGGGCATGGCGCCGCAAGCACTGGGCGGCTATGCGTTGATGCAGGGCGGGGCGTGGTATGACGCGACCTTCCTGGGACTGGGGCAGGGGTTGAGGGTGGATGGCACCCTGGTGTCCAGCGTGCCCGAGCCGGCCGGTACGATGATGTTGGTCGTGGGCCTGGCCGGCATCGGCCTGCTGGCGCGCCGCCGCAGGCAGCGCTGAAGATGACAGTGGCCGTCCGCTTCGCGCAGGCGGCCACTCCCGGGTTACATCAGTTCAATTTGTCGTCGATCGCCGTGATACGCGATCCCTGGCTGGAAACGGTGCTGCTGACCGCCGCATGCCGCAAGGGTTAGCGCGGCGATCGCCGGTGTCAGTCGTTTCAGGGAAGGATGCATCGTATCCCTGGTGTATTTGCCAAAATGGCAGCCAGTATAGGATGGAAGCGCGACGGCATTCAAGTGCGTCGCAGGGACGGGAGGCCTTGGACGGCCTCCCGTGGTGGTGCCTTACATATTGCGGCGGTACTGGCCGCCGACTTCGAACAGCGCCGTCGTGATCTGGCCCAGCGAGCAGACGCGCACGGCATCCATCAGCTTTTCAAACACGTTGGCGTTGTCGATGGCGGCCTGCTGCAGTGCCGCCAGCGCTGCCGGTGCGGCATCCGCGTTACGCGCATGGAAGTCCTCCAGGCGCGTGAGCTGCGACTGCTTCTCGTCGTCGGTGGAACGCGCCAGCTCGATGATCTGCGGCGCTTCGGTGCCGGCCTTCGGATTGCGGAAGGTGTTGACGCCGATGATGGGCAGCGTGCCGTCGTGCTTCTGGTGCTCGTACAGCATCGACTCTTCCTGGATTTTGCCGCGCTGGTAGCCGGTTTCCATCGCACCCAGCACGCCACCGCGTTCGGCGATGCGCTCGAACTCCTGCAGCACCGCTTCTTCCACCAGGTCGGTCAGCTCTTCCATGATGAAGGAGCCCTGGTTCGGGTTCTCGTTCTTGGCCAGGCCCCACTCGCGGTTGATGATCAATTGAATTGCCAATGCCCTGCGCACGGATTCGTCGGTCGGCGTGGTGATCGCTTCGTCGTAGGCGTTGGTGTGCAGCGAGTTGCAGTTGTCGTAGATCGCGATCAGCGCCTGCAGCGTGGTGCGGATGTCGTTGAAGTCGATCTCCTGCGCGTGCAGCGAACGGCCGGAGGTCTGCACGTGGTACTTGAGCTTTTGCGAACGGTCGTTGGCGCCGTACTTGTCGCGCATCGCCACCGCCCACAGGCGGCGTGCCACGCGGCCCAGCACCGTGTATTCCGGGTCCATGCCGTTGGAGAAGAAGAACGACAGGTTTGGTGCGAAGTCGTCGATGTGCATGCCGCGCGCCAGGTAGGCTTCCACGAACGTGAAGCCGTTCGACAGCGTGAACGCCAGCTGCGAGATCGGGTTCGCGCCCGCTTCGGCGATGTGGTAGCCGGAGATGGACACCGAGTAGAAGTTGCGCACCTGGTGGTGGACGAAGTATTCCTGGATGTCGCCCATCACCTTCAGCGAGAACTCGGTCGAGAAGATGCAGGTGTTCTGGCCCTGGTCTTCCTTCAAGATGTCTGCCTGCACGGTGCCGCGCACGTTTTGCAATACCCAGTCCTTGATCTTGGCCGCTTCGTCGGCGCTAGGCTGACGCTTGTTCTCTTCGACGAACTTGGCAACCTGCTGGTCGATGGCGGTGTTCATGAACATCGCCAGGATGGTCGGCGCCGGGCCGTTGATGGTCATCGAGACGGAGGTGCTTGGGCTGCACAGATTGAAGCCGTCGTACAGCACCTTCATGTCGTCCAGCGTGGCGATCGACACGCCGGAGTTGCCGACCTTGCCGTAGATGTCCGGGCGCAGCGCCGGATCGGCGCCGTACAGGGTCACGGAGTCGAACGCGGTCGACAGGCGCTTGGCGTCCATGCCGGTGGAGACCAGCTTGAAGCGGCGGTTGGTGCGGAAGGCGTCGCCTTCGCCGGCGAACATGCGGGTCGGGTCTTCGCCCTCGCGCTTGAAGGCGAACACGCCGGCCGTGAACGGGAAGGAGCCCGGCACGTTTTCCAGCATCAGGAAGCGCAGCACTTCGCCGTGGTCCTCATAACGCGGCAGGGCCACCTTGCGGATCTTGGTGCCGGACAGCGTGTGCTGGATCAGGCGGGTGCGGATTTCCTTGTCGCGGATCTTGACGACGTAATCGTCGCCGGCATACGCGGCCTGCATGTCCGGCCACTGCGCCAGCAGCTTCTTGGCGCCGCCGTCCATTTCCGCATCGCGTTCGGCGATGAGATCGTCGAAGTCGGCGGTCTTGTGGGCGATGGCCAGCATGCGCTTCGATTCGGTCAGCTGCTGGCGTTCGCGCGCCAGCGTGACCTGCTTGCGCGTGAAGCGGTGGTAGCCGCGCACGGTGTCGGCGATCTCCGCCAGGTAGCGCGCGCGGGCCGGAGGCACGATCACGTTCTTACCGCTGGAGAAGCGCACATCCACCGGCGCCAGCTTGCCCGGCTTGGCCTTCAGGCCGAACTGCACCAGCTTCGGCACCAGGCCCTGGTACAGCGAGGTGACGCCGTCGTCGTTGAAGCGCGACGCCTGGGTGCCATAGACCGGCATTTCTTCCGGACGCTTGCTCCACATTTCACGGTTGCGCTGGTACTGCTTGGCGACGTCGCGCAGCGCGTCCTGAGAACCCTTGCGGTCGAATTTGTTGATGGCGATGAAGTCGGCGAAATCGAGCATGTCGATTTTTTCCAGCTGCGAGGCGGCGCCGAATTCCGGCGTCATCACGTACATGGACACGTCGACGTGCGGCACGATGGCGGCGTCGCCCTGGCCGATGCCGGAGGTTTCGACGATCACCAGGTCGAAGCCCGCCACCTTGCAGGCGGCGATCACGTCCGGCAGCGCCTGCGAGATTTCGGAACCGGCTTCGCGCGTGGCCAGGGAGCGCATGAAGACGCGCGCCTGGCCGTTCCACGGATTGATCGCGTTCATGCGGATACGGTCGCCCAGCAGCGCGCCGCCGGATTTGCGGCGCGACGGGTCGATCGAGATGATGGCGATGTTGACGGTGTCGCCCTGGTCGAGGCGGATGCGGCGTATCAGTTCATCGGTCAGCGAGGATTTACCTGCGCCGCCGGTGCCGGTGATGCCCAGCGTTGGCACGGCCAGGCCTTCGGCGGCGGCCAGCAGTTCGGCGCGCAGGGCGGGGGAGGCTTTGTCGTTTTCCAGCGCGGTGATCAGCTGGGCCAGCGGGCGGTGGCGGGCGGCGATCTCGCCTTCCTTGAGCGGCGCGAGCGTGGTCGGCGAGTAGTTGGACAGGTCGATGTCGCACTGCTGCACCATCCACTGGATCATGCCGACGAGGCCCATGCGCTGGCCGTCTTCCGGGCTGAAGATCTTGGTGACGCCGTAGGCATGCAGGTCGGCGATTTCTTCGGGGACGATGACGCCGCCGCCGCCGCCGAATACCTTGATGTGCGAACCGCCGCGCTGGCGCAGCAGGTCGATCATGTACTTGAAGTATTCGACGTGGCCGCCCTGGTAGCTGGAGATGGCGATGCCTTGCACGTCTTCGGCCAGCGCCGCGGTGACGACTTCGTCGACCGAACGGTTGTGGCCCAGGTGGACCACTTCCACGCCGTTCGATTGCAGGATGCGGCGCATGATGTTGATCGAGGCGTCATGGCCGTCGAACAGCGAGGCCGCCGTCACGAAGCGGACTTTGTTGTTCAGGCGCGGCTGCTCGGGTACGGCGGCGATTTTTGGTGCGGATAGGTCGTTCATTTGTGTCCCTTGTATTCTTGTGTCGATCTGCGTCGTGGTTCCATTATAGGACTCAAGCCGCGCGCTGCTGGCTGAATTGCGCCAGCAGGCGTGCCTTCTCGGTACGGAAGGTGGCGACAGCCTTTTCCTTCACATGGCCGAAGCCACGCACCTTCTCCGGCAGGCCGGCCAGTTCCACGGCGGTGGCGTGGTTTTCAGGCGTCAGCTTGTCCATCAGCGCAGTCACCAGCTCGCGGTACTCGACGATCAGGGCGCGTTCCATCTTGCGCTCTTCGGTGTAGCCGAAGATGTCGAAGGCGCCGCCGCGCAGGCCCTTGAACTTGGCCAGCAGCTTGAAGGCGCTCCACATCCACGAGCCGAATTCCGCCTTGACCAGGTGGCCCTTGGCGTCCTTCTTGGCGAACATCGGCGGCGCCAGGTTGAACTTGACCGAGAAGTCGCCCTCGAACTGCTGCTTGAGCTGTTCGACGAAACGGCCGTCGGTGTACAGGCGCGCCACTTCGTATTCGTCCTTGTAGGCCATCAGCTTGAAGGCGTACTTGGCGACGGCGGTCGACAGCTTGTTGCCCAGGCCCAGGGCGGTTTCCTTGGCGCGCACCTGCGACACCAGCTGCTCGTAGCTCGCAGCGTAGGCGGCGTTCTGGTAGGCGGTCAGGAACTCGACGCGCTTGCCGATGACGTTTTCCAGGCTTTGCGGCATCTGCATGACGATGGCTTGCGTAGGCGTAGCCACGCGCTCGACGCGCTTCAGGTCCACTGCGGCGCGGCGGCCCCACAGGAAGCTCTTCTTGTTCGAGGCGATGCCGACACCGTTCAGTTCAATCGCGCGCAGCAGCGATGCTTCCTTCAGCGGGATGCGGCCTTTCTGCCATGCGTAACCGAGCATGAACAGGTTGGCGGCGATGGAGTCGCCCATCAGCGCGGTGGCCAGCTTGGTGGCGTCGATGAAATCGGCGGCGCCGGCGCCGACCGATTCCTCGATCAGTGCGCGCACTTCTTCCACCGGATACTGCCAGTCGGCGTTCTGCGCGAAGGTGCCGGGCGGCTGCTCGTGCAGGTTGACGATGGCCAGCGTGCGGCCCGGACGCATCTTCGACACCGCGTCGGCGGCGCCGGCGGTCAGCATGTCGCAGCCGAGGATCACGTCCGCCTCGCCGGTGGCGATGCGTTGCGCGCGCAGGTGGGCCGGGGTCTTCGCGACCTTGACGTGCGATGTCACCGAACCGTTTTTCTGCGACATGCCGGTCATGTCCAGCACCGACGCGCCTTTGCCTTCCAGGTGGGCGGCCATGCCCATCAGCGCGCCGACGGTGATCACGCCGGTGCCGCCGATGCCGTTGATCAGGATGTTGTACGGCTGCTCGCAGGACGGCAGCACAGGTTCCGGCAGGGCGCCGAAGCCGTCGTCGGCGTTATCTTTCGTCACGCCGGTCTTGGTCTTCTTCAGCGAGCCGCCTTCGACGGTGACGAAGCTCGGGCAGAAGCCCTTCACGCACGAGTAGTCCTTGTTGCAGGACGACTGGTCGATGGTGCGCTTGCGGCCGAACTCCGTTTCCTTCGGCAGGATGGAGGTGCAGTTGGACTGGATGCCGCAGTCGCCGCAGCCTTCGCACACGGCTTCGTTGATGACCATGCGCTTGGCCGGGTCGGGGAACTCGCCCTTCTTCCGGCGGCGGCGCTTCTCGGCCGCGCAGGTCTGGTCGTAGATCAGCACCGATACGCCGCCGATCTCGCGCAGCTCGCGCTGGACGGCGTCCATGTCCTTGCGGTCGTGCAGGCTGACGATGGACGGCAGGGCGCTGCGGTCGGTGTAGCGGTTCAGGTCTTCGGTGACGAGGGCGATGCGTTTGACGCCTTCGGCCGCCATCTGCTGGGCGATCATCGGCACCGAGGTGATGCCGTCGACCGGCTGGCCGCCCGTCATCGCGACCGCGTCGTTGTAGAGGATCTTGTAGGTCATGTTGACCTTGGCCGCCACCGCTGCGCGGATCGCCAGGTAGCCGGAGTGGAAGTAGGTGCCGTCGCCCAGGTTCTGGAACACGTGCGGAATCTTCGAGAACGCGGCCTGGCCTATCCACGGCGCGCCTTCGCCGCCCATGTGCGTGGTCAGTTTGTTGAACTCTGGGTAGATCGAGGTCGCCATCACGTGGCAGCCGATGCCGGCCAGCGCCAGGCTGCCTTCAGGTACCTTGGTCGAGGTGTTGTGCGGACAGCCGGAGCAGTAGAAGGCTGGACGGAACGGCGTGCTGATGGCTTTTTTCAGCACGGCGTCCTTGGCGTCGAGGAAGGTCAGGCGGGCCTTGATATGGTCGCAGGTGACTGGGTCCGAGATCAGGCGCTTGACGCGCGAGGCGATCACGCGCGCCACTTGCGAGACGGAGAAGTCGGCCTTGGAGGTCAGCAGCCATTCGCCGCGTGGGGCGACCCATTCGCCTTTTTCATCGAACTTGCCGATCACGCGCGGGCGCACGTCGTCGCGCCAGTTGTACAGCTGTTCCTTCAGCTGGTACTCGACGATCTGGCGCTTCTCTTCGACCACCAGGATCTCGTCCAGGCCTTGCGCGAATTCGCGCACGCTGTCCGGTTCCAGCGGCCATGGCATCGCGACCTTGAACAGGCGCAGGCCGACGTCGGCCGCCATCTTCTCGTCGATGCCCAGTTCTTCCAGCGCTTCCAGCACGTCCAGGTAGGATTTGCCGGAGGCGATGATGCCCAGCTTGGCGTTCGGGCTGGTGATGGTGGTGTGATTGAGTTTGTTCTCGCGCGCATAGGCCAGCGCGGCGTAGATTTTGTAGTCCTGCATCAGCGCTTCCTGATTGCGCGCCTGCTGGCCCAGCGGGATGCTGGACAGGCGTGCATTCAGGCCGCCTTCCGGCATGACGAAGTCCTGCGGAATCTTGACTTCGACGCGGAACGGATCGGCGTCGATGGAGGCCGACGATTCGACGGTGTCGGCCAGTGCCTTGAAGGCCACCGTGCAGCCGGAGAAGCGCGACATGGCCCAGCCGTGGATGCCCAGGTCCAGGTATTCCTGCACATTGCATGGATACAGGACGGGGATCATCGAGGCCGAGAACAGGTGGTCCGACTGGTGCGGCAGCGTCGACGAGTAGGCGCCGTGGTCGTCGCCGGCCACCAGCAGCACGCCGCCGTGCTTCGAAGTACCCGCATGGTTCATGTGCTTGAAGACGTCGCCGCAGCGGTCCACGCCCGGGCCTTTGCCGTACCACATGGCGAACACGCCGTCGTACTTGGCTTCGCCGATCAGGTCCACCTGCTGCGAACCCCAGACGGCGGTCGCGGCCAGATCCTCGTTCACGCCCGGCACGAACTGTACGTGGTGCGCTTCCAGGTGCGGCTTGGCTTTCCACAGGTTCTCGTCCAGGCCGCCCAGCGGCGAGCCTCGGTAGCCGGAGATGAAGCCGGCGGTGTTCAGGCCGGCAGCCTGGTCGCGCACGCGCTGCATCATCGGCAGGCGCACCAGCGCCTGGATGCCGGACAGGAAAATGTCGCCCTTGGTCGCGGTGTATTTGTCGTCGAGGCTCACGGTGGTGAGGCGGGATGTGGCGGCGGCTGCATCTCTTGCGGATGCTGCTGCGCCGTTTGCCGTGGTATCGGGCATGGCGGTGTCTCCGGTGTTGTGTCGGTTCGCGCCCAAGCTTGGAGGCGCCGGGTAGGCGCGCCAGGATCAGGCCATGGGCCGCATGGTTAGCGGCGTTGCAGGTATTTTAGGCTTAAAAAACCCGCTTTGTAGCAGAGTATGGGCGCGAGTTGACGTATACGGAAATACCGAATGCCGATGGGGGTATAAGAAAAAGTGATGGCTACACTGGGCTGCCCTCCAGGAAGGGCAGCAGATGCGCCAGGAAGTCGTCCGGATTCTCCTCCATCACGAAGTGGCCGGAATCGGCAATCATCGCGCCGCGCAGGTCGAGGGCGCGGCCCTGCATGGTGAGCAGAGGGGCGTCCTTGGTCGCGTGCTCGGCGCCGATCGCCAGCACCGGCATGGCCAGCGGCGAGGCGGCGCGCAGCAGGTTCTGGCGTATCGTCTCGGGTATCGCGCGGTAGTAGGCGAAGCCGGCGCGCAGCGCGCCCGGCGTGGCGTAGGCCTCGGTGTAGACCGCGGCGGCGACGCGGTCGCGCCGGTACGACCATTTGTCCAGCATGAAGCCGATGTACTCGCGCTCCTTGCCGGCGGTGAGCGCCTCGGGCAGGTCGTGCACCTGGTTGAACATGAAGTGCCACAGGAAGATGTTGTCCTCCTGCGGGACGAAGATGGGCGGCGCCGGCGCCAGGCCGGGGATCACCGCCTCGGTCAGCGCCAGCTTGCCGATCGCACCGGGGAAATCGCTGGCCATCGCGTAGCCTATCCACATGCCGATGTCGTGGCCGACCACGTCGTAGTGGGCGTGGCCCAGCTGCGCCATGGCCTGGTGCAGGATGCTGGCGACGGTGCCGGTGTCGTAGCCGCCGGCGGGGCGGTCGGAGTGGCCGGTGCCGGGCGGGTCGACGGCGATGGCCAGATAGCCTTGCGCGGCCAGCGCGCTCATGACGTGGCGCCAGGCGTACCAGGTTTGCGGCCAGCCGGGTATCAGCAACACCGGGCGGCCGGCGCCGGCGCTGACGCAGTGGATGCGGTTGCCGTCGACGCGCACGTAGTCGTGCGTGTAGCCGGTTGCGGGATGGTCTTGTTGGTCTTGTTTGGCGAGTGATGCGTGCATGGTGTTCCTTGTGTGGTCGGGTGGCGGCATCAGGCGATGCCGAGCAGCTGCTTCATTTGCTGCGGGTTGACCGGCGCACCGGCGAAGTCGTCGAAGATCTTGTCGGTGACGGGGATGATGTGGGCGTTGATGAAGTCCACGCCCTCCCTGGCGCCGACCTCCTGGTGCTTCAGGCAGCACTCCCATTCCAGCGTGGCCCAGCCGGCGTAGTCGTACTGGGTCAGCTTGGAGAAGATGGACTTGAAGTCGACCTGGCCGTCGCCCAGCGAGCGGAAGCGCCCGGCGCGGTTTTCCCAGGACTGGTAGCCGCCGTAGATGCCTTGCCGTCCGCTCGGATTGAACTCGGCGTCCTTGACGTGGAACATGCGGATGCGCTCCTTGTAGATGTCGATGAAGTCGAGGTAGTTCAGCTGCTGCAGCACGAAGTGGCTGGGGTCGTACAGCATGTTGCAGCGCTGGTGCTGGCCGACGCGGTCGTAGAACATCTCGAAGCTGACGCCGTCGTGCAGGTCCTCGCTGGGGTGGATTTCGTAGCACAGGTTGACGCCCTGTTCGTCGCAGGCATTCAGCACCGGCAGCCAGCGCTTGGCCAGTTCGTCGAAGGCGGTTTCGATCAGGCCGGCCGGGCGCTGCGGGAAGGGGAACAGGTAGGGCCAGGCGAAGGAGCCGGAAAAGGTGCCCATCTCGGTCAGGCCCAGGCGGCGCGAGGCCTTGGCTGACATCAGCAGGCGCTCGATGGCCCAGGCGGTGCGGGCTTGCGGCTTGCCGTGCAGTTCGGCCGGCGCGAAGCTGTCGCACATGGCGTCGTAGGCGGGATGGACGGCGACCAGCTGGCCGAAGATGTGGGTGGTCAGTTCGCTCAGCACCAGGCCGTGGCCGGCCAGCATGCCGGTGATGTCGTCGCAGTAGGCCTGGCTTTCGGCGGCGGTGGCGACGTCGAACAGGCGCTGGTCCCAGGCGGGCAGCTGCAATGCCTTGAAGCCGGTGTCGCTGGCCCAGGCGGCGATCGATGGCAGGTCGTTGAAGGGGGCTGCGGTGTCGCTGAATTGGGCGAGGTGCAGGCTTGGTCCTTTGATGGTACGCATTTTTATCGGCTCCTATTGTTTGTCGATCGACAAAGAATAGGATAAATTTGTCGGGCGGTCAAGCCGGTATTTGTTCGCCGGGTGGCCCGAGCGAGCGGCTATACTGGCCGTCCTGGTGATTTTGCTGAGGTAAATGATGGCTGGTAGGCCAAGAGAATTCGACCGCGAGCTGGCGCTGCAAAAGGCCAGGGACGCTTTTTGGGAGCGCGGCTACGAGGGTGTCGCCATGTCCGATCTGGTGGCGGCGCTGGGCATCGCCTCGGCGCGTATTTACGCTGCCTTCGGTTCGAAGGAGGAGCTGTTCCGCGAGGCGGTGGCGCTCTACGTGGAAGGCGAGGGCGGCTTCGCCACGCGCGCGCTGGCGCAGGAGGAGACGGCGCGCGCCGCCATCGAACGCATGCTGCGCGAAGCGGTGCAGCTGTACACCCGCAGCGGCCGGCCGCATGGCTGCATGGTGGTGTCGGCGGCGGCCAACGGCGGCATCCAGAGCGACGCCGTCATCGTCTGGCTGGCGGAGTTCCGCAGCGCCCGCACCAAGTCGATCGTCGATCGTCTGCGGCTGGCCTTGAAGGCTGGCGAGCTGAAGGCCGGGACAGATGTGGTGGCGCTGGGGGATGTCTACGCCACGCTGCTGCATGGACTGTCGGTGCAGGCGCGCGACGGCGTCGGCAAGTCGCGGCTGCTGGCGATGATCGCACCGGCGATGGCGGCGCTGGAGTTGGCCGGCCGCTAGGAGGCTGTACCGCCGGCGATGGCGGTGGCGCCCGGCCAGGTGTCGCCGGCGCACAGCTGCGCGCTGACCTGCTGCACCAGCCGGCTGACCGCCGCCGCCGCGTTGGTCAGCGGAATATTCTTGGACGCGCACAACACCACCGTGCGCGAAATCGACGGACTGTGGATGCGGTGCGAGCGCATGGCGCCGCGCTCCAGCTCGTCCAGCACCGGCGCCGACGGCAGGATGGTCGCGCCCATGTCGGCCAGGATGGCGGACTTGAGGATGGCGATGGAATTGATCTCGATCACCTTATCCAGCGTCAGGCCGGCCTGGCGCGCCACGCTTTCGATGCGCGGCCGCACGCCGTGTTGCAGTCCGGGCAGGATCAGCGTGGTTTTCAGCGTTTGCGCCAGCGTGAGCGCCTGCTCGCCTTGCGCGTACGCGGCGTCGGCGCGGCAGATGAAGCGTAGTTCCTCTTCCACCAGCGGCGTCGTGGCGAACTGGGCCAGTTGGCCGTCGTCGAACAGCACGGCCAGGTTGACGCGGCCGGACTTGAGCTGGTCGCTCAGGTTGCCGGTCAGCTCTTCCGTCAGTTGCAGCGTGATTTCGGGGTATTGCGCGCGCGCCGCCGTCAGCAGCGGCAGCGCCAGCGCGCCGGAGATGCTGTGCGGCAGACCCAGCGTGACGCTGCCGCTGGGGCGTTCGGCCGACTGCGCCACGGCCGAACGGGCGTCGGCCACCTGCTTGAGGATGGCTTGCGCGTGTTCGTAGAAAATCTTGCCGGCGTCCGTGCTCAGCACGCCCTGGGCGGAGCGATGCAGCAGCTGCACGCCGAGCTCCTCTTCGAGCTGGCGCAACTGTTGCGTCAGTGCCGGTTGCGCAACATGCAGCACCACCGCCGCCCTTGACAGGGAGCCGTGGTCTACTATGGCTACAAAGTACCGAAGTTGGCGTAATTCCATGGAGGCAAAGCGTTGTATTAACCTGGACAAACAAATGGTAGCACTTGTAAAACTAATCCTGACAGGAAACTATTTGTTATACTGGTATCAGCCCGTTCCGCTGCCGCCAGCCTCTCTAAAGTGGGTACCAGTATGCTAAAGAAAGTCGATTCTTCCCAGCTTAAAGTGGGCATGTACATTCATGACCTGAGCTGCGACTGGATGACCCATCCCTTCGTTCGCAACCGTTTCCTGCTCACCAGCGAAGATGAAATCCGCAAGATCATCAACGCCGGCATCCACGACGTTGTCATAGACAACGCCAAAGGGATGGACGTGCAGGATGCGCCGAGCGTGGATGAGGCGCAGGCCGCCACCGAGCGCGAAATCGTCGAAATCGTCGCCAAGGCGCCGGTTATCACCCGCGTGTCGCTGGGCGAGGAGATGCAGCGCGCGGTGCAGATCCGCCATCAGGCCTCGACCCTGGTACGCACCGTGATGCAGGACGCGCGCCTGGGCAAGGCCATCGAACTCGACCAGGTCCAGCCGGTGGTGCAGAATATCACCGAATCCATTTTGCGCAACCCGGGCGCGCTGGTTGGCCTGCTGCGCATCAAGAACAAGGACGATTACACCTTTTTGCACTCCGTTAGCGTATGTACGCTGCTGGTTGCGTTCTGCCGCTCGCGCGGCATCGACGCCGAAACGACCCACCAGGCCGGCCTCGGCGGCCTGCTGCACGACACCGGCAAGGCGCTGGTGCCGGACGCCATCCTGAACAAGCCGGGCCCGCTGACGGACGAGGAATTCGCCATCATCAAGCGCCATCCGCAGGACGGCTACAACATCCTGCTACAGTCGCCGGAGGTGGGGCCGATTCCGCTCGATATCACGCTGCACCACCACGAGCGGCGCGACGGCAGCGGCTATCCGAACAAGCAGGCCAACGATGAAATCAGCGAATTGGCGCAGATGGCGGCGATTGTCGACGTGTACGACGCCATTACGGCCGACCGCTGCTATCACAAGGGCATGCCGGCGGCGGCGGCGCTGCGCAAGATCTACGAGTGGAGCAAGTTCCACTTCAATCCGAAATTCGCGCAGGAATTCATGCGTTGCGTGGGGATCTATCCGGTCGGCACCATGGTCATGCTGGAATCGGGGCGCCTGGGTGTGGTGATTGAACCACACGAGACCAACCTGCTGGCGCCGAAAGTGAATGTTTTCTTCAATACCAAGCAAAATCTCTACATCAAGCCGGAAACCATCGATTTGTCGCGCGGACTGGGCTTTGGCGGCGGCGACAAGATCGTCGGCCACGAGTCGCCCAGCAAGTGGAATGTCGACCCGATGCGCTTCCTGACGCTGGCCTAGAAGAATTCGGCGGTGTCGTTGGATTCGATGGCGTGCAGCAGGCCGCCGTCGACCAGCTCGTCGTAGTGGCAGGCCAGGTTGCGGCCATGGCTTTTCGCGTAGTACAGCGCCTGATCGGCGTGTCCCAGGATGATCACCGGCGCCTCCAGCGCGCTGATGCTGACAAACCCCACGCTCACCGTCACCTTGCCCACCTGCGGGAAATCGTGGGAAGCCACATTCGTGCGGAAGCGGTCGATGATTTTCTTGGCGTTGTCCAGGGTGGTCGAACGCAGCAGCACGACGAATTCCTCGCCGCCGAAACGGAACACGCGGTCTTGCGCGCGGAACGAGGACGTCAGCAGGTTGGCGATCAGGATCAACACCTCATCGCCGTATAAATGGCCGAAACGGTCGTTAACGTGCTTGAAATGGTCCACATCGACCACGGCCAGCCATTGCTTTTCCTCATCATGATGGCTGCGGCGCTCCGGCTCGCCCGGCAGCGTGATGGCGTCCTGCTCGGTGCTGGCGGCCAGCATCTTGGCCAGCTGGTCGTCGAAGGTCTTGCGGTTGAGCAGGCCGGTCAGCGAATCGCGTTCGCTGTAGTCCAGCAGGTTCTGGAAGTTGCGGTAGACGCTGACGATGCCGCCGATGACGTGGATGGTGTCGCTGGTGTACGGGGTCGGGTTGACGATTTCCAGGCAGGTGTCGGCCTTGTCGCCCAGCCAGATCGGCAGCCACAGCGTGTGCTCGCCCGCCTCGTTGGCGACGTCGGCGCCCGATTCGTGGTTGGCGATGCACTGCGCCAGGGCCGGGATGTTCTCGATCGGTTCGCCGGGATTGTGCAGGTCCGAGGTGTCGACCATGCGGGCCGCTTCGCCGGCGCAGATGATGGCGCGCGGCCGGACGAAAATCTTGCCCCTGACTGTGGCCAGCGTCAGCACGCGGGCCTGACTGGCGCGGGCAAGCTCCTGCACCGCCGAGATCACCGAGATGTCGAGCATCGTGTGATCGCGGTGGCCGGTCATGTCCACCATGTGTTTCAGTAGGGAATCCATTTTCTTCTCTGGAAAATAATCACACAACCTTGCGTCGAGCCACGTTTTGTTCACGCCTATCAAGCCAATATCTTTGATAGTCAGGCGCACAGTGAAGCTGCAACACGGGGCCTTTCCAAAGAACAGCTAAGCAGGATAATAGCTTTTTGCAATCAAGGCAATTCATGTGTGCGAAAAAAAACATTCCTTGCAACTTATGCGACCTTTTTCCGACAGCCGGGCCATTCCGTCAGAGCTTAATGATCAGGAAATTGGTGCAGTTTGACATAAGCCAGCCGGGATGTCTGTCCCGCACGAACATTTTCATCATACCCCTAAAATGATGCCGCAAGGAAAACTTGCGTCACGTCAACTCTCAGAAAACTCCGATCCGTATAGTAGGTCTTAATGGTGAAGCGAAGGCGATCCGGGCAGTCCGCCAAGCCGCGCCAGGGGTACTTTTTTTCATTTCATCCGGGAGTAAATCATGAACTCGCTTATTGCAGCAGCAAAGGTGTTTGCGCACGACGAAGAAGGGATCACCGCCATTGAATATGGCCTGATCGCGGCGACGATGGTGGTGGCCGTCGGTACCGCCTTCGCCTTGCTGGGGCCGGCGCTGAGGACCGCTTTCACCACGATCGCGACCGCCATCACCACCCCGTAAGCACCTGGCTTTCCAGCCGCAGTCGGGCTGGAAAGCCTTTTGTTGGAGACACCGTCATGCTGAATGCGATCGAACTGATATTGATCTGCCTGGTGGCGCAAGCGGCCGTCACCGACCTGGCCCTGCGCAAGATTCCGAATGTACTGATCCTCAGCGGCCTGTTGCTGGCGCTGATGTTGCACATGCTGGGCGGGCAGCACTGGGCGCCTTTGACGTACTGGCTGGCCGGCAGCTTGGCCGGCTTTTTTTTATTCCTGCCGCTGTATTTATTGCGCGGCATGGCCGCCGGCGACGTCAAGCTGATGGCCATGGTCGGCGCCTTCGTCGGCCCGCTGGCGGCGCTGCATGTGGCCGCGCTGGCCACGCTGATCGGCGGCGCGATGGCTTTGGTGATGCTGCTGTTCAGCGGCCGCTGGCGCGATGGCTGGCGCAACCTGTCCACGATCTGCAGGCCGCTGCTGTGGCGTTGCCTCGGCATCCCGTTACAAGCGGTGCCACTGGAGCCCGGCGCCAGCGTCGGCGGCATCCCCTACGGCCTGGCGATCGCGCTGGCGACGATGGTGGTTGTCGCGCTGGCGCATCGCTGACCGGCCGCCTGCCGCGCCTTTGCTGCGCGTCAATGTCCACAAAGTGCGGGCCGATAGACTTGATTCCTCAACGTAACTAATTCACCGCTGGAGACCGCCATGCTCGCAGTCGAATCGCCTTCCTCCGCCCATGATGCCGGCCTGGCCGGGGAGCTGCCGGCGCAGCCGAAATCGGTGCGCGACACCGGCTTGTCGCAGCAGCTGATCGTCGAGCTGATCGCCAAGGCCATTTTCGTCAACGGCAAAAGCCATCTGCCGGTGCTGACCACGCGGCTGCACCTGTCGATCAACGTGCTGCGCGAGGTGCTCGAGTTCATGCTGGCCGAACACGTGGTCGAAGTGGCTTGGCGCGGCGAGTCGGACATCGACGTGCAGTACCAGCTGACGGCGGCGGGACGGCTGCGCGCAAGCGCCTGGATGGACCGCTGTCCCTACGTTGGCCCGGCGCCGGTGACGCTGGAAGCCTATCGCGCCGTGGTCGAGCGCCAGGCCGCCCAGGTGCCGCAGCTGTGCGCCGACGAACTGGCGGCCGAATTCGCCGACGATTTCCTCAGCCCCGCCGTGCAGCGCATGCTGGGCGCGGCCATGTACGCGGGCCGCACGGTGCTGCTGCATGGGCCGTCCGGCAGCGGCAAGTCGGTGCTGGCGCGCCGCCTGGGGAGTTTGCAGCAGGGCGTGATCGCGGTGCCGCATGCGCTGGTGGTGGGGCAGGAGATCGTCCAGGTCTACGACGCGCTGCTGCATCGCGCGCCGACGCCGCAGCACCTGCGTGCATTGCGGCCGTCGCCGGAGCGTCGCAGCAGCGATCCGCGCTGGGTGCTGTGCCAGCGGCCCGTGGTGGCGCTCGACGCCGACCTCAGTGCCGACATGCTGGAGCTGCAGCCGGACAGCCATAGCGGCAGCTACCGCTCGCCGCCGCAGCTGAAGGCCAACAACGGCCTGCTGATCGTCGATGACCTGGGCCGGCAGCGCATGTCCGCCGCCGATCTGCTGAACCGCTTCTCGCAGGCGCGCGAGCTGGAACGCAGCCAGCTGGCGCTGGCCGGCGGCTACCACTTCAGCGTGCCGTGCCACATGCAGCTGGTGTTCGCCACCAGCCTGGCGCCGGAGGCGCTGCTCGACGCATCGGCGCTGCGCCGCATCGGCTACAAGATCCCGGTCGGCCCGCTGGACGGCGCCAGCTACCGCACCTTGTTTCGCCAACAGTGCGTGACGATGGGCGTGGTGTTCGACGAAGCGGCGCTGCGCCATCTGATCGACGTGCTGCACGCGGGCAGTGGCCTGCCGCTGCTGGCCTGCTATCCGCGCGAGATCATCGGCCGCATCGGCGATTTCGCCGGCTTCCTGGGCGAGCCCGCGCGCCTCAGCGTGGCGGCGCTGGAGCAGGCCTGGATCAGCATGTTCGCCACCTGCGAACCGGCGGCCGCCGCAGGCGATGCGATCGACCAGCTGCAACGGCGCATAGCATGAACAACAAGCGCGCACTGATGATGATGGCGCTGGCTATCGTGCTGGGACTGGTGGCCGTGGGCCTGGCCTCGCGCTGGCTGCTGCGCCAGTCGCCGGCGTCGGCCAACAAGATCGTCGTCGCCGCTACCGACGTGAACCTGGGCCAGCGCCTGACGCCGGAGATGCTGATGACGATAGACTGGCCCGCCGAAAGCCTGCCGCACGGCGCCATCCGCGACGGTGCGCGGCTGGTCGGGCGCGTGCTGAAAACCAGCGTGCTGCGCAACGAGCCGCTGAGCGAGGCCAAGCTGGCGCCGGCCGGCACGCTCGGCGGCCTGTCGGCGCTGATCTCGGAAGGCAAGCGGGCCATCACGGTGCGCGTGAACGATGTGGTGGGGGTGGCCGGGTTTGCGCTGCCGGGGAACTTCGTCGACATCATCGTCAACACCCAGGCCGCCGCATCCGGCAGCGATAACGCGATCTCCAAGATCGTGCTGGAACGGATACTGGTGCTGGCCGTGGCGCAGGAAGTGGGACGCGACGAGACCAAGCCGCGCGTGGTCAACGCGGTTACGCTGGAGGTGACGCCGGCGCAGGCCGAGAATATCGACCTGGCGCGCAGCGTCGGCAGCTTGTCGCTGGTGCTGCGCAACCAGGTCGATCCGCGCCCCGGCGTGACGGACGGCGCGACCAAATTCAGCCTGCTCGGCATCGCCAGGGTGGCCGCGCCTGCCCCCGCGCCGGCCGCAACGCCCGCCGCCGCGGATAAGCCGCGCGCGCAGCTGGCGCAGACGGCGCCGCGCAACCGTTCCTGCGTCGGCGTGATCGCCGGTGTGCAGCGCACGCAGGAATGCCTGTGAGCGCGCCATGAGGACGCTACGATACGTGCTGCTGATCGCGGCGGCCAGCCAGGTGCAGGTTGCCGCAGGCGTCCCGGCCAACGGCGCCGCCGCAGCCGTCGCTGCGCTGGAAGCACCGCCGCAGCAACCGCAGGCGAACCGCGAGGCCGTGGGCCTGCGCTGCGGCGGCCAGGCGGCGACGCCGGGCAAGCTGACGCTCGCGCTGGGCAAGTCGACGCTGATGCGCATGCCCGAAGCGGTGCAGGCGCGCAGCGTCGGCAATCCGGCCGTGCTGCAGGCGATGCTGGTGGCGCCGGATACGCTGTACGTGGTCGGCGTCGACATCGGCAGCAGCAATATGATCGTGCAAGGCCGCAGCGGCATGTGCAATGTGATCGAGGTGGCGGTCGGCGTCGATCCCGCCGCGTTGCAGAACGCGCTGGCCGCGCTGATGCCCGCGCAAAAAGACATCCAGGTCAGTGCCGCCGGCGACACGCTGGTCATCAGCGGCACCGTCGACGATGTGCAAACGGCGGCGCGCGTGCTGGACCTGGCCGCCGCGTTTGTGCGGCGGCCGGCGCAGGCGCTGGAGGCGGCCAGGGGCGACAAGGGCGGTGCGGCCGCAGCGTCGCCCGCATCGGCGCCGTCCACCGCCGGCGCGGCGCGCATCGTCAACCTGCTCAATGTCGGCGCGCCGCAGCAGGTGATGCTGGAAGTGAAAATCGCCGAGGTCTCCAAAACGCTGCTGGACAAACTGGAGAGCGACCTGGCGCTGAGGTTCGGCGGCGGCAGCTGGACCACCGCGCTGGCATCGAATTTTGTGTCCGGCACGCTGAAAGGATTGCTCGGCATCGGCAAGGCCGGCGGCAACCACGCCGGCATCTCCGCCGAGAAGCAGGATGGCCTGGTGCGCATCCTGGCCGAACCGACGGTGATGGCGATCAGCGGCCAGGAAGGCAGCTTTCTGGCGGGCGGAAAAATCCTTATCCCGGTCGCGCAGGACAACAACAAGATCACGCTGGCGGAGAAGGAGTTCGGCGTCGGCCTGCGCTTCACTCCCACGGTGCTGGCCGGCGGCCGCATCAACCTGCGTGTCGCGCCGGAAGTATCGGAGTTGTCGCGCGAGGGCATCGGCGTCTCCGCCGCGGGTATTTCGGGCGGCGCCATCCTACCGCTGATTACCACGCGCCGCGCCGCCACGACGGTCGAACTCAAGCCGCTGCCGGCGGACTACAGGCTGCCGACCGACGACATCACCACGCCGAGCCGCGCGCAGCTGTTCCTCGAAGGCCGTATGGAAGGGCCGCCGGCCCAAAGCACCGACCACAAATAACCGGGATACGACGATGCGACATCTAATTAGCCTGCCACTGGCATGCACGCTGGCAGCGTGCGCCCTGCAAACCACGCCGACTACGCCGCATTGGGACCGCAACTTCGGCGTCGCCGCCCGCGCCACGCTGGCGCAGCAGGTCATGCATGCGGACGCGGGCCGCAATGGCGATCCGGTCTCCGGCATGGATGGCCGCGCCGCGCACGCCGCCTACGAGCGTTACCAGAAGGCCAGCAGCGAACCGTCGCCGCAGCCGTCCGCATTCACCATCGGCGTCAGCGGCGCCAAGTAGCCGCACCACGAGGAGCGATCATGAAAGCACTGATGATCAGCAGGGACAGCCTGCTGCACGCCGAAGTCGCCGCACAAGGCTCCGCGCGCATGCCGCCGATGCAGCTGGTGGCGTCGCGCAACGGCCTGCGCGACGCGGTCGAACGCCAGCTGTCGGAGGCGCCGGACCTGGTGATCGTCGACGCCAGCGACGCCGCGCAGGACGAGACGGAGCTTATCGAGCGCCTGGGCAAGCTGTATGCCGCGTCGTCGTTCATGCTGCTGACGCGCGAGCCGCAGCAGGACCTGCTGATCCGCGCCATGCGCGCCGGCATGCGCGAGGTGCTGCAACTGCCGCTGGTGCACAGCGCCTTCCACGAAGCGATGAGCCGCATCGAGGTGGCGACGGGTGTCAGCCAGACGCGCGACGGCAAGGTGCTGGCCTTCATCTCCTGCAAGGGCGGCAGCGGCGCGACGTTCTTGTCGACCAACTTCGGCTACGCGCTGGCCGCGCTGGCCGACAAGAAGGTGCTACTGATCGACCTGCACGGCCAGTTCGGCGACGCCACGCTGTACGTGTCGGACCAGAAGCCGACGATGACGCTGTCCGACATCTGCGCGCAGATCAGCCGCATGGACGGCTCCTTCCTCGATTCCTGCCTGGTGCACGTGGCCTCCAACTTCGGCGTGCTGGCGGCGGCCGACGATCCCAACCACGCGGTCGACATGAAGCCCGAACATATGGACGCCATCCTGCGCCTGGCCCGGCAACACTACGACTTCATCGTGCTCGATGTCGGCCGCCAGATCGACGCCATCTCGCTGCGCGCACTGGACCAGGCGGACACCATCCATCCGGTGCTGCAGCTGGCGTTGCCGGACATCCGCGACGGCCGCCGCCTGCTGGACATCTTCCGTTCGCTGGGCTATCCGAGCGAGCGCACGCGCCTGATCGTCAACCGCTACGAAAAGGGCGGCAAGCTGCGCTTGATGGACCTGGAGCAGGCGCTGGGCGCGGACGTGGTGCACACGGTGCCCAACGACTATCTGTCGGCCACGGATTCGGTCAACCAGGGCATACCGGTGCTGCAGCTGTCGCGCAGCAGCGCGGTGGCGCGCAGCCTCGCCGAGCTGGTGGAGCTGGTGACGGCGCGCCGGGTCTCGGAAAGCAAAGGCCTGTTCGACCGCCTGTTCGGCCGCCACGACAACGATTGAGGAGGATGACATGAGCTTACGCGAACGACTGGCGACCGCCGACGACAATCGCCCGGGCGTCAACGGGCCGCCGGGCCTGGCCGCGGCGGCGTATCTGGAGCTGAAGAAGAGCATGCACCAGACGATACTCGACCGCATCGACCTGGAGCGCCTGAAGCGGCTGACGCCGGAGCAGTTCAAGCACGAGCTGGCGCTGCTGGTCCAGCGCATCATCGAGGAAGAGCGCATCGTGCTCAATCAGCACGAGCGGCATAGCCTGGTGCTCGACATCCAGCACGAGATGCTGGGCTTCGGGCCGCTGGAGCCGCTGCTGGCCGATCCCGGTGTGTCCGACATCCTGGTCAACACCTGCGCCAGGGTCTACGTCGAACGCGCCGGACGGCTGGAGCTGACCGACGTCACCTTCAACGACAACGCCCACCTGATGAAGATCATCGAGAAGATCGTCTCGCGCGTGGGCCGCCGCGTGGACGAGTCCAGCCCGATGGTCGATGCGCGGCTGCCGGACGGTTCGCGCGTGAACGCCATCATTCCCCCGCTGGCGATCGATGGACCCATCCTGTCGATACGGCGTTTCTCCGTCAATCCGCTGACGGTGCAGAACCTGCTCGACTACCGCAGCCTGACGCCGCCGATGATGGAGGTGTTGAAGGCGCTGGGCCAGGCCAAGGTCAACATCCTGATCTCCGGCGGCACCGGCAGCGGCAAGACCACCATGCTGAACGTGCTGTCCGGCTTCATTCCGGCGGCGGAGCGCATCGTCACCATCGAGGATGCGGCGGAGCTGCAGATGCGCCAGCCGCATGTGGTGCGGCTGGAGACGCGGCCGCCCAACATCGAGGGCAAGGGCGAGGTCAATCAGCGTTCGCTGGTGCGCAATGCGCTGCGCATGCGGCCGGACCGCATCATCCTCGGCGAGGTGCGCGGGCCGGAGGCGCTCGACATGCTGCAGGCGATGAACACCGGCCATGAAGGCTCGCTGGCCACGATCCACTCGAACACGCCGCGCGACGCCTTGTCGCGGCTGGAGAACATGGTCGGCATGACCGGCTTGAACCTGACGCCGCGCGCCACGCGGCAGCAGATCTGTTCCGCCGTGACGGTGGTGATGCAGGTGTCGCGGCTGACCGACGGCACGCGCAAACTGGTCAGCCTGCAGGAAATCACCGGCATGGAAGGCGACGTGATCGCCATGCACGAGATCTTCCGCTACGAGCAAAAGGGCGTGGACGCGAACGGCAAGGTGCAGGGCAGATTCTCCGCCACCGGTGTGCGGCCGCGTTTCGCCGACCGCCTGCGCATGTTCGGCGTGCCGGTGGCGGATTCGGTGTTCGATCCCGACAAGATCTACGAGTAGCGGCATGGACACGCTCTTCACGGCTTTCGCGGTGCTGCTGTTCGCCGCAGTGATACTGATGATCGAAGGCGCCTGGCTGTGGTGGTCGAGCGCCCACGGCGGCGGTGCGCGGCGCATCGCCAAGCGCCTGCGGTTGATGGCGGCGCGCGGTGAGCGCGGCGGCGAGCGGATCGATATCCTCAAGCAGCGCAGCTACAGCCGCAACCCGACGCTGGAAAAAATCCTGCGCCGGGTCGGCCGCCTGGCCCTGCTGGACCGTTTGCTGTTGCAGGCTGGCGTGCAGTGGTCGGTGTCGCAGTTCCTCTGCTGCACGCTGGCGATGCTGGCGTGCGGCTTGTTGGTTCTGTCGCTATTGTCGATGCCGGCGATGGCGGCGACCGGCCTGCTGGCCTTGTCGCTGTCGCTGCCTTGGCTGGTGCTGATGCGCACGCGCAGTGCGCGCCTGCTCAAGCTGGAGGTGCAGCTGCCGGAGGCGGCGGACTTTCTCGGCAGGGCGCTGCGCGCAGGCCACTCCTTCGCCAACGTCATGCAGATGGTGGGCGAGGAGATGCCGGAGCCGATTGCCGGCGAATTCAAGTTCGCCTACGAGGAGATCAACTACGGTGTGCCGATGAACGAAGCCTTGCACAACCTGGCGATGCGCGTACCGCTGACCGATCTGCGCTATCTGGTGATCGCGGTGCTGATCCAGCGCGAGTCGGGCGGCAACCTGGCTGAAGTCCTCGGCAACATCAGCCGCCTGATACGCTCCCGCCTGCGCTTGCTGGCGCAGGTGCGTGTGATGTCGGCCGAGGGCAGGATGTCGGCCTGGATACTGGGCCTGTTGCCGTTGGGCGTATTGGGAGTGATGGTGGTGCTGAATCCCGCCTACATCCGCGTGCTGTGGACCGATCCGGTAGGCGTGCAGATGACGTGGTACGCCTGTGCGATGGCTTGCGGCGGCGTGCTGTGGATGCGCAAGCTGATACGCATACGGGTGTGAGGAGCGGGGCATGGACATCCGGCAGATTGTTTTCCTCGTGATCGTCTTCGCGGTGGTGGTGTGCATCGCGCTGGTGGCGTTGCTCAGTTTTTCGTCGGTGCCGATACGCGAGCGGCTCGGCGATTTTATCGGCACGTCCGTATCCTCGTCGCCGGCCGAGGGGGGCTGGGTGGAGAAGGTCGCGCAGGCGGCGCGGCCTTTTTCCCGCATGTCGCTGCCGGAGGAGGGCTGGGAGCGCTCGCCGCTGCGCACCCGTTTCATGAACGCCGGCTGGCGCAGCGCAGCGGCGCCGTCGCTGTACTTCGCCGCCAAGACGCTGCTGGCGCTCGGGCTGCCGGCCGTGGTGGCGGTGCTGGGCGCGGCCGCGCTGCAGGGGGTGCTGAACAAGCTCTATCTCCATCTGCTGCTAATGACGGCGGCCATCGGCTACTACATACCGAACGTCGTGTTGTCGCGCAAGGCGGCCGGCCGCAGCCGCGAGATCTTCGAAAACTTCCCCGATGCGCTGGATCTGCTGACCGTCTGCGTGGAGGCGGGCCTGAGCCTGGAGCGCGCGCTGGCCAAGGTGGCGGGGGAAATCCACATCAAGAGCGTGGCGCTGGCGCAGGAACTGCAACTGGTGCTGATGGAAATGCGCGCCGGCTTCACCAAGGAGAAGGCCTTGCGCAACCTGGCCCTGCGCAGCGGCGTCGAGGATGTGGATACGCTGGTGGCGATGCTGATCCAGTCGGAGCGCTTCGGCACCAGCATGGGCGAGTCCTTGCGGGTGCATTCGGATAACCTGCGCAGCAAGCGCAGCGTTATCGCCGAGGAGGCCGCAGCCAAGATCGCGTTGAAGCTGCTGTTCCCGCTGATCTTTTGCATCTTCCCGACGCTGATGCTGGTGTTGATCGGACCCGCGGGCATCCAGATTTACCGGATGCTGCCGACCATGCTGGGCCAATAGGAGACGATGATGAAACACGTACTGGGCGCCGCGTGCACAGGCGCATTGCTGATGGCGTGCAGCGGCATGGCGCCCGCACCCGCTCCCGTACCGGAGCCGGACACGCGCAGTGCAGCCCTGACGGCGCTGGAGCGGGCCTGCCTGCAGGCGCCGACCGATGCGTCAAGCTGGGAGCAATTGGGCGCGGCGCTGGAAGCCGGCGGAGAGCGGGAGCGGGCGGCGACCATGTTCAAACAGGCGGCCACGCTGCGCGCCCACGACGTGCAGCGCGACTACATGCTGCTGAAGGAGGGCGCGGCGCAGGCCAGGGCCGCCCTCGATGCGTCGATGCCGCGCACAGAGGTGCGGCAGATCGGCGCGGCGCTGGTGGAGGTGCTGCGCATCGGCGCAGCTGCGCGCGCCGATGCCGATGCCGATGCTGATGCCAATGCCAATGCCGTCGCCGCACCCGCGCCGCCGGGCGTCCGGCTGGAGATCAGCAACGGCAACGGCATCGCCGGCGCCGCCGCGCGGCTGGCGCGCACGCTCGACGCGGAGGGCATCAAGGCCACGCGCCTGACCAACGTCCGGCCTTTCGTGGTGCCGCTCAGCCGCATCGAGTATCAGCGCGACCAGCAGCTGCTGGCCCAGACGCTGGCGCAGCGACTGGGGCTGCCGCTGCAGGCGCACAGCGGAAAATCGGCCTACGCCGACATGCGCATCGTGCTGGGGCACGACGTCGCGCAGGCCCGCTATCTGAAGTAAAAAAAACCGTCCGGGAGGAGTGACCCTCGCGGACGGTAAAAACACACCCATGTGTTTCCTGCTGCGGACTACCGCATTCTTTACTGCCAGCTGATGCTGCCCATGCCGCGGGCGCTGGCGTTACGACTGGCCGGGTTGCCGTACACCTTGGCCGAACCCATGCCCGATAACTTCATATTCGCGCTGTTCTTCGCGTACACCGACGCGCTGCCCAGTCCTGTCATGTTGACGTCCACGGTGTCGGCGTGCAGCGCCTGCGCATCGAGGCCGCCCACGCCGCCCAGGGTGGCGTGCAGCTGCCTGGTCTGGCCGGTCATTTCGATATGGCCGGCGCCGTGCAGATTCAGATCGACGTTGTCGCTGTTGCCGGTGTTGACGGTCATGCTGCCGACGCCGCCCAGCTTGACGTCGACGTTGCGATACTGGGCGTTGTTGACCTTCACCGAACCTGCGCCATCCAGTGTCAGGCGCAGCTTGTCGCCGCTGAAGCCTGCGACTTCGGTCGAACCGACGCCGCCTGACACGATCTGCTGCAGGTTCGGCAGCGTCAATTCCGCGCGCAGCGACTGCTTGTTGCCGAAGCTGAAGCTGCGCATCTTGCTTGTGCCGATGTGCAGGGTATCGCCCGTCTGCTCCACCGTCACTTTTTTCAGCGCGTCAGCCTCTCCGTATAGAGTCAGCGACGCGACTGGTCCTTGCTTGACCTTGAGGCTGATGACGCCATCGAGGTCGATGTTGACGGCACGCGCATCGACGCTGCGGTTCTCGCTGATCACATCGGCCGCCAGCGCGGCGCTTGCGCCGCTGCTCAGTACCGTGGCCAGCATTGCAGCCTGCAGATATTTTTTCATGATGCGCTCCGTCGTTGTTCGAGGTTTGCTGCGGGGATTACAGTGCTGCTTTTTCTGCGGCGGTCAGGCGTTTGGCGCTGACGGTGACAACCTGCATTTTGCTGGTGTCGGCCTTGGCGGCGACGGCTGCCACTGGGGCTGCGCTGTGCATGGCCGGTACGGCTGCGGTGGCGAACGAGGTGGCGCTGGCGACGACGATTGCTGCGACGAAGATGGCTTCCATGTTTTTGGCGATGTTCATTTTGAGCTCCTTGGGTTGTGTGGTTCACTGCGTTTTGTCTTGCGTTGAGTGAACTATAGACAAGGGGCCCCTGTACATCCATCGGGATGTGACGAACTGCAAAAACGAGGGGTCAGAATGCGGATTAGCGGTTTGAAACTGCGCCGCACAGCAGGTCTTGATTGCTGGCGTAGAGCTGGGTCAGCCAGGCGGAGACGGTTTTGAAGCGGGCGATGGAACCGGCGTCGCGATGGCTGAGCAGCCAGATATCGCGCTGCACCTCGACGCCGCTGCCGATGCGCACCAGCCCCTCCTGCTGTCCCAGCAGGCAGGGCAGCAGCGCCATGCCGACGCCGGCGCGGCAGGCGCGCACCATCGTGCTCAGGCTGTTCACCTTCAATACTTTGTTCGGCTGCGGGTCCATCTGCGCCAGCCACTGCATCTCGCCGGTGCCGGCCAGCGCGTCGTCGTAGGCGATCCACGGCCGGGTGCCCCAGCAGGCGCGCGGCGTGTCGGCGAAGCTGGCGTGGCCATAGACGGCGAAGCCGAGATCGCCCAGCTTGCGCATCACCAGCGCCGCATCCTCGCCGGGTTTGCCCAGGCGCAGGGCGAAATCGGCCTCGCGGCGGGTGAAGGACAGGTTCTGGTTTTCCGCCTGCAGCGTCAGCTGCAGGTGCGGATGCTGCGCGAGCAGGGCGGGAACGTGGTCCAGCAGCCAGTAGTCGAACAGGAAGTCGATCGAGGTAATGTTGACCGGGCCGGCCGTGGCGTCGGCCTGCTGGGTGGAGGCTTGCAACATGCTCTGGACGTTGCCGTAGACCGCTTCGCCGTGCTGGACGAAGACCTGGCCGGCGTCGGTCAGCTGGTAGCCGGTGTTATCGCGGATGAACAGGCGCAGTTTCAGGGCTTTTTCGGCGGCGGCGATGCGGCGGCTGATGGTCGAGGCGTCCACGCCCAGCTGGCGGCCGGTGGCGCTCATGCTGCCGCTGCGCGCCAGCGTCAGGATCAGCGGGATGTCGTTCCAGTCGAATTCGGTATTTGAGGGCATGGAGGATGTCGTTTCGTGGGGCGGTCTGCATTTTTGCAAAGTCAGCTTGCAGGGCTGTCTGTTCCGCAAACGTGCCGGCTGGCCTAAGATTCAACCCATCGCAAGGCCAAACGTGCAAAGCACTGTAGCACAGGCCCTTGTAGCCAAGTATCAACTAAAAGGAAGAAGTTGCTGTAAAAGAATTGATTGAAATAGCTTGCTATTAAATAGCGTGCGATATATATTGAGCACATGGGCAGCGCAAGAATCGCCAGTAAGAATGTAAAAACGTAGTTTCCTATTAAATCGTTAACTAACTAAAATGGAGTCCATCATGAACAAAACTACCCAAGACCAAGCAGTGAACCCATCCCGTCGCTCCGCCATCTTCGGTGGCGCCGGTGCAGCAGTCGCCGCCGTGGCGGTGCCGCTGGCCGCGTTTGCCGGTGGCAGCGCACAGGCCGCACCGGCGATTCATGGTGGCGCAGTCAGCAAAACGGGCAGCACCATCACCACCCGCGACGGCGTCGAGATCTATTACAAGGACTGGGGCCCGCGCGCCGGCCAGCCGGTGATCCTGAGCCACGGCTGGCCGCTGAACGCCGACAGCTGGGAATCGGCTGCCTTCCACCTGGCCAACAACGGTTTCCGCGTCATCACCCATGACCGCCGCGGCCACGGCCGTTCGAGCCAGCCTTGGGACGGCAACGACATGGACCACTACGCCGATGACCTGGCGCAGCTGATCGAAGCGCTGGATTTGAAGAACATCATCCTGGCCGGCTTCTCGACCGGCGGCGGAGAAGTGGCGCGTTATGTGGGCCGTCACGGCACCAAGCGCATCGCCAAGCTGGGCCTGATCTCCGCTGTGCCGCCGCTGATGCTGAAGACCGCCACCAACCCGGGCGGCCTGCCGATGGAAGTGTTCGACGGCATCCGCGCCGGCTCGGTCGCCAACCGCGCCCAGTTGTACCTGGACATCGCCTCGGGTCCGTTCTACGGCTACAACCGTCCGGGCGCAAAGCCTTCGCAGGGCATCATCCAGGCCTGGTATGCGCAGGGCATGCAGGCCGGCCACAAGAATACCTATGACTCGATCAAGGCCTTCTCCGAGACCGACTTCCGCGAGGACTTGAAAAAGTTCGACAAGCCTACCCTGGTGATCCACGGCGACGACGACCAGATCGTGCCGATCGATGCCGCCGGCAAAGCCTCGGCTGCCATCGTCAAGCATGCCAAGCTGATCGTCTACCCGGGCGCGCCGCACGGCTTGACCGATACGCACAAGGACCGCTTCAACGCCGACTTCCTGGCCTTCGCCAAGTCCTAACATGAAGAAAGGGCCCCGCGGGGCCCTTTCTTTACATCAGCCTAGCGCTTAGAAGCAGCAGGCCAGCATCTTGATGCAGCACTCCAGGCCGCCGCAGCAATCCATGGTGCTGGCGTAGGCGCCGGCGGATGCCAGCAGGATGGCCGTCACGGCCGACGCTTTGATGATGATGGTTTTCATGGTGTTTCCTTATAAAAGTAAAAGTTGTTTGCTTGATCGAAAACACTTTCACCGTCAGTCGGGAGGACACCACACTTTGGTCGGCGGGGCAGGCAGGATGGCGGGGGCGGGGCATTGGGCCGCCATACTGGCGGGCGGCGTAGCCGGCAGCGCGACATCGCCCAGGGCCGCCGGCATCGCCGACGGCAGGCAATCGGCCGCCACGCACTGCGTCACCGGGCAATCGGCGCTCTTGCAGCAGGCATGCGCAGGCGCGGCTGCCAGCATGGAGCTGTACAGCACGAAAATCACCGCGACAAAGAGGGCCAGGACGTTGCGCATCCGGCCATTGTAGCAAGCCGGCGGGTGGTAAGGTTAGGCCGGACTTAAATTGGTGACGTGCTATATTTCAATCATGAAAAAGTTCCTGACGGCACTGGCGATGCTGAGCTTGGGCGTGCTTCACGGAGCGGCGCGGGGGGAGGTCGTCAATGTTTATACCAGTGCCCGGGTCGCGCCCCTGGTGATCGGCGGCGGCGGCATCTATCCCGACATGGTGGCGTATCTGAACCGCAAAAAACTCGGCCAGCTGAGTTTCAAATTGATCTATCTGCCGCGCAAGCGCTTGCAGCTGCAAGTGGAGCGGGGCGAGTTGGACGGCATCGTCATCGGCATGATGCCGGAATGGTTCAACGACGCCGCGCAGAAAAAATACCTGTGGACGGTGCCGTTCGCCATCGACCGTTATGTCATCGTGCTGCCGGCGGGCCAGGCTTACAGCGCGTCCAAGCCTGGTGCGCTGAGCGGCCGCACGATCGGCATGGCGCTCGGCTACAGCTATCCTGGTCTGGAGGCGTGGATGCAGCAGCAGGGACTGGTCCGCAGCGACGCCATCAGCGACGACAACAACCTGGAGAAACTGCGGCTCGGGCGGGTGGACAGCGTGATGGTCGCCGAGTCGATCGCGCGCTACTACCTGAAGGTGCACGCGGTGGCGGCCGACAAGTTCCAGCTGCACGAACTGCCGGCACGCGTGACCGAGCGCCGCTTCCTGGTGCCCCGTTCCAAAGCGGCGGTCCACGACAGCATCGCCCCCGTGATCCGGCAGCTCAAGGACGATCCCGAGTGGCAGCGGCTGGCGGCCAAATACGAATAGGCCGCAGCCTTTCTCAAACCAACCGTGCGCGGAAGAAGTCGGTCGTACGCTGCCAGGCCAGCTTGGCGGCGGCGGCGTCGTAGCGCGGCGTCGTGTCGTTGTTGAAGCCGTGTTCGACGCCCGGATACACGTGGTACTGATATGTCGCCCCGGCATCCTTCAGCGCCTGCTCGTAGGCGGGCCAGCCGGCGCGGATGCGCTCGTCGTTGCCGGCGTCGTGGATCAGCAGGTGGGCCTTGATGCGCGCCACGTCCGCCGCCGCCGGTTGCCCGCCGTAGAAAGGCACGGCCGCCGCCAGTTCCGGCAACTGCGTGGCCAGATAGTTGGAAATGCCGCCGCCGAAGCAGAAGCCGACCACGCCCAGCTTGCCGTTGCCCTCAGGTTGCTGTTGCAGCCAGCGCGCGGCGGCGACAAAGTCGGCGCGCGTCTTGGGCTGGTCCAGCTTGCCGAACAGCGCGCGCGCCTTGTCCTCGTCGCCGGGGTAGCCGCCCAGGGTGAACAAGGCGTCCGGCGCGAAGGCGATGAAACCGTCCAGCGCCAGGCGGCGGGCAATGTCTTCGATGTGCGGATTCAGGCCGCGATTCTCATGCACCACCAGCACCAGTGGCAGCTTGCCCTTGGCATCGGCGGGCGAGACCAGGTAGCCGCGCACCGTGCCGTTGCCCTGCGGCGAAGGCAGTTCGACGAAGCGGGCCTTGATGCGGCGGTCGTCCGCGTTGACGAGCGGGGCGGCGAAGCTGGGGCTGAGCGTGGCGAGCAGGCCGGCGGCCGTGGTGCCGCCCACCGCATAGCGCGTCGCCGACGACAGGAAATCACGGCGCGAGATGCCGCCGTGTACGTACTGGTCGAACAGCTTCAATACTTCCGGGTCAAAATCGGCAGCGGTTTTGCGTGTCATGTCTCGATTCCTCAGGCAGGTGGGCGAGCGGCTAGTGTAGCGCGATGCCGCGCCGCCGGCGCTGCGCTCGGGAGGAATATTTACGCATATTCAAGCGTGGTTTTTGGATCAGACCAGTATGGCTTCCAGTTTGATGTGCTCGGCTGTCAAGCGGACTACTTGCTGCGCCACGTGGGCCAAACCGAGAATTTCCAATTCGTCAACATCGCGCTGTACGGCATCTGGAGTACGTCCTAGACGCTCTGCAATAGCGGCTATCGGTCCGGGGTGATCTTTGATGGTGCGGAGTAGCGCCAGGCGGTGGGACGTCAGTAACTTGAGCAGGTCGGCAGGGTCTTCGAAGCTGACAGTGTTTTCTGCGCACAGTTCTTTCTGTTGATCGGCTAATTGGGCAATTCGCCTTCCGTGCCGAAAGAAGTCATCGTCGTTTGCAAGATTAAGAATCACGGTATTCATTTCTTCCCCAATAGCGCTTGCCAGTCTTGCTGGAAGCGCGCATCAATATCGTCGAAGTTCGTAAATTCCACAGGCTCCACGACACCCATTCGATGCCGATGATGGACGCCATGGGCGTTGTCGTAACCGATCACTCTGCCGTTGTCCCGCTGATACAAGTCGTGATTAATATACGCCAGGTTGTAGCGCGTTACCTGTCCTTTTCCGTTGATCCAGACTTCGCGCCGTAGCAGGCCATTACCGCGTCTGTCGGAAATTTTATAAACCGTATTGATAATTTTTTTATCGACCATGATTGGCCCATGCTACGGCTGAAACCGTGACTGGAGTCTGCGGCAGCGCAAGCGCTGCCCATAGCGGGGCCGGTCGGCTGCCGTTTTCGAACCGGCCGTCAGATGTTTCCACGTACAACAGGCACCGATTCGGGTAAGCAAATATCGCTTGCGCTGCCCGCAATAACACGCGCATAATCGCAAAAAAAAACGAATGTTCATTCATTATGGAGACAACGATGCGTACGTGTGACCGTGGTTCTGGCTCGAAATTGAAACTGACATATCTCCCCCTGGCGGTAGCGTGCGGCGCGCTGCCGATGGCGGCCTGGGCCGAGCCGCCTGCTGCCGAGGCTGTCACCGCGCCAACGGCGAGCGCCACTGGCGACCCGATCGAGATCGTTACCATCACCGCGCAGCGCCGCCGCGAACCGGCGCGCGAAGTGCCGCTGAGTGTGGACGTGGTCAAAGGCGAGGCGCTGGAGCGCGGCGGCTATCAATCCCTGGGCGACCTGGCGGCGTTGCTGCCGGGTGTCAATCTCAACCAGGCGGGCGGCGCCACGGGCCAGAGCCAGATCACTATGCGCGGCGTCACCACCGGCTCGCAGGTCGGCGCCACGGTCAGCATGTATATCGACGATGTGCCGTTCGGCTCCAGCTCCGCGTATGCGGGCGGCGGTTCCAGCGCACTCGACCTGGGCCTGTTCGACCTGGCCAATGTGGAGGTGCTGCGCGGACCGCAGGGAACGCTGTACGGTGCGGGCGCGATGGGCGGCTTGATCAAGTATGCCGCAGTCGAACCCGACTCCGGCGAGTTCAGCGTGGCAACCACGGGCGAGCTGTCACGCAAGCAGGGCGGCGAATCCGGCCACGTGTTGCGTGCCGTGGTCAACACGCCACTCAAGCCGGGCGTAGCCGCGCTGCGGGCCACGCTCTACCAGCGCGCGGACGGTGGTTTCATCCGCGACTTGAATCATCCCGGCGGTGCGTCCGATGGCTCGACCACCTCGGGCGGTCGGCTCGCCTTCCTGCTCACCCCGAATAAAGACCTGTCGCTGCGCGTCACCGCCTTAAGCCAACGCCAGCGCCACGACGGCTCTACTGCCGAGGACATGAACCTGGCTACGATGCAGCCGGTCGATGGCCCGGATACCATGCGGCGCTTTATCTCCGAGCCGGTCGACGTGGGCAACGATCTTGTTTCGATGGCGATCAAAGCCGACCTGAAATGGGCCACGCTGGACGTCATTAGCGGCTGGCAGCGTTCCACCAACCATGGCCGGATGGACCCATCGGCCTTCTATGTGCCCTTGCTGGGCGCGGCCGGCATCAACGCCGCCGGCTACGCCCTGGACTATTCGTTCTACAACCGCAAGCTGACCCAGGAAGTGCGCCTGACTTCACCGCGCAGCAAGATATTCGAGTGGCTGGCCGGAGCCTTCTACACCAGCGAAGAGGGTTCCAAGAATCAGCACATGGATCCATTGAATGCAGCGCGCCAGCCTGTCGCGCCGCTGCTGCTCGACGCCACGTTTCCCTCCACTTTCCGCGAGGCGGCGCTGTTCGGCACCGGCACGTATTACACCGGCCAGCAGACCGACCTGTCGCTGGGCGTGCGCCGCAGCCAGAACCGCCAGCATCTCGACAATCAGCTCAGCGGGCTGTTCGCGCCGGCGTCGCAGCCGGCGGCCGATTCGTCCGAAGGTGTGACCACCTGGCTGCTGACCGCCCGCTGGCGGCCCGCCGCCCGGCATGCCCTGTACGCGCGCGTGGCCAGCGGCTACCGCCCGGGCGGCCCCCTGCCCGTGATCCGCAATCCGCTGACCGGCGAGCCGCTGAACAAGCCCGCCTTCCGCTCCGACAGCCTGTGGAGTTACGAGCTGGGCTGGAAGGGCGATTTGCTGCCGAACCTGCTGGCATCGGAACTGGCGCTGTACCAGATCAACTGGAAAAACATGCAGGTGTTCAGCGGTGGCGGCGGCTTCGGCGGCATCAGCAACGCCGGCAGCGCCCGCTCAAGGGGGCTGGAGTGGACCTTGCGCAGCGCGCCTATCAGCGGTTGGCGATTGTCCTCCGCGCTCAGCGTCATCGACGCCAAGCTGCTCGACGCCAGCCCGGATCTGGGCGGCAAGGCTGGCGAACGCTTGCCCGACACTGCCCGTGTGTCGACCGCGTTGCAGGCCGACCACGAATTCCAGCTCGGCGGCCGCGACGCCTATGTGGGCGCCACCGCACGCTACACCGGCGAGCGCTTCAACACCTTCTCCGCCGCGCCCGGCACGCCGCTGTATCGCATGCCCGGCTACGCCACCATCGATCTGCGCGGCGGCATCGAGTTCGAACAATTCGCGTTGTCGCTGTTCATCCGCAACCTGGGCGACCGGCGCGGCCAGACCGCGGCCGATACCACCCTGAGTTCGCTGGGCGGCCCGGGCCGGATCAATCTGATCGCGCCGCGCACCTTCGGCCTGCAGCTCAGCAAGTCCTTCAAGTGAGATACGGAGTTCATACCACCATGCAGATCGAAACTTTTATCGACGAGGTATTGTTCAAGCAGCCGCTGCGGATAGCCGGCCGCACCCTCACCGGTCAATCCGTGCTGCGCATCGCGGTACACGATGGGCCGCATGTGGCGCATGCCGAAGCGGCGGGAGTTTTTTACCGCGGCGACAGCGGCGCCAGCATGCGGCGCGAGATCGAGGCATTGCTGCCGGACCTGCCCGCCGACTTGCTGGGCGTCTGGGGTACGGTGCGCCGGATGGCGCCGGGCGGCGCGCGCAATGCGCTGGACTGGGCCTGCTGGCAACTGGCCGCCGCCGCGCGCGGCGAGCCCACCTACCGGCAAGCCTTCCTTGCCCGCGTGCGGCCGCTGGTCACGATGGTCACGCTGGGCGTCGCCGAGCCGCAGCAGATGGCGCAGGCGGCGCTGGCGCTGCCGTCTGCCCGGGCGCTCAAGCTGAAGCTCGATGGCGGCGACCAGGACGCGGCCCGCGTGATCGCCGTCAGAAAGGTGCGGCCGGATGTCAGGCTGTCCATCGACGCCAATGAAGGCTGGTCGCTCGAACATCTCGACCGCATGATGGCGGTGCTGGTCGATAACGGCGTGGAGCTGATCGAGCAGCCATTGCCGGCCAACGCCGACAGCGCGCTGGAGCGGATGCGCGCGCCTATCCCGCTGGCCGCCGACGAATCGCTGCAAACCATGGCCGATCTGGATCGTGTGCAGGCGCGCTACCAGGTGGCCAACATCAAGCTCGACAAATGCGGCGGATTGAGCGAGGCGCTGGCGCTTGCGGCCGAAGCGCGGCGGCGCGGCCTGCGCGTGATGATCGGTTGCATGGGCGGCCGTTCGATGGCGCTGCTGCCGGCGTTTATCGCGGCCCAGGGCGCCGACCTGGTCGACCTCGACGCGCCCCTGTTCATGGCCAGCGACACCACGCCGGCCGCGCTCTACCACGGTGGCTGCATCAGCTACGCCGAGTCGGCGTTCAGTCCGATGCTGTCGGCCGCAGCGGCGCCGTATAGCGCTTCACCCGCACCGGTGCCCCATGCAGTTGCGTGATCAACAGGCGCGCCACCTTCAGTTTGGCGTCGGTGCAGGTGGGGACGCCGATCAGCATCTGCGCCTGTGCCGACAGCAGCAGGGACAGCAGCGCCTCGCCGACGACCTGCGCATCGAGCGTGCCGCCGCCGCTGGCGACGCGCGCCGTTGCCCCCAGCACCGCGTCACGCAGGCGCGCGAAGTTGCGCACCACCACCGCCTGCACCTCGGCGTTGCGGCGCGCGATGGCGGCCACTTCCAGCGCGGTGCACGCCGCCTGGCTGGCCGAACCCGGTGCCTCCAGCGCCTGCAGGATGGCCTCGACCAGACCGAGCAGCTCGCCCGCCGTGGTGCAGGCGTCGAACGGCTCGCCGTTGACGCCGGAGTCGATCAGCTGCAGCAGCACCTCTTCCTTGGAACGGAAGTGGACGTACAGGGAGCCGACCGACAGGCCGGCCTGGGTGCTGACGTCGCTCATTGTAGCCGCGTGCACGCCCTTTTTCTCGAAGACGATCTGGGCCGCAGTGAGTATCTGTTTGCGCATCGAGGCCATATGGCGCTCATCTCTTTTGGGCATGGCTGACATTAAAAATGAATGATTATTTATTTTACTTTGAAAGAGTATGCAATGGCTAACACTGAAATCGAAAAACTGGCAGCTGTGATGAACGACTTCGCCGGCGCTGGCGCCGGTGCACCTGGCGCCATCGTCAGCGTGCGGCGCGGCGGCAAATCGCTGCTGCGCGGCGGCTTTGGGCTGGCCAGCCTGGAATCGGGCCTGGTCAACACGCCGTCGACCAAGATGCGGATCGGCTCGACCACCAAGCATCTGGCTTGCACGCTGGCGCTGCTGCTGCGCGACCAGGGCAAGTTGTCGATCGACGAGCCGGTGTCGCGCTGGTTGCCGGAACTGCCGCCGTCCCAGGGCCGGCGCACGCTGCGGCAATTCATGAACCACACCGGCGGCACCCGCGACTACCTCGACCTGTCGCTGCTGTCGAATGGCATGGTGCTGGCGCCGGGTGAGGCGGCGTTCGACTACCAGTGCCGCCAGCACGACGACAACTTCGCCGCCGGGGCCCAGTTCATCTACAACAACGGCGGCTATCGCATGCTGTCGATGGTCATCGAACGGGTGCTCGACATGCCGCTGGCGCAAGCCATGGCCGAGCACCTGTTCGAGCCGCTGGGCATGCACGACACCTCGCTGTGGAGCAGCGATCTCGATCCGCTGCCTGGCAGCGCGGCCACCCACATCGCGCGGCCGGACGGCAGCTTCGGCAAGGGCATCTTCCCGTCGGTGATCCTGGGCGAGGGCGGGGTCGCCTCCACGCTGGACGACATGCAGCGCTGGCTGGCGCACCTGCTGGCGCCGACCTTGTGGCCGGCCTCGCTGTCGATGGAAATGCTGGCGCCAACCGAACTCAACAATGGCCATGTCACCCCCTACGGTTTCGGCCTGATCCGCGAGCAGTGGCGCGGCGTGACGCTGGTGCACCACGCCGGCGGCGTGGTCGGCGGCAGCTGCCAGATGCTGGCGGCGCCCGAGCACGACATCCAGATCGTGGTCATCACCAACCGCAGCGACAAGGCGGCCCCGGCGCTGGCGGAGCAGTTGCTGGCGGCCTTGCTGGACGAGACGCTGGAGGCGGCCGCGGCGCCGGCCGACCCGGCGCTGATCGACAGCTACGGCGGCGACTACTACTGCCGCGCCAGCGGCCGCCACTTTGCCATCGTGCTGCAGGACGGCGTGCTGTGCCTGAAGGACTTCGGCATGCCGCTGCCGCTGCAGCAGGGCAGCGGCGATACCTTGCGCATCAATCTGCTGTCGGTGATTGTGCTGGAAGTGACGGCGCTGCGCGACGCGGAAGGCAAGGTCCACGCCATCGACGTCACCCAGCAGGGACAGCGCATGCGCTGCGAACGGGTGGTTGCCGAGGACCGGGCCGCGCTGACGCTGGCGCCGTTCGCGGGCAACTGGGTCAGCACGGAACTGGGCGCCGACATCGTGATCAAGTCCGAACCGGGCAGCATGCGGATTGCCGGCCTCTACGGCCGCAACAGTTACAAGCTGGAGCCGCTGCTGGCCGACGTCTGCCTGCTCAGCTGCGACGATCCGGCGGTGCCGCTGGCGGGCACGCTGCGCCTGGACGGCGCGGCGGGCGAACGCCGCCGGCTGGTGCTGGATACCGCGCGCACCCGCGGCCTGAACCTGGCCGAGGGGCGCGTCCATGGCTGAGCTACGTCCGCCTGCGCGCCTGATGGCGGCCGGCTTCGGCGCCGGCCCGCTCGGCGCGACGCTGGCCTCCGGCGTGGTGCCGCTGCTGTTCCTGTACTACCTGACCGAGTACGCGCAGGTGCCGGCCGGCGTCGCCGGCGTGCTGCTGGCGCTGCCGAAGTTCGCCGACCTGTTGCTCGACCCCTGGCTGGGCCGGCGTGCCGATGCCTGGGCGCGCGCACTGGGCAGCCGCAGTCTGCTGCTGATGCTGATCGCGTGTGCGCTGCCGGTGCTGAGCGTGTTGATGTTCCTGCCGATGACCGACCTGGCGCTGCCGTTGCGGGTGGCGGCGTTTGGCGTGCTGCTGGTGCTGCAATCGCTGATGCTGACGGTGTTCGCGGTGGCCCACACGGCCATCGCCGGCGACATCGCCGCCGACATGGCAGGCCGCAGCACGCTGATGTCGGCGCGCGCGCTGGGGCAGACGGTGGCGGGGCTGGCGGTGTCGGTGCTGGCGCCGCAGCTGGTGTCGGGCTTCAAGACCTTCCATGGTGGCTACCTGGGCATGGCGCTGGTGCTGGGCCTGGCCTCGATAGCCGCCAGCGGCGCCTGCTGGCTGGTGGTGCGTCGCGTACCGATGCGCGATGGTGCCAGCGCGGAAGCGTCGCTGTCCCTGCTGCCGGCGCTGCGGCGCACGCTGCGCAACCGCGCCTTTTATTGCGTCGTGATGCTGCTCGTGCTGCTGGGCGCCAGCGGCACGGCGCTGTTCGCGGCGCTGCCGTACGCCAACCAGCACCTGTTGCGGGCGCAGCCGGACAACCTGTCGCTGCTGCTGACGCCGATTTTCCTGTCGGTGCTGGCCGGTGTGACGGCGGCGCCGTGGCTGACGCGGCGCGTGGCGCCGCAGACGGTGCTGGGCGGCGCGCTGCTGGCGGCGTTGGCCGGCGTTGCGTGGCTGACGGCGGTGGCACGTAGCAACGGACCAATGATCGCCGCCTCGGTCGTGTTCGGGCTGGCGTTCGGCGTGCTGACCGTGCTGATCTCGACGCTGGCGATGGAAGCGGCCACCAAATCCTCGGGCGAGGGCGAGAGCCTGGGCATGTATCTGGGCATATTGTTTTCGGCGGAAAAACTGGGCCAGTCCCTGGGCGGCATCGTGGTTGGATTCGGCCTGGACTGGGTCGGCGGACTGGGCGTGGACGCACCGCCCGCCGCGCTGTCGCGCCTGGTGGTGGTGTGGATCGGCGCGCCGGTGCTGCCGCTGGTCGCCGCGCTGCTGATGCTGTTGTTACTGACTTCGCGCCTGCGCGCGTTCTGGCATAAGGAAGCTGTTCAATGAAAATCTTCACCTCCGCACTGGTCACAGAGACCAACACGTTTTCCACCTTTCCCACCACGATGGCGGCGTTCGAGGAGCTCGGCATCGTGCGCGGCCCCATCACGTCCGCCGCCTTGACCGAGACCGGCGCGATCGGCGGCCAGTGGCGCCGTCTGGCGCAGCACTACGGCGACGAATTGCACGAGGGCTTGTACGCGATGGCGCAACCGGCCGGCCGCGTGCCTGCGGCCACGTATGCCCAGTTGCGCGACGAACTCGTCGAGCGGGTCCGGCAGGCGATGCCGCTGGACATGGCACTGCTGTTCTTGCACGGCGCCATGGCCGCCGAAGGCGTGGACGATTGCGAAGGCGACTTGTTGCGCGCGGTGCGCGAGGTCGTCGGCGCCGGCTGCGTGATCGGGGTCGAACTGGATCCGCACTGCCATCTCAGCGCCGCCATGACGACGCACGCCGATGCGATCGTGCTGATGCGCGAGTATCCGCATACCGATTTCGAGCAGCGGGCGATTGAATTGTTCGAACTGTGCCGCGCTGCCGCCAGCGGCGCGACCAAGCCCGTCATGGCCGTGGTCGATTGCCGCATGGTTGGTTTTTATCCCACCACATCGGAACCGATGCGTGGACTGGTCGCCGCCCTGTACGAGGCGGAGCGCCGCCCCGGCATCCTGTCGGCCAGCCTGGTGCATGGCTTCCCGTGGGGCGATGTGGCCGACGCCGGCAGCAAGGTGCTGGTGGTGGCCGATGGCGACAGCGCGCTGGCCGCCAGCGTGGCCCAGGAGCTGGCGCAGCGCTTCTACCGCTTGCGTCACGCGTTGCGGCCTACGCTGCAGAGCATCGATCAGGCGCTGGCGGCGCTGCCCGCCGGCGCGGCGCCGTTGATCGTTGCCGATGCGGGCGATAATCCGGGCGGCGGCGCGCCGTGCGACCACACGGTTTTGCTGGCGGCCCTGCTGCAACGGCCCGCGCTGCGCAGCGCGGTGGGCATGCTGTGGGATCCCGAGGCGGTCGAGCTGTGCCATGCGGCCGGCGTCGGCGCGCACTTGCATCTGCGCATAGGTGGCAAGGCTGGCCCTGTATCGGGCCAGCCGCTGGAAGTGGCGGTGGTGGTGCGGGCGATCGCCGTGCGTCATGCGCAACAGACCGCCGGCATGAGCGACCCGCTGGGACGGGCGGCATGGGTGCGCGCTGGCGCCACCGACATCGTGCTGATCAGCCGGCGCCAGCAAACCCTGTCGCCGAGCGCGTTCACCGGACTGGGCGTGCCGCTGCACGAGGCGCAGGTGATCGCCGTGAAATCCAGCCATCACTATTACGCGGAATTCCAGGCGCTGTCCACCGACTGCCACATCGTCGAAACCGGCGCGGCGCTGTCGATGGATTTCGCGCATCTGCCGTATCGAACGCGCGGCCGCGACTATTTTCCCGCGGTCGAGAACCCGGCGCCGGAGCTAGCATGAGCGCGGCCTCTGCAATGAAGACGCGGGAACAGGCACAGGCATGGGACCGCGACGATGCGCTGGCGGGCCATCGGGCGCTGTTCGATTTGCCGCCCGGCCTGATCTACCTCGATGGCAATTCGCTGGGCGCGCTACCCCGCGCCACGCCGGAGCGCGTGAGCCAGGTCGTGCGCGGTGAATGGGGACAAGGCTTGATACGCAGCTGGAACAAGGCAGGCTGGGTCGACCTGCCGCGACGCGTGGGCGACAAGATCGCGCGCCTGGTGGGCGCCGAGGCCGGCGAACTGGTTGTGGCGGACTCGACCAGCGTGAACGTCTTCAAGACGCTGCATGCCGCGCTCGCCATCGCCAGGCTGGATCATCCGGGCCGCCGCCTGATCGTCTCGGAGCGGGATAATTTTCCCACCGACTTGTACATCGCCGACAGCCTGGCCCGCGAGCAGGGCTGCACGCTATTGCTGGTCGACGCCGTCGAGCAGCTGGGGCCGTTGCTGGACGATGGCGAGGTGGCGGTGTTGATGCTTACCCACGTCAACTATCGCACCGGCCGCATGCATGACATGGCGGAGCTCAACCGCCGCGCCCATGCACAGGGCACGCTGGTGTTGTGGGATCTGGCGCATTCAGCGGGCGCGGTGCCGCTGGACCTGCATCGCGACGACGCCGATTTCGCGGTCGGCTGCGGCTACAAATATTTGAATGGCGGCCCCGGCGCGCCGGCCTTCGTGTGGGTCCATCCGCGCCATGCAGAGCGTTGCAGTCAGCCGTTGTCCGGATGGTTCGGCCATGCGGCGCCGTTCCAGTTCACGCCGACTTACACGCCGGCGCCTGGCGTGGGGCGTTACCTGTGCGGCACGCCCGCCGTGCTGGGCATGGCGGCGCTGGAGTGCGGAGTCGACACATTGCTGGCGGCCGGCGATATGCAGGCGCTACGCGCCAAGTCGCTCGCCTTGACGCAGCTGTTTATCGAGCTGATCGATCAACGTTGCGCGGGACATGGCCTGGCGTTGGCGACGCCGCGCACGGTGCATTTGCGCGGCAGCCAGGTTTGCCTGTCGCACCCCACCGATGCCTACGCCATCATGCAGGCGTTGATCGCGCGCGATGTCATCGGCGATTTTCGCGCGCCCGATATTTTGCGCTTCGGCTTTACGCCGCTGTACACGCGCTTTGTCGACGTGTGGGATGCGGTCGACAGGCTGGAACAGGTGCTGTCGTCCGGCGCCGCGCGCGAGGTGCGCTTCCAGCAGCGCGAGGTGGTGACATGAGGGCGACAGAACGCATCGTGCATGAGGAGCGGGCACGGCTCGATTTCTCCAGGGAGATGAGCTACGCGGATTATCTGCATCTGGATCAGTTGCTTGACGCGCAGCGTCCCTTGTCGCCGGACCACAACGAGCTGCTGTTCATCATCCAGCACCAGACCAGCGAGTTATGGATGAAGCTGTTGCTGCACGAGTTGAAAGCGGCCATAGGCTGCGTGGCGAACAACGAGCTCGATAGCGCGTTCAAGATGCTGGCCCGCGTGCGTCAAATTCTGCGGCAGCTGGTGGATGCCTGGAATGTGCTGGCGACGCTGACGCCACCCGAGTACAGCGCCATCCGGCCCTATCTGTCGAACAGCTCAGGCTTCCAGAGTTGGCAGTATCGTTGCGTGGAGTTTTTATTGGGGAACAAAAATGCCGCGATGCTCAAGCCGCACGCGCATCACGCCGGCCGCCTGCTCGAGGTCGAGCTGACCTACCGTCAACCATCGCTCTACGACGAGACCTTGCTGCTGCTCGAACGCCGTGGCTTTGCCATTCCCGCCGAGCATACCCAGCGCGACTGGACCGAGCCTCATGTGGCGAGCCAGGCTGTCGAGCAGGCCTGGCTGGAGGTGTATCGTAGTCCCGAACGGCACTGGGATCTTTACCAACTGGCCGAGGTGCTGGTGGATGTCGAAGAGGCATTCCGGCTGTGGCGCTTCCGTCACGTCAGCACGGTTGAACGCGTGATTGGTTTCAAGCGCGGCACGGGGGGCACTTCGGGCGTTTCCTATCTACGCAAGATGCTTGACGTGGTGCTGTTCCCGGAGCTGTGGACACTGCGCACTGTGATGTAATGAAATACCTTTCAAACCAAAGGAGTTTTCCATGTCGTTAAATACAAGCCTGCCGTTTTCCAGGATCCGGCGTGCGGGCGGTCTGGTGTTCCTGTCCGGCGAGTTGCCGCTGAACGCGGACGGTTCGATCCCCGAGGGAATCTCGGCGCAAACCGAGCTGACCTTGCAGCGCATCGGCGCCACGCTGGCGGACGCTGGCCTGACCTTGGCGGACGTGGTGCAAGTGACGGTGTACCTGAGCCATCAGGAAGACTTCGCCTCATTCAACGAGATCTATCGCCGGCATTTCAGTGCTCCCTTTCCGACGCGTACCACGGTGGTGGCCGCGTTGGTTGTGCCGTCGGCACGCGTCGAGCTGACAGTGGTCGCGGCCGAGCCAACCCCAAGCTGAGCGCGGCCGATGGCACAGGAGATATTGGTGTTGGGCGCCGGCATGGTCGGCGTCAGTGCGGCGCTGGAACTGACGCTGCGCGGTCATGCGGTCACGCTGGTGGACCGGCGCGCGCCTGGACAGGAAACCTCGTACGGCAACGCCGGCGTGATCCAGCGCGAGGCGGTGGAACCGTATGGCATGCCGCGCGATATAGGGACTTTGCTGTCGGTCGCGTTGCGGCGTTCGTTGGACGTGCATTACCACGTCGGTGGATTGTGGTCGGCGTTGCCGCAGTTGTTTAGATACTGGCGCGCGTCGGCCCCGGAGCGGCATCGGCAAATCAGCCGCGAGTACGCCAGCCTGATCGCGCACGCGACCAGTGAGCATGAGCGCTACATGGCGTTGGCCGACGCGCAGGATCTGGTGCGCAAGGATGGCCTGCGCCTGGTCTATCGCACGCCGCAGGCATTCGACCAGGCCTTGCTGGACTCGGAGCGCCTGCAGCGCGAGTACGGAATCGTGTTTGCGCCGATGGATGGCGACGCGCTGTCCGCAGCCGAGCCAGCATTCCGCATTGCGCTGGCTGGTGCGGTGCACTGGCTGGATTCCTGGAGCGTCAGCGATCCCGGCGAGTTGGTGGAGCGGTATGCGCGGCTGTTTCAGCAGCAGGGCGGGCGTCTGCTTGTCGGGAATGCGGAGAGCCTGCGCGCAACCGCCTCTGGCTGGCAGGTCGACACCGTGCAAGGGACGGTAGGCGCCGCGCAGGCGGTGGTTGCGTTGGGCCCGTGGGCCGCGCAGTTGACGCGTCGCTTAGGCTATCGGCTGCCGCTGTTTGTCAAACGTGGCTATCACCGGCATTACACCGGCGGTGACAGCATCAGGCTGCCGATGCTGGATGCCGAGCGCGGCTACGTGCTGTCGCCGCAGCGACGCGGCCTGCGCCTGACCACCGGCGCTGAAATCGCCCATCAGGACGCTCGTCCGACCCCGCACCAGCTGACCGGCGCGGAAGTGGAAGCGCGAGGCTTGCTGGCGCTGGGCGAGCCGGTGGAGGCCGATCCCTGGCTGGGGAGTAGGCCTTGTTGCGCCGACATGAAACCGGTGATCGGCCGGGCGCCGTTGCATAGGGGCTTGTGGTTCAATTTCGGCCATGGGCATCAAGGCTTTACGCTGGGTCCGGCCAGTGGCCGATTGCTGGCCGACCTGATCGAGAACCGCGCACCCTACACCCACGGACAACCGTTTTCGCCAGCCCGATTTGGCGCTTGATGCCGTCCGTCTAGACAAAATGCAAAAAGCCCAGCCGGTAAGGGCTGGGCTTTTTGCTTGGTATTGCTGGTGCCGACTGCCGGTTTCGAACTGGCCACCTGATGATTACAAATCAACTGCTCTACCAAATGAGCTAAGTCGGCGAAACTTGTACGGGGCGAATTATACGCTATTTAATTCGCGTAAGAGTAGGCCGGCCGCCCTTTTTTGGCGGCTCGTTATCGTCGTCCGGGGCGCTTGGCGCCTCGCTCTTGGCTTCCGCAGCAGGGGCCGGAACTGCCGCCAGCACCGGCGCCGGTGCGCTGGTTTCCTGCTCCGTCGGCGACTCGGCAAAGCCCAGTTGCGGTTCGAACGCCATCCCCTGGCCGTTCTCGTTGGCATAGATCGCCATCACGTTGTTGACCGGGACGTAGATCTCCCGCGACACGCCACCGAAGCGCGCGTGGAAGCGGATGCTGTCGTTGTCCATCTTCAGGCCCGAGGTGGCGCCGAAGCTGATGTTGAGGACGATTTCGCCTTTTTTCACATATTCCATCGGCACCGTGGTCGAGGCGTCGACCTTGACGGCGAGGTAGGGCGTATAGCCGCTGTCCGTGCACCACTCATAAATGGCGCGCAGCATGTAGGGCTTGGTTGAGATTTCAGACATGGTATTCCAGACTGCAGTAAAACCCGGCGCGCCGCCCGCTAAGGCAGGCAAACGCGCCGATGGACTTCAAGTAAAACGGTGTGCGTCCGACGAGCGCGCTACGCGCGCTCAACAACTTAACGGCGCATCACCTTTTCCGACGGCGTCAGCGCTTCGATGTAGGCAGGGCGAGAGAAGATGCGCTCGGCGTACTTCATCAGCGGGGCTGCGGTCTTCGACAGTTCGATGCCGTAGTGATCCAGACGCCACAGCAGCGGCGCGACCGCCACGTCCAGCATCGAGAACTCGTCGCCCAGCATGTACTTGTTCTTCAGGAACAGCGGCGCGAGCGTGGTCAGGCGGTCGCGGATTTCTGCGCGGGCCTTGTCGTGGCTCTTGTCGTTGCTCTTGGCGCGTTCGCTTTCCAGCACGTGCACGTGGACGAACAATTCTTTTTCGAAGTTGAACAGCATCAGACGCGCACGGGCGCGCATCAGCGGGTCGGCCGGCATCAGCTGCGGATGCGGGAAGCGCTCGTCGATGTACTCATTGATGATATTCGATTCGTACAGGATCAATTCGCGTTCGACCAGGATGGGCACTTGACCATAAGGATTCATGGTCGAGATGTCTTCCGGCTTGTTGAACAAGTCGACATCGCGCACTTCGAAGTCCATGCCTTTTTCAAACAGGACCAGGCGGCAGCGTTGCGAGAATGGGCAGGTTGTACCCGAGTAGAGAACCATCATTTTTATAGTTCCTTAGAAGAACAAAGGGGGTGACGCCGCGAACGGATCACCCCGGATCGATCGCCCGCCAGCGCGGGCATCGCAAAACAAGCGCCGGCCAGCCGGCGCTCTCGATTATTTAACTTCTTTCCAGAACGACGCGTTCAAGCGCCATGCCAGGAAGGCGAACAGGGCCATGAACAGCACCACCGCTACACCCAGTTTTTTGCGGGTCTGCGCTGCAGGCTCCGCCATCCACTCCATGTAACCGACCAGGTCGGCCACCGCAGTGTCATATTCCAGCTTCTTCATCGTGCCCGGCGTGACTACTTCGAAGCCGTCAAACTGATGAATCTTCTTGCCTTCCTCGTGAGGATCGGCCACTTCCTTCATCTTGACCTTCTGTATGCCCTGCAGTTCCCACAACACATGCGGCATCGCCACATTGTTGACCACCAAGTTGTTCCAGCCGGTCGGGCGGGTGTCATCCTTGTAGAAGGTGCGCAGGTAGGTGTACAGATAGTCGCTGCCGGTGCCGGCGCCCGACGCTTTCGCGCGCGAGATCACCGACAGGTCCGGCGGCACCACGCCGAACCATGCTTTCGCATCTTTCGGATTCATGGTGGTGGTCATCATTTCGCCGACCTTGTCGCCGGTGAACAGCAAGTTCGCCTTGATTTGCTCTTCCGTCAAGCCCAGGTCGCGCAGACGGTTGTAGCGCATCGAGGACGCATTATGGCAGTTCAGGCAGTAGTTGACGAACAGTTTGGCGCCATGCTGCAGCGCGGCCATGTTGTTCGAACGGTCCGGCGCCTTGTCCAGCGCGATGCCGCCTTCGTTGGCCAGTGCCAGGCCCGGCAGCAATGCCAGGATAGCGAGCAGTTTTTTAGGAAAATTCATGTAATGTCCTTTGTGTACTTTAGCCGAGTGGTCGATCAGTGCGCGTGGAACACTACGCGGTCCGGAACCTTCTTGAACGTGCCCATGGCGCTCCACCATGGCATGAACAGGAAGAAGCTAAAGTAAAGCAGGGTGCATACCTGCGAGAACAGCGTGCGGCCTTCGGTCGGCGGCAGGGTACCCAGGTAGCCCAGCGACAGGAAGCAGAAGAAGAACACGCCGTACACGTATTTGTGCCAGCTTGGACGGTAGCGGATCGACTTGACCGGCGACTTGTCCAGCCAAGGCAGGAAGGCCAGGATCACCACCGAACCGCCGAAGAACACCACGCCCCAGAACTTGGCGTCCAGCACCTGCGGCAGCATGCCGACGATGGCCACCAGCGCGATCACGGCGATCGCCGTTTTCACCAGGCTCGACAGGCGCGACTTCAGCCACACGAACACCACGTAGGCGGCGACGAAGAACATCAGCACCCACATGAAGTCGGCGGTGGTGGCGCGCAGCACCGAGTAGAACGCGGTGAAGTACCAGGTCGGCGCGATGTGCAGCGGGGTCTTCAGCGAATCGCCCGGCAGGAAGTTGTTATATTCCAGGAAGTAGCCGCCCATTTCCGGGGCGAAGAACACCACGGTGCTGAAGATCAGCAGGAATACCGACACGCCGAACAGGTCGTGCACGGTGTAGTAAGGGTGCGAAGGAATCGAATCGACCGGGTGGCCGTCGGCGCCCAGGTTTTCTTTCACTTCGATGCCGTCCGGGTTGCTCGAACCGACTTCGTGCAGTGCGATCAGGTGGGCAGCCACCAGACCCAGCAGAACCAGCGGAATCGCGATCACGTGGAAGGCGAAGAAGCGGTTCAGGGTAGCGTCGGACACCACGTAGTCGCCGCGTATCCACAGCGACAGGTCAGGGCCGATCAGCGGAATCGCGCCGAACAGGTTGACGATCACTTGTGCGCCCCAGTACGACATCTGGCCCCATGGCAGCAGGTAGCCGAAGAACGCTTCGGCCATCAGGCACAGGAAGATGGCGAAACCGAACAGCCAGATCAGTTCACGTGGCTTGCGGTACGAGCCGTACAGCAGGCCGCGCGTCATGTGCAGGTAGACGATGATGAAGAAGGCCGAGGCGCCGGTCGAGTGCATATAGCGCACCAGCCAGCCCCACGGCACTTCGCGCATGATGTATTCGACCGAACCGAAGGCCAGGTTGGCGTCCGGCTTGTAGTGCATGGTCAGGAAGATGCCGGTGACGATCTGCAGCACCAGCACCAGCATGGCCAGCGAGCCGAAGATGTACCAGAAGTTGAAGTTTTTCGGAGCGTAGTATTTGCCCCATTGGTCATTCCACAGCTTGGTGAGCGGGAAACGGTCGTCGACCCAGCCCAGTGCTTTTTGTGCGGCCGGAGCATCGGCCGGGAATTTTGTCTCTTTGAAAGCCGCCATGATTTACGCCTCGCCTTTCTCGTCTTTACCAATGACCAGCTTGGTGTCGCTCAGGAACATATGACGCGGGACTTGCAGATTGTCCGGCGCCGGCTTGTTCTTGAACACGCGGCCGGCCATGTCGAAGGTCGAGCCATGGCATGGGCACAGGAAGCCGCCTTCCCAGTCGTCCGGCAGCGAAGGCTGCGGGCCTGGGGTGAATTTGGACGAGGGCGAGCAGCCCAGGTGGGTGCAGATGCCGACCGCGACCAGCAGCTCGGGCTTGCGCGAGCGCCATTCGTTGCGGGCGTACTCGGGGGTGAATTCTTCCGGATTGCGCTTGGAATCGGCGTCGGCCACTTTGCCGTCGGTCTTTTTCAGCGAGGCCACCATTTCAGGGGTACGCTTGATGATCCAGACCGGCTTGCCGCGCCATTCGACGGTTTTCATTTCGCCTGGATTGAGGCTGGAAATATCCACTTCCACCGGCGCACCGGCGGCTTTTGCGCGCTCGGACGGTTGGAACGTGCTTACCAGTGCCCCGGCGGTTGCCAGGCCCACTACACCACCCGCCGCGCCTGTTGCGACGAGCAATCCGCGTCGGCCGGAATCGACCTGCTTTTCGATACTCATACAAACCCCAATCAGTCAAAGTGCGAACAAAATCCGAGAACCGAGAACAAAACCTGAAACTTGTTGAAGCACGAATATAGCTTCTAGCAACCTTAAATTATAAGGTAAGCGTGATACGAATTAAAGCAAAAACGTTGCCGTAACCCCAATTGGCGCGTTTTGCGCACCGTTTTGGACTTGATTTTTTGCGCCCCATGCCCTACTGGCGGAGCGCAAGCGATAGATATTGATGCAAGACAAATTTATAGCGTAATTTGGCGTCCAAATGCGCATGCGGCTAGCGTGTTTGGAATCTAATTGAAAGAATAGTATGATTCAGACGCAGTTTTGTTCACAAATGACCACAGCGAGGATAGTAAAATGGCAATGATGCAGGAATTCAAAGAATTCGCGATGAAGGGGAATGTGGTCGACCTGGCTGTCGGTGTGATCATCGGCGGCGCCTTCGGCAAGATCGTCGATTCCTTGGTCGCCGACATCATCATGCCGCCCATCGGCAAACTGTTCGGCGGCCTGGATTTCGCCAACTACTACATCGGCCTGAACGGACAGGATCCTCACCTGAGCCTGGTCGAAGCGAAAAAGCTGGGCGCGGTGTGGGCCTACGGCAATTTCGCCACCATCCTGCTGAACTTTGTCATCCTGGCCTTCGTGATCTTCCAGATGGTGCGGCTGATGAACAAGGCGCGCACGCTGAGCAGCAAGGAAGTGGCGGCGGCCGAAGCCGCGGCGCCGGCGCCGACGCCGGAAGACATCGTGCTGCTGCGCGAGATCCGCGACTCCCTCAAGAAATAACAAGGCAGCCGTCCACCGGGCGGCGGACTCAAGGCTATGCGACGACTCTGGTTATTGTTTGCGCAAACGGTGACTGTCGTACTGGCACTGTATTTTGTCTACACGGCCGTGGGGCCGGAGCGGCGGGCGCCGGTGCGGGCCCAGCAGATCGGCAGCGCCGACCATCCGGCCGTGATGCTGGAGGCGGCGCCGGGCAAGGCGCCCGGCATCGCGGTCGGCTCCTACCGGGCGGCGGCCGGGCGGGCCATGCCGGCCGTGGTCAACATCATCACCAGCAAGAAACCCAAGCGAGGCAAGCATCCGCTGCTGCGCGACCCCTTCTTCAAGAAATTCTTCGGCGACCGCGACCATGACGGCGAGGGCGACGACGACGAGTCCAGCCTGGGCTCGGGCGTCATCGTGTCCGGCGAAGGCTATATCCTGACCAACAACCACGTGGTCGAGGCGGCCGACGAGATCGAGGTGGTGCTGGCCGACGGCCGCAAGGCCGCCGCCAAGGTGGTCGGCACCGATCCCGAGACCGACCTGGCCGTCATCAAGATCACGCTCGACAAGCTGCCGGTGATCGTGCTGGGCCAGGCCGAGCAGGCGCAGGTGGGCGATGTGGTGCTGGCCATCGGCAACCCCTTCGGCGTCGGCCAGACGGTGACGATGGGCATCATCTCGGCGCTGGGGCGCAACAACCTGCACATCAATCACTTCGAGAACTTCATCCAGACCGACGCCGCCATCAACTTCGGCAACTCGGGCGGGGCGCTGGTCGACGCCAACGGCAACCTGCTGGGCATCAATTCGGCGATCTATTCGCAGTCGGGCGGCTCGGTCGGCATCGGCTTCGCGATTCCGGTGTCGACCGCCAAGTCGGTGATGGAAGCCATCATCAAGTCCGGCCACGTGGTGCGCGGCTGGATAGGCGTGGAGACGCAGGAGATCACGCCGGAACTGGCGTCGAGCTTCGGCCTGAAGCGGCAGAGCGGCGCCATCATCGCCGGCGTGGTGCGCAACGGCCCGGCCGACAAGGGCGGCATGAAGCCGGGCGACATCCTGCTGTCGGTGGATGACCAGCCGGTGGCCGACACCAACCAGATGCTGAATGTGATCGCCCAACTCGTTCCCGGCGGAAAAGCTAAAATGACGGTCTTGCGCAAGAGCCGCGAGACCACGCTGGACATCACGGTCGGCAAGCGTCCGGCCGGCGCCAAATAAGGAACCTTAATGCATCTGCGCGACCTGACTCAATTCCTCAAGGAGCTGGCGGACAATAACAACCGTCCCTGGTTCATCATGAACAAACCGCGCTACGACATCCTGCGCGAAGAATTCCTGCAAGTGGTGACGGACATGATCGTCGAGCTGGGCAAGTTCGATGCGGCCGTCAAGTTCTGCAACCCGAAGAAGGCCATGTTCCGCATCAACCGCGACGTGCGCTTCGCCCACGACAAGAGCCCGTACAAGACGCGCTTCTCGGCCGCGGTGGCGCCGAACGACCTGCGCCGTCCGAGCAAGGCCGGCGGGCCGACCTACTACATGCAGATCGATGGCTCTGGCCGCCTGCTGTTCGGCGCCGGCGAGTACATGCCGCCGCCGTCGCGGCTGAAGGCGCTGCGCCTGCACATGGTCGACGACGCGGCCGGCTTCAGCAAGGTGTTGAAGAACAAGAAGTTGAAAGCCACCTTCGGCGACATCCAGAACGAAGGCAAGCTGATGCGCCCGCCCAAGGGTTTCGACCCCGAGCACGAGCATATCGAGTACATCAAGCTGAAGAGTTTCTTCGTGTGGACCGAGATCGACCTGCCGCTGAACCAGCCGGAGTTGCTGGTGCCGATGATCGCCAGCGGACTGAAGGATGCGTTCCCGCTGGTCGAGTGGATGCGTGCCGCGAAGGAAGAGGAAGAAGAAGCTTAAAAAATCGGGGTCAAGTCTGACATTTGGACACGGCCTCTGCCGTAACAGCCGTTACGGCAGAGGCCGTGTCCAAATGTCAGACCTGACCCCGGCTTATTTTTCGCCGCGCGGGTCGCGCGCCAGCAGGCGCGAGACCATTACCTGCGGCTGGTCGCCGTCGAACAGCACGCCGGCCACCGCGTTGGTGATCGGCATGTCGACGCCCATGCGGGCCGCCAGCTCGCGCACCGCCTTCGAACATGGCACGCCCTCGGCCACATGGCCCAGCTCATGCACGATGACGTCCAGCGGCTTGCCCTGCGCCAGCCCGAGGCCGACGCGGCGGTTGCGCGACAGGTCGCCGGTGCAGGTCAAAATCAAATCGCCCATGCCGGTCAAGCCCATGAAGGTCTCGGTATGCCCGCCCAGCGCGGTGCCGAGCCGGGTGATTTCCGCCAGGCCGCGCGTGATCAGCGCGGCGCGCGCGTTCAAGCCCAGGCCCAGGCCGTCGGCCACGCCGGTGGCGATGGCCAGCACGTTCTTCACCGCGCCGCCCACTTCCACGCCGACCAGGTCCTCGCTCGAATACACGCGGATATTGCCGCCGTGGACGGCCGCCACCACGCAGTCGCGCAGGGCGGCCGAGTCGGAGGCGATGGTCAGCGCGCACGGCAAGCCTTTCGCCACTTCCTGCGCGAACGACGGTCCCGACAGCGCGCCGCCGGCCACGTCGGCGCCCAGCACTTCGCGCACGATCTGGTGCGGCAGCAGGCCGGTGCCGTATTCGAAGCCCTTGCACAGCCAGACCACGTTGGGAATCGGGCGCGACTTCAATTGCTCCAGCAGCGGCCGCAGGCCGGCCACCGGGCAGGCGGCGATCAGCAGGCTGTCCGGGCCGGCCACATGGGCCAGCGCGGCGTCGAAACCGGCCGCCACTTGCAGGCCGGCCGGGAAGGGATGGCCGGGCAGGTAGGCGGTGTTTTCGCGGGCGCGCGCCATGTCCTGCAGGGCGTCGGGATTACGGCCCCACAGCATCACATCGTGGCGCTGCGCCAGCGCCATGGCGACGGCCGTGCCCCAGGCGCCGGCGCCGAGCACCGCCACCTGGCGGACGCCGCCAGCGGTTTTGTTTGGATTATCTTGCATGGGACCTCATTCGGCGCCGGGATGCGCCGCTACGGCAATTATATGCCCCAGACTTCGGAATTCTTGACGTAACCGACCAGGCCGTCGCGATGGCGCACCTTGAGCCAGCCGCCGGCGGCCGCTTCGGTCACTTCCAGCAGCACGCCCTTGTCGGCGGTGAATACGGGCGCGGCGCTGTCTTCCGGCGTGGCGCGGATCTTCAGATTGGGCGTGCGGATGATGACGTTGCGCTTGGCGGTCAGGCCCTTGGCCTCGGTCCAGGCCAGTTCGCCGTTGACGTCGCGCACCTTCAGCCATTCGCCATAGGCCAGCACCACTTCCAGCGGTGCGCCGCGCGGCACGACGAACAGCTTGCCGCCCTTGGTCGATGGCGCGTCGTACAGAATGACGGGTGCGGCGCCCACCGTTTTGAAGTCGAACGCGTGGCTGGCGCCAACGGCCAGCAGCATGGTCAGACCAGCGATCAAACGGGGAAATGTCATGGCTTACCTTGCAGATGGACAGCGCGCAGCAGGCGCGGCATGTCGGGGTGATACCGCTGCCGGACATGGCGCCCGGCAGCGAAGTACTTCGTAACGCTTAGTGCGTGGTCGCGGCGCCGTCGGCGGCTGCTGGTGCCTTGGCGGCATCGGCGATGGCTTGCAGACGCTGCTGGTAGAACACTTCGAAGTTGATCTCGGCCAGGTGCACTGGCGGGAAGCCGGCACGGGTGATCACGTCGGCGATGTTGGCGCGCAGGTAAGGGTAGACGATGTTCGGGCAACCGATGCCCAGCAGCGGATCGAGCTGCTCTGCAGGGATGTTGCGTGCCTCGAAGATACCGGCTTGCTTGCCTTCAACCAGGAAAGCGACTTTGTCCTTGACCTTGGCGGTCACGGTGATGGTGACGGTCGATTCGAACACGCCATCGGCCAGCGGCTCGGCGCCGACGTCCAGTGCGACTTCGATGGTTGGCGCTTCCTGTTCCAGGAAGATAGCCGGGGAGTTCGGTTGTTCCAGCGACATGTCTTTCAGGTAGACGCGTTGGATTTGGAATACTGGTTGCAGGTTTTCGTCAGACATGGAACGCTTTCGTTATAGTGAAAACGAGCGGCATCAGCCGCTCAGAATAAGTTTGCTTGGTATGAAGCTCAAATCAAACGCGAGGGCAATTGTATCAAAACCATTATGGTTTCAAACTATTTCTGCGGCCCTCTCGTTGTATTTGGGGGTGATTAGCCATTTAACAAGGGGGACAGGCCGCCAGCTTGATCCAGCGCATACAAATCGTCGAAACCGCCGACATGGGTGTCGCCGATGTAGATCTGCGGCACGGTGCGGCGGCCGGTCTTCTGCATCATCAGCACGCGCTGCTCCGGGTCGAGGTCGACGCGGATCTTTTCCAGGCCGGTCACGCCTTTCGATTCCAGCAGGCGCTCGGCGCGCACGCAGTAGGGGCAGACGGCGGTGGTGTACATGATTACTCGGGCAGTCATCTCGCGCTCCTTATTTGGCCAGCGGCAGGCCGGCTTTTTGCCATGCGGCAATGCCGCCGTCCAGGTTGACGACGTCGGTGAAGCCGGCTTGGGCCAGTTTGGCGGCCGCCGACGAGGCGCGCGCGCCGGTCTTGCAGACCACGACCACGCTCTTGGTCTTGAACTTCGCCAGCTCGCCTACGCGCTCGGACAACTCGTTCAGTGGGATATTCTTGGCTTCTGGCAAGTGACCAGTGGCAAATTCCGCCGCATCGCGTACATCTACAATGGTGGCTTTGCTGCGGTTAATCAACAGCGTCACCTCTTGCGCCGAGGCGCGTTTGCCGCGCTGCGTCAGTACCGGCCACAGCAGGGCGCCGCCCGAGAGAACAGCGATGGCGATGAAGAAAATATTGTCAATGAAGAATTTCACGGGGTTCCAATGGTTTAAGTCAATGCGCGCATTATAAAATAGAAGCTGGAAGAGTTCTCGCAGTACCGGTATTCCGTTTCGTTCAATCCTTTTTTGAAGATAGTTCACATGTATAAAATCGTATTCATGCGCCATGGCGAGTCCACCTGGAACCTCTCGAACCGCTTCACCGGCTGGACCGACGTGGACCTGACCGAGAAGGGCATCGCCGAAGCCAAGGCCGCCGGCAAGGTGCTGAAGGAGTCCGGCTACACCTTCGACCTGGCCTACACCTCGGTGCTCAAGCGCGCGATCCGCACGCTGTGGCTGGCGATGGACGAGATGGATATGATGTACCTGCCGGTCAAGAACGACTGGCGCCTGAACGAACGCCACTATGGCGCGCTGCAAGGCCTGGACAAGGGCGAAACCGCCGCCAAGTACGGCGACGACCAGGTGCTGGTCTGGCGCCGCAGCTACGACACGCCGCCGCCGGCGCTGGAAGCGGGCGACGACCGCGCCTCCTTCAACGACCCGCGCTACGCCGGCCTGGACAAGTCGCAGATCCCGCTGACCGAATGCCTGAAGGACACTGTGGCGCGCGTGATGCCGGTGTGGGACGAGGAAATCGCCCCGGCCATCCGCGCCGGCAAGAAGATCATCATCTCGGCCCACGGCAACAGCCTGCGCGCGCTGATCAAGATGCTCGACGGCATCAGCGACAACGACATCGTCGGCCTCAACATCCCGAACGGCCAGCCCCTGGTCTACGAGCTGGACGAGAACCTCAAGCCTATCCGTCACTACTACCTGGGTGACGCCGACGCCATCGCCGCGGCCCAGGCTGCCGTCGCCAACCAGGGCAAGGCCAAGTAATTTGTCGCATTCATCCTTCCGAGGCTGGCGCGGCGCCGCCACCAGTGCGGCGCTGCTGCTGACATTGATGCTGAACGGGGCGCAGGCCGCGCCGTTCAGCAAGACCACCGAGCGCAGCAAGCAGAAAGCGGCGGCCGAGGCCGAACGCGCCAGCCTGCAGCAAAAACTCAGCGCGCTGAAAAAAGACATCGGCAAGACCGAGAGCGCCAAGGACGACGCCGCCGACACGCTGGCCGCGTCCGAACAGGCGATCTCCGACGCCAACCGCTCGCTGCGCGACCTGGCGCAGGAGCAGGGCGACACCAACACCAAATTGCAGCAGCTGTCCGTCGAGCACGACAAGCTGGCGGCCACGGTCGCCACGCAAAAGCAGCAGCTGGCCAAGCTGCTGCGCGAGCAATATGTGGCCGGCAACGAGGACCGCATCAAGCTGCTGCTGTCCGGCGACAACCCCAACCGCATCAACCGCGACCTGCAAATGATGTCCTACGTGTCGCAGGCCCAGGCCCGGCTGCTCGACTCGCTGCGCGCCAACCTGAAGGCGGTCGAGGTCAACCAGGCCGAGGCGCAGAACGCCAAGGACGAGCTGCAGGAAATCGCCGCCGAGGAAATGGAGCAGAAGGCCAGGCTGGAGCAGGAAAAGACCCGCCGCGCCGCGCTGCTGGCCTCGCTGTCGAAAAAACTGGCGGCCCAGCGCAAGGAAGCCGGCAACGTCGAGCGCGACGAACAGCGCCTGACCGGCCTGGTCGACAAGCTGGGCAAGCTGATCCAGGAGCAGGCGATCGCCGCCGCTGCCGAGAAAAAACGCCAGGAGCAGTTGGCCGCCGCCCGCGCGGAGGCCAAAGCCAAGGCCGACGCCGAAGCGCGCGCGCTGGCCAAGGCCAAGGCGGCCGAAGCCGAACGCCAGCGCCTGGCCAAGGCCAACGCCGCCAAGTCCGGCACCATCAAGCCGGTGCCGACCAAGCCCGACGCCATCGACGCCGACGAGCCGAAAGTGGCGCAACAGCCGCCACCGAAAGCGGTGGAGCCGGCCAGACCGGCGCCGCGCGACGAGGAGCCATCCAAGCCTGCGGCCAGGGCGGCCGACATCGCGCTGGCGCCGTCGGTGCCGTCCGGCGCGCCGTTCGTCAGCCTCAAGGGCCAGCTGCGCGCCCCCGTCAGCGGCAAGATCGCCGCCAAGTTCGGCACCAAGCGCGGCGAGGGACCGACCTGGAAGGGCGTGTTCATCCGCACCGGCGAAGGCGCCGAGATCCGCGCCGTCGCCGGCGGCAAGGTGATCTTCTCCGACTGGCTGCGCGGCTTCGGCAATATGATCATCGTCGACCACGGCGGCCAGTACTGGAGCATCTACGGCTATTGCGAGTCGCTGCTGAAACGCGTGGGCGACCCCGTCAAACCCGGAGACTCGATCGCCAGTGCAGGTAACAGCGGCGGTAACGAAGAATCGGGGCTATACTTTGAGCTTCGCCATCAGGGCACAGCATTCGATCCGGCTGGCTGGGTCAAGTTTTAAGGTTCGCGGAAAAAATGGGCAACAAAGTCAAGAGCATCGGCCTGATCGGCCTGGGTATGGTGGCTGGTGTCGCCGTCTCCTTGCAGTTTTCCGCCATCGCGCAAAAAGTCACCGGCTCGCCGCTGCCGCTCGAAGAGCTGCGCCAGTTGTCCGACGTGTTCGGCCTGATCAAGACCGACTACGTCGAAAACGTCGACGACAAGAAGCTGCTGACGGAAGCCATCTCCGGCATGGTGTCCTCGCTCGACCCGCACTCGGTCTACCTCGACAAGAAAGCCTTCCGCGAAATGCGCGAGACCGTCGCCGGCAAGTTCGTCGGCATCGGCATCGAGGTCGGCATGGAGGACGGCTACATCAAGGTGGTCTCGCCGATCGAGGATTCGCCCGCCTTCAAGGCCGGCGTCAAGACCGGCGACCTGATCACCCGCATCGACGGCACGCCGGTCAAGGGCCTGTCGCTGGACGAAAGCGTCAAGAAGATGCGCGGCGAGCCGCACTCCAAAGTCACCATCACCATCAGCCGCAAGGACGAGGACAAGCCCGTCATCCTGAGCATCCTGCGCGAGGAAATCCGGGTCCAGAGCGTCAAGGCCAAGATCGTCGAGCCGGGCTACGCCTGGCTGCGCATCTCGCAGTTCCAGGAGCCGACCGTCGAGGACATGGCCAGGAAGATCACCGCCCTGTACGCGCAAGACCCGCACATCAAGGGCCTGGTGCTGGACCTGCGCAACGATCCGGGCGGCGTGGTGCCGGGCGCGATCGGCGTCTCGTCCGCCTTCCTGCCCAAGGACTCGGTGATCGTCTCGACCAACGGCCAGCTGCTCGACTCCAAGCAGACCTTCTACGGCCGCAGCGAGTTCTACGCGGTGCGCGGCAAGGGCGACCCGCTGGCCAAGCTGCCGGCGGCATTGAAGGACGTGCCGATGGTGGTGCTGGTCAACGCCGGTTCGGCGTCGGCCTCGGAAATCGTCGCCGGCGCGCTGCAGGACTACAAGCGCGCCACCATCATGGGCACGCAGACCTTCGGCAAGGGCTCGGTGCAGACGCTGCGCCAGCTGACCGCCGACACCGCCGTCAAGCTGACCACGGCGCGCTACTACACGCCGCATAACCGCTCGATCCAGGCGCGCGGCATCGTGCCGGACCTGATGGTCGACGAGACCGCCGACGGCGACGGCTTGAACAGCCTGCGCCTGCGCGAATCCGACCTGCAAAAGCACCTGAACAACGACAAGGATCCGGCCGGCGACGGCGCCGTGCAGAAGGCCCTGAGCGCGCAGCGCGACGAGCTGGAAGACGAGCAGCGCCTGGCCAGCGCGGCCAAAAAAGCCAAGCCGGTGGAATTCGGCTCCAAGGACGACTTCCAGCTGGCGCAGGCGATCAACCATTTCAAGGGCTTGCCGGTCAAGCTGTCGAAAGTGGAGGCGACGCCGGCCCCGGGCGGCGACGTCGGCGAGATCAAGTCGGACAGCAAGGCGGAAAAAAGCGTCGACAAGGGCGCCGCCAAACCCGCCGTCAAGCCCGACGTCAAACCCAAGGCCGGCGACAAAAAGCCCGCCTTGAAACAACCCCTTACCCAGTAACGGCGCGCGCCGCCGCCGGCCCAGGACGATGAACGACACGCAACTGCTGCGCTATTCGCGCCATATCCTGCTCGACGAAATCGGCATCGAAGGCCAGCAGAAGCTGCTGGCCGCGCAGGCGCTGGTGATCGGCGCCGGCGGCCTTGGTTCGCCGGCCGCCATGTACCTGGCCTCGGCCGGCGTCGGCCACATCACGCTGGTCGACAACGACACCGTCGACCTCACCAACCTGCAGCGCCAGATCGCCCACACCACGGAGCGGGTCGGCCAGTCCAAGGCCGCCTCGGCGCGCATCACGCTGCAGCAGATCAATCCCGACATCACCGTCACCGCGCTGAACGAACGCGTGGACGACGCCCGCCTGGCCGAACTGGTCGCGCAGGCCGACGTGGTGCTCGACTGTACCGACAACTTCGCCACCCGCCACGCCGTCAACCGCGCCTGTGTCGCGCTGGGCAAGCCGCTGGTGTCCGGCGCGGTGATACGCTTCGACGGCCAGGTCAGCGTGTTCGATCCGCGCGGCGGCGCGCAGCCCTGTTATTCCTGCCTGTTCCCGCAGGACCAGCAATTTGAAGACGTGGCCTGTTCCACCATGGGCGTGTTCGCGCCGCTGGTGGGCGTGGTGGGCGCGATGCAGGCGGCGGAGGCGCTCAAGCTGTTGATGGGCGTGGGCGCCTCGCTGGCCGGGCGCCTGTTGATGTTGGACGGTCTGCACATGGAGTGGACCAGCATAGCGGTGGGGCGCAACGGCGATTGCCCGGTCTGCGCGACGAAAAAAAACTAACCCGAGGAGAAGGTCTTGTTGATGAAACGCTGGTCGATGAAACGATACGCTGTACTGCCGCTGGCATTGGCCGCGGCATTCGCTGCGCAGGCAGCCACCACCACCAAGTACCTGATCATCGCCGAAAACGGCAAGCAGATCGGCGAGCAGGTGGCCGAGCACCAGGACGACGGCCTGACCAAGGTGCGCTTCATCTACAAGAACAACGGCCGCGGCCCGGAACTCACCGAGCAGTTCCGCATGGGCGCCGACGGCCTGATGACCGAATACAGCGTCAAGGGCAACTCCACCTTCGGCGCCGTGGTCGACGAGCGCTTCGAACGCAAGGGCGGCCAGGCCGAGTGGAAGTCGACCTCGGAGCAGGGCAGCAAGGCCGTCAGCGGCCCGGCCGGCTACCTGCCGCTCAACAGCTCCTTCGAGATCGTCTCGGCCTACATCACCGCGCTGGCCGCCGCGCCGGAACACAAGCTGGCGCTGCTGCCATCGGGCACGCTGTCGCAGACCGTGCTCGATACGCTGGAGATCAGCAGCGCCACCGGCGCCAAACAAACCGTGCAGCTGGTGGCGCAGACCGGCGTCGGCCTGTCGCCGGCGTTCTACTGGGCCACCTCCGGCGCCGCCCCGCGCCTGTTCGGCGTGATCATCCCCGGCTTCGCCAACATGCTGGAAGAGGGCTGGCAGGGCGCCGCCCCGGCCCTGGCCGCGCGCCAGAAGCAGGCCGAGAGCAAGATGCTGGAAAGCCTGGCCGCCAAGCTGCAGCATCCGCTGAGCGGCGTGACCCTGGTGCGCAACGCCCGCGTGTTCGACAGCGACAAGGCCACCGTCGGCGCACCGTCCGACATCTACATGCTGCGCGGCCGCATCACCGCCGTGCTGCCGGCCGGCTCGCCGTCGCGCGGCGCCGACAACACCATCGACGCCGCCGGCCGCATCGTGCTGCCTGGCCTGTTCGACATGCACGGCCACGTCGACCGCTGGTCCGGCGCGCTGAACATGTCGACCGGCGTCACCAGCGTGCGCGACATGGGCAACGACAACAAGCAGCTGCAGGCGATGCTGGACGAAACCGCCGCCGGCAAGCTGCTGGCGCCGCAGGTGGTGCCGGCCGGCTTCCTCGAAGGCGAGAGCCCGTTCAGCGCCAACAACGGCTTCGTCATCAAGGATCTGCAAGGCGCCAAGGATGCGGTGGACTGGTACGCGCAGCGCGGCTATCCGCAGCTGAAGATCTACAACTCCTTCCCGAAAGCCATCCTGAAAGACACCGTGGCCTATGCGCACAGCCGCGGCATGCGCGTGTCCGGCCACATCCCGGCCGGCCTGCGCGCGCAGGAAGCGCTGGACGCCGGCTACGACGAAATCCAGCACATCAACCAGGTGCTGCTGAACTTCCTGGTCAAGCCGGACACCGAAACCCGCAACCTGAACCGCTTCCTGCTGCCGGCTGAAAAAGTCGCCGACATGGATTTCAACTCCAAGCCGTTCAAGGACTTCGTCGCCGGCCTGGCCAGGAAGCAGATCTCGATCGACCCGACCATGTCGGCCTTCGCCTTCATCCAGCAGAAGGACGGCGACGTCAACCTGCCATACGCCGCCTTCGCCGCCAACATGCCGCCGGACGTGGCGCGCAGCTTCGCCGTGGGCGGCATGAAGATCGAGGGCGACGCCACCCTCAAGCGCTACCAGAAGTCCTACGCCAAGATGGTGGAATTCGTCGGCATCATGTACAAGGCCGGCGTGCCCATCGTCGCCGGCACCGACGACATCCCCGGCTTCACGCTGCATTCGGAGCTGGCGCTGCTGGTCAAGGCCGGCCTGACGCCGGCCCAGGCCTTGCAGGTGGCCACCCGCAACGGCGCCCGCTACACCCGCACCAGCAATGACCGCGGCAGCATCGCGGCCGGCAAGCTGGCCGACCTGGTGCTGGTGGACGGCGACCCGACCAGGGATATCGCCGACCTGCGCAAGGTGTCGGCGGTGATCACGCGCGGCTACGTCATCTATCCGCAGGAGATCGACGCCGCGCTGGGCATCGCACCCTTCGTCAAGGATGCGCCGCAGGCCGCCAGAACCTCCCCGGCCGTGGCGGACATGAACGGCGGCGGCAACGACGGCGCGCTGCGCCGTATCGACGCCACCGCCCGCCAGCGCGACTGAGCCACGTAAAACGCGGTAAAAGCCGGGCGCGCGGAGCGCCCGGTTAAGCCCTGGTTAAGCCTCCCGGCGCAAAAATCGTATTGGGGTGTCGCTGGCACCGATTCGGCCTTATACTCTGCACTCATTTAAATTTGTTATCGAATATGAAAAAACTCTCCATCCCTCGCCGCGCCGCCGCGCGCGGCTTCACGCTGATTGAAATCATGGTGGTGGTGGTCATCATGGGTGTGCTGGCCGCGCTGGTCGTGCCCAAGCTGCTCAGCCGCACCGGCGAGTCGAAAGTGGCCGCCGCCAAGGTCGATATCGCCACCGTGATGCAGGCGCTGAAGCTGTACAAACTCGATAACCAGCGCTACCCGACCACCGAGCAGGGCCTGCAGGCGCTGCTGACCAAGCCGACCGCCGGCCCGGCCGCCAGCGGCTGGAAAGCCGGCGGCTACCTGGAAAAAATGCCGAAAGACCCTTGGGGCAATCCATACCAGTTCCTGTCGCCCGGCATCAAGGGCGAGATCGACGTGTTCTCCTATGGCGCCGACGGCGCCCCGGGCGGCACCGGCGATGACGCCGACATCGGCTCCTGGGACAACTGATCGCACGGGGACCACGGCTCATGCGCGCCGGCCGCGGGCGTGGCTTCACGCTGATCGAACTGCTGGTGGTGATGGTCATCCTGGGCATCACGCTGGGCCTGGTGTCGCTCAACGCGCTGCCGGGCCAGAAGCAGTTCCTGCGTGAGGATGCGCAGCGCGTCGCCTTGCTGCTGCAGCTGGCGCGCGACGAGGCCATCGTGCGCAACCGCCAGATCGCCTTCGAGGCGGGCACCGACGGCTACCGCTTCCTGATCCGCAACGACAAGCAATGGGACCTGGTGGTGCAGGACGACCTGCTGCGCGAACGCGAATTCAAGCACGCCCCCGTCACGCTGATACTGGACCCACCGCCCAGCGTGCCGTCGGCCAACCTGCGCATCGTCTTCGGCCGCGAGCCGGTCGACAAACCTTTCGTGCTGACCCTCAGCGGCGGCGACGCCAGCGTCGCCATCCGCGCCGACGGCATCGGCCATTTCACGGTGGACTAGATGCGCACATCCCGACAACGCGGCTTTACTTTGCTGGAAGTGCTGGTGGCCTTGGTCATCGTCGGCACCGCGCTGGGCGCATCGCTGCGCGCGGTCGGCAGCCTGGCGTCCAACAGCAGCGGCCTGCGCAGCGCCATGATGGCCACCTGGTCGGCCGAGAACCGCCTGGTGCAGCTGCGCCTGACGCGCCAGTTCCCGGCGGTCGGCAAGCAGACCTTCGAATGCCCGCAGGGCGACATGAAGCTGATGTGCGAAGAGGAAGTGATCGCCAGCCCCAATCCGCGCTTCCGCCGGGTGGAGGTCAGCGTCTACGACCAGGCCGCGCCGGAGCGCCGCATCATCAAGCTGGTCCAACTGGTACTGAATCAATGACGCGCCGCTTGCACCGCTTGCGCCGCGCGCGCGGCTTCACGCTGATCGAACTGCTGGTGGCGATTTCCATCCTGGCCATCGTCGCGGTGCTGGGCTGGCGCGGGCTGGATGGCATCATCCGCTCGCGCGGCGCGCTGACCGCGCAGATGGAGCAGACGCGCGGCCTGCAACTGGCCTTCGCCCAGCTGCAAAGCGACAGCGCCAACCTGGCGCCGCAGACGCTGATCGGCACCCGCGCGCTGCTGCGCGCCGAAGACAACCGCATCACGCTGGTGCGCCTGGTGCTGGCCGAGAACGACGCCACGCGCTTGCAGGTGGTGTCCTACCGCGTGCGCGACGGCGTGCTGACGCGGCGCGAATCGGCCGGCACGCGCGACCTGGCGCAGCTGGACGCGTTGTGGGAGGCCGCCAACAGCGACCTCGATCCGGCCGCCAGCGTGGCGCTGCAATCGGGCGTGCAGCGCATGGCGATGCGCTTCTGGACGAACCAGGGCTGGGTGCAGGCGGCCGGGGTGATGCCGGCGCCTGCCGCACCCGCCGCCGTTGCCGCCGCCGGCGTGCCGAGCGGCCTTGAGGTGTCGATGGTGCTCGACGGCCAGGAAGTGCCGATGATTAAATCCTTCCTGCTGGGGGCGCTGTGATGCGGCGGCGCCAGCGCGGCGTGGCCGTCGTCACGGCGCTGCTGTTGACGACGCTGGCGGTGACGATCGTCGCCAGCCTGTTCTGGCAGCAGCAGGTGCAGGTGCGCTCGATGGAGAACCAGCGCCTGCAGCTGCAGACCCGCTGGATCGTGCGCGGCGCGCTGGACCTGAGCCGGCTGGTGCTGTACCAGGACTATCTCGACTCGCAGCAGGCATACACGCAGCCGGGCGGCATCTGGGCCACACCGCTGGAGGAAACGCGGCTGGACGACTACATCGAACGCGAACGCGCCGAGGCGGAAAATTTCAACGCCACCCTGTCCGGCAAGATGATAGACGCGCAGTCGCGTTACAATCTTGCCAATCTGGCCGAGAACGGCAAGCCGAAGCCGGTGGAGGTGACGGTGTTCGAACGCCTGCTGACCAATCTGCGGCTCGATCCGTCGCTGGCGCAGGCGGTGGCGAAGCTGGTGGCGGATGGGCAGTCGGTGCAGCCGCCGCAGCAGGGGCAGCCAAGCGTGCCGGCGAAGACGATCGGCCTGCTGCGGGTCGAGGACCTGCTGGCGGTGAGCGGCTTTACGCCGCAAACGATAGAGCAGCTGCGCGATTTCGTCATCATCCTGCCCGTGCGTAATACGAAGTTGAACGTGAATACCGTGCCGGCCGAGTTGATGTCGGCGATGATAGACAAGATGTCGGTGTCGGAGGCGGCGGCGATGGTGAACGCGCGCAAGCGCGCCTATTACCGCACCACCGCCATCTTCGATGCGCTGCCGCAGATAACGGCCGGCACGAAGCCGATGGTGGATTACGACGTCAAGAGCAGCTACTTCCTGGCCTACAGCCGGGTAAGGCTGGACCGGGCGGCGCTGGACACGCAGTCGCTGTTGGAGCGGGCGGGCAACGGCATCACGACGGTGGTTTGGATACGGGAAAATTAGAACAGCTATGTACGACAGCGTGAACGAAAGCGAGACCCTTTGACTACACTACTTATCCGCTATCCGGCCAAGGCCAGCGTCGACAGCGGCGCGGCCCAGACCTGCCCGTTCGCGCTGGTGGGCGACGGCGGCAATCTGCTGCAACAGGGCGCGTCCGCGCTGGGCAACCTGGCGGACCTGGTGGCTTCCTCGCGGCGCGTGGTGCTGCTGCTGGCCGCCGCCGACGTCACCCTGCTGCGCGTGGTGGCGCCACCCTTGTCGGCCGCGCGCCTGAAGGCCGCGCTGCCGGCGCTGGTGGAAGAACAGGTGCTGGGCGATCCGGCCGACTGCGTGCTGGCGGCCGGCCCGGCCGACGCCGAAGGCGGCCGCACGGTGGCGGTGGTGCAGCGCAGCTGGATCGAGGTGCTGGTCAAGGCGCTGCTGGCGCAGGGCGCGCACCACGTCTCGGTGCTGCCGGCGCAACTGTGCCTGCCGTTCCAGCCGGGCTCCGTCTCGGCCGCGCTGAGCACCGGCGACAGCGGTTTCGAACTGATACTGCGCCAGTCGCAGACCATGGGCCTGGGCCTGACGCTGCCGGCGCAGCCGCAGGCCGCGCTACAGACGCTGCGGGCGATGGCGGGCGACGAGCCGGTCACGCTGTACCTGGCGCCGCCGCAGATGGCGCAGTTCGCGCCGCTGGTGGCGGGCATCGAAGCCGGCCATGGCATCACGCTGATGGAAGACCACTGGGCACACTGGGTGGCCGCCTCGCGCACTGCGGGGCTGGACCTGGCGCCGGCGCTGGGCGCCAGCGGCGCCAACGCGCGCCAGTGGCAGCGCTGGCGCTGGCCGCTGCGCATCGCCTTGCTGGCGCTGCTGGTCAACGTGGCGGGCCTGAACATCGAATGGCTGCGCCTCAAGCGCGAGGCCTCCGCCATCAGCCTGTCCATGCTGCAGACATTCAAGGCCGCCTATCCCAAGGAGGCGGTGATACTCGACCCGGCCGCGCAGATGCGCAAGAATATCTCGCTGGCCAAGGCCGACGGCGGCCAGCCGGCCGCCGATGAATTCACCGCGCTCAGCGCCGCCCTCGGGGAAGCGCTGGGCGTGTTGCCGCGCAAGGACATCATCGCCACGCTGGAGTACCGCGAGCGCGCATTGCAGATCAAGGTCAAGCCCAACACCGTCGACGCGGGCGCGCTGGCGCAGCTGCGCTCCGCGCTGGCGGCGCGCAAGCTGGACCTGTCGGAAGCGACGCCGGGCACCTGGCAAATACGTCCGCTGAACGGCGCGGGCGGAGGAAAATCATGAGCAAGCTGACCCAAACCATACAAGACTACCGCGCCCGCGCCTCGGCCTTCTGGATCGAGCGCACCGAGCAGGAACGCAAGTTCCTCGGCGTCGGCGGCGCCGTGCTGGGACTGGCGCTGTTTTATTCGCTGCTGGTCGCGCCGGCGCTGGACGGCGGCGCCAAGCTGCGCAAGTCGCTGCCGGAGCTGCGCCAGCAGGCGGCCGAGTTGCAGGCGCTGGGACTGGAAGCGGCCGCGCTGCGCGGCCAGAACACCATCGCCCCGGCGCCGATGACGCGCGAGATGCTCAACACCGGCCTGGCCGCGCGCGGCCTGACGGCGCAATCGGTGGCCGTCACCGGCGAATACGCCAAGCTGCAGCTGAACGGCGTGCCCTTCCCGGGCCTGATCGTCTGGCTGGACGCGATCCGCACCGAAAGCCGCATCGCCGTGTCGGAAGCGAACATCAGCGCGCAGGATACCGCCGGCATGGTCAACGCCACGCTGACGCTGCGCCAGAATGCGAGCGGCCAATGACGCAAAAAGGCTGTCCATGAAGCGCGCCGTGCTATGGTTGCTGACCGTCGCGCTGAGCGTGGCGGCGACGCTGGCGGTGTTCTTCCCGGCGGCCTGGCTGGGATCCCTGGTGGAGCAGCGCACGGGAGGCCGTTTGACGCTGGGAGACGCGCAGGGTACGCTGTGGCGCGGTTCGGCCTTTATCGGCGGCGCGGCCGGCGGCAACAGCCCGGTCACGCCCTTGCTGCCGGGCCGTTTCAGCTGGAAGATTTCGCCGCTGGCGCTGGTCGGCATGGTCGACCTGCAGCTGGAGAACAGCGCAGCGCTGGCGCAGCCGCTGACCTTCAAGGGCAGCTGGTCGCAATGGCAACTCAGTCCGTCGGCGCTGCTGCTGCCGGCCGAAGGCCTGGCCGGACTGGGCGCGCCGCTGAACACGGTGGCGCCCAGCGGCACGATGCGGCTGTCGTGGACCGCGCTGGAGCTGGCGCTGGTCGACCGCCAGGCGACGATCAACGGCCGCACCACGCTGGAGATGACGGACATGGCTTCGCGGCTGTCGTCGGTGCGGCCGCTGGGCAGCTATGCGCTGGCGCTGGACTGGCATGGCCAGTCGGCGGCGCTGACGCTGAAGTCCGTCAAGGGACCGCTGTTGTTGAGCGGGACCGGCAACCTGAATAACGGCCGCCTGCAGTTTTCCGGGCAGGCCGAGGCAGCAAAAGGATTTGAGGAGCAGCTGGCCAACCTGTTGAATTTGCTGGGCCAGCGCAAACCGAATAGTGAGCGCAACATCATCGCTTTAGAGTTCCACTAAGTTCAGATAAAAGTTCAGACAATGAAAAAACAGTCCGTGAGCAAATCCAATCTTCCCGCGCTGCGCCGCCTGAGCGCGGGCGCGATGCTGTGCTGCGCAACCAGCGTGGCGCCGGTCGTCGCCCCCTTGCTGGCCATGCTGCCGCTTGCTGCCCACGCCGCGGCCGACGACGCCGCGCTGAACTTCGTCGGCGCCGACATCGAGTCGGTGATCAAGGCGGTCGGCCACTACACCAACATCACCTTCGTCATCGACCCGCGCGTCAAAGGCACGCTGACGGTGGTGTCGGAGAAGCCCGTCACCAAATCGCAAGCCTTCGGCCTGCTCACTTCCGCGCTGCGCCTGCAGGGCTATGCTGTGGTCAGCGGCGACGGCTACGCCAAGGTGGTGCCGGAAGCGGACGCCAAGCTGCAGGCCGGACCGACCCAGGTCGGCGCCAGCCAGGCCTCGGCCAAGGGCGACCAGATCGTCAGCCAGATCTTCCACCTGAACTATGAGTCGGCGGCCAACGTGGTGACGGTGCTGCGTCCGCTGATCTCGCCGAACAACACCATCAACGCCAACCCGGGCAACAACACCGTGGTCGTCACCGACTACGCCGACAACGTCAAGCGCCTGGCCAAGATCGTCGCCGCGCTGGACGCGCCGGCCGTCGCCGACCTCGATGTGATCCCGGTGCGCTACGCCATCGCCAGCGACCTGGCGGCCATGGTCAACAAACTGATGGACTCCGGCGCCGGCGCCGGCGACGCGGGCAAGGTCAGCGTGCTGGCCGATCCGCGCACCAATTCGCTGGTGCTGCGGGCGCCGTGGGCGGCCCGCTCCAACCTGGCCAAGTCGCTGATCGCCAAGCTCGATCAGCCGACCCAGGAACTGGGCAACGTCCACGTGGTCTACCTGAAGAACGCGGAAGCGGCCAAGCTGGCGCAGACGCTGCGCTCGGTGGTGTCGGGCGACACCTCGGCGCCCAACGCCACCGGCGTCAGCGGCGGCGGCCAGGGCGGCCTGACCCAGGGCCAGGGGCAGGGCGGGCAAAGCAGCAATACCGGCGGCTTCGGCGGCAACAGCAGCGGCGCCGGCAGCAGCAGCGGCCCGACCAACCCGCTGCTGACCGGCACCGGCCAGACGCCGGGCGGCGGCGGCGGCACGGCCGGCTACATCCAGGCCGATTCCACCACCAACACCCTGATTATCACCGCGCCGGAATCGGTGTACCGCAACCTGCGCGCCGTGATCGACATGCTCGACGTGCGCCGCGCGCAGGTCTACATCGAATCGCTGATCGTCGAAGTCTCGTCCGACAAGGCGTCCGAGTTCGGCGTGCAGTGGGTCGGCGCGACCGGCAACGAGAACAGCACCTACCGCGTCGGCGGCCTGCAGTCGTATTCGAGCGGCGGCAACAACATCGGCACGCTGGCCACCCAGCTGCTCAACAAGGGCACCGCGAGCACCAGCGGCCCGGCGCTGCCGGGCGCAGGCCTGACCATCGGCGTGTTCAAGCAGGTCGCCGGCGGCCTGGGACTGGGCGCGCTGGCGCGCTCGCTGGAATCGGACGGCAACGCCAACGTGCTGTCGACGCCGAACATGATCACGCTCGACAACGAGCTGGCCACCATCTCGGTCGGCCAGAACGTGCCGGTGCTGACCGGCCAGTTCACCACCACCTCCGGCACCAACAACAATCCGTTCCAGACCATCGACCGCAAGGAAGTGGGCCTGACGCTGAAAGTGCGTCCGCAGATTTCCGAGGGCGGCACGGTCAAGCTGGCGATCTATCACGAGACGTCGAGCGTCGACAAGACCACGCTGACGGCGACCGCCGGCATCACCATCAACAAGCGCGTGATCGAGAACAACGTCATCGCCGACGACGGCCAGATCATCGTGCTGGGCGGCCTGATCGAAGACACCGAAGGCGACGGCGTGAACAAGGTGCGCGGCCTGGGCGACATTCCGGTGCTGGGCAATCTGTTCAAGTACCAGAACCGCAGCCGCAAGAAAACCAACCTGATGGTGTTCCTGCGCCCCGTGGTGATCCGCAACAAGGAGCAGAGCACTTCGCTGGCGAGCGACCGCTACGACTACATGCGCGCGCAGCAGGACGCGATCCAGCCGCCGGAAAGCATCCTGGTCAAGGACTATGGCCAGCCGACGCTGCCGGTGCTGAAGGACGGCGCGCCGGTCGGCGGCACGACGATGGCGCGTCCGCTGCCGTCCTCGCCGATACCGCTGCGCGAGCCTGGCGCCGCCGAACCAGCCAAGCAAAAGTGATATGAGCAATCTCCTCCCTTACGCCTTCGCCCGCGACTTCGTCGTGCTGGCGCAGCAGAGCGACGAAGCCGAACACACGGTGGACGTGCTGGTCTGCGGCGCCACCGCGCCGGCCGCCATCGCCGAAGTGTCGCGCCGTTTCGGCCGCGTCCAGCTCAAGAGCATGCCGCGCGCCGACCTGGAAACCGCCATCGCCGCGGCCTACGCCAGCTCGGGCGGCAACGCCTCGATGGTGGCCGAGGAATTCGACGCCGACCTCGATCTGACCAAGCTGCTGCAGGACGTGCCGGCCATCGAGGACCTGCTGGAATCGTCGGACGACGCGCCGGTGATCCGCATGATCAACGCGCTGCTGACGCAGGCGCTGCGCGACAGCGCATCGGACATCCACATCGAGCCGTTCGAGCAGACCTCGGTGGTGCGCTTCCGCGTCGACGGTTCGCTGCGCGACGTGGTCCGTCCGCGCAAGGCCATCCACGGTTCGCTGATCTCGCGTATCAAGATCATGGCGCAGCTGGACATCGCCGAGAAGCGCCTGCCGCAGGACGGCCGCATCACGCTGCGCATCGGCGGCAAGCCGGTCGACGTGCGCGTCTCGACGCTGCCGACCGGCCACGGCGAACGCGCGGTGCTGCGTTTGCTGGACAAGGAAGCGGGCCGGCTGGACCTGAACCACCTGGGCATGAGCGAGGCGATGCTGCCGCAGTTCGATGCGCTGATCAACCAGCCGCACGGCATCGTGCTGGTGACGGGGCCGACCGGCTCCGGCAAGACCACCACGCTGTACGCCGCGCTGTCGCTGCTGAACGCCGCCACCACCAACATCATGACGGTGGAAGACCCGATCGAGTACGACTTGAACGGCGTCGGCCAGACCCAGGTCAACCCGCGCATCGACATGACCTTCGCCAAGGCGCTGCGCGCCATCCTGCGCCAGGATCCGGACGTGATCATGATCGGCGAGATCCGCGACCTGGAAACCGCGCAGATCGCGGTGCAGGCTTCGCTGACCGGCCACCTGGTGCTGGCGACCTTGCACACCAACGACGCCGCCGCCGCCGTCACGCGATTGCTGGACATGGGCATCGAGCCCTTCCTGCTGTCGTCGTCGCTGCTGGGCGTGCTGGCGCAGCGGCTGGTGCGCAAACTGTGCGGCAGCTGCAAGAGCTTCGACGGCCAGCAGTGGCACGCGGTGGGCTGCGAGCATTGCGGCCATACCGGCTACCAGGGCCGGGTCGGCGTCTACGAATTCCTGCAGACCACGGAGCAGATCCGCGCGCAGATCCACAACCGCGCTTCCGAGGCCGAGGTCAAGACGGCGGCGGTGGCGGGCGGCATGCAGACCATGCGCGAAGACGGCGAGCGCTGGCTGGCCGCCGGCATCACCACGCAGGCCGAACTGCTGCGCGTGACCAAAGACTAGGCGACCGACGATGCCCGCATTCCGTTATGAAGCCGTCGACGCCGGCGGCGCCACCAAGAAGGGCGTGCTCAATGCCGACAGCGCGCGCTCGGCCCGCTCCGAGCTGCGCACGCAAGGCCTGGTGCCGCTCAAGGTGGACGCCATCGCCGCGCAGGTCGACGCCGCCGGCGTGACCAAGAGCCGCGGCTTCGGCGAGCGCCTGTCGGCCACCGAGCTGGCGCTGTTCACGCGCCAGCTGGCCAGCCTGCTGGAGGCGGGGCTGCCGCTGGAGCAGGCCTTCACCGCCTTGCTGGAGCAGGCCGAACGTCCTTATATGCGCGACCTGATCGCCTCGATCCGCTCCGAAGTGATAGGCGGCGCCGCGCTGTCCGACGTGCTGGGACGGCATCCGCGCGACTTCGCCGAGATCTACCGCGCGCTGGTGGCTTCCGGCGAGCAGATCGGCCAGCTGTCGCGCGTGCTGTCGCGCCTCGCCGACTACATCGAGCGCCGCAACGCCCTGATCCAGAAGGTGCGGCTGGCCTTCACCTATCCGGCCATCGTGACGGTGGTGGCGTTTTCCATCGTGATCTTCCTGCTGACCTACGTGGTGCCGCAGATCGTCTCGGTGTTCGCCAACACCAAGCAGAAGCTGCCCATCCTGACCATCGTCATGCTGGCGGTGTCTGACTTCGTGCGCAACTACGGCATCGTGGTGGCGATCCTGCTGGTGGGCGCGTGGTTCATGTGGCGCCGGGCGCTGCAGAATCCGGCGCTGAAGCGGCGCTGGCACACCTGGCTGCTGACCGCGCCGCTGTACGGAAAATTCGAGCGCAGCCTGAACACGGCGCGCTTCGCCAGCACGCTGGCGATCACCACCGGTTCCGGCGTGCCGATACTGCGCGCGCTGGAGACCAGCCGCGATACGCTGTCCAACGTCGCCATGCGCGAGCTGGTGGGCGAGGCCAGCGACGCCGTGCGCGAGGGCGTGAGCCTGGCGCGTTCGCTGTCGGCGCAAAAGCATTTCCCGCCCATGCTGATCCACATGATCCGCGCCGGCGAAATCACCGGCGAGCTGCCGGCCATGCTGGACCGCGCCGCCGCCGCGCAGGAAGCCGACCTGGAACGCCGCACGCTGACCATCGCCGGCCTGCTGGAGCCGGCGCTGATCCTGGCGATGGGCGTGGTGGTGCTGCTGATCGTGCTGGCGGTGCTGATGCCTATCATCGAAATCAATCAGCTGGTACGCTGACAGAGGAAGCAAGAGAATCATGAAGCGTTTGCCATTAGTCGTTACCGTTCTTGCCGTGGTGCTGTTGTCGGCCTCGCTGGCCTATTGGGGACTGCAGTTGTTCAAGCCGCAGCAGCGCGCCATCGCCGCGCCGCCGCAGCAGGCCCCCATGGCCCTGAACATCGAGGCCGCCAAGGGCCTGTTCGGCGGCCAGATCACCGTCGCCGCCGTCAGCAACTACCAGCTCAGGGGCGTGATCGCCGCGCGCGGCGAAGACAGCGCCGCCATCATCGTGGTCGACGGCCAGCCGCCGCTGGCGCTGGGCGTGGGCCGCGAGGTGGTGCCCGGCGTGACAGTCAAGGAAGTGCATCCCAAGTATGTGGTGCTGTCGGAAGGCGGGGCGCTCAAGCGCGTGGAGCTGGTCGCCGATACCGGCGCTGGCGCCGCAGCGGCCGGCGGCCAGCCGCCGTCGCTGCTGCCCGGCCCGGGCCAGCAACCCCTGCCGCCGATCGCGCCGCCGACACCGCAGGCGCCGCCGCAACAGCCGCCGCAGCCACCGCAGCGGTCCAGCGTGTCGTCCACCATCGTTGCTCCCGTTCCCGGTTCCGACCGCACCCAATAGGACATCCCCATGGTCATACCCCGTACCCTGGCCGCAGCTTTTTGCTGCGGTTTTTTGTTGGCGGCCGCAATCGGCCTGCCTGCCGCCGCGCAAACCCCGACGTCGACCGCCACCTCGGTCGCGCCTGACGCTTCGATCAAGCCGCGTCCCAAGGTCGCGCTGGTGCTGTCCGGCGGCGGCGCGCGCGGCTTCGCCCACATCGGCGTGCTGCGCGCGCTGCAGGAGCTGCGCGTGCCGGTCGACTTCGTGGTCGGCACCAGCATGGGCAGCGTGGTCGGCGGCGCCTATGCGGCCGGCAGTTCGGTCGAACAGCTGGAGCAGCTGGCGCGCCGCACCGACTGGAACGCCGTGGTGGCGGATCGTCCGCCGCGCGATGAGCTGGTGTATCGCCGCCGCGAGGAGGATTTGCTGCTGCCGTCGCGCATCGAGTTCGGCGCCAAGCTGGATGGCGTTTCGCTGCCGCCGGCCGCCGCCGGCAACGAGGCGCTGGAGCTGGCGCTGACCCGCGTGCTGCCGCACGGCGCGCGCGACAAGCCGGTCAACCTGCTGCAATTGCCGTTCCGCTCGGTGGCCTCGGACCTGGTCACGGGCGAGCTGGTGGAACTGAACGACACGCCGCTGTTCCTGGCGATGCGCGCCTCGCTGGCGGTGCCGGGCGTGTTCGCGCCGGTGCGGGTCAACCAGCGCTTGCTGGTGGACGGCGGCCTGGTGCGCAACCTGCCGGTCGACGTGGCGCGCGAGATGGGCGCCGACATCATCATCGCCGTCAACGTCGGCACGCCGCTGGCGCAGGAGAAGGAGTTGATCAGCGCGGTCAGCGTGGCGCAGCAGATGCTGCAGATCCTGACCGAACAGAACGTGCAGCGCTCGCTCAAGGAGCTGCGCCGCGACGATGTGCTGATCGCGCCCGACCTGGGCGGCATCGGCTTCCTCGATTTCGCCCGCCACGACCGTGCGATGAAGGCCGGCGAGGCGGCGGTGCGCTCGATGAGCGCGCAGCTGGTCAAGCTGGCGTTGCCGGAGGCGCAGTATGCGGCGTACGAAATCAAGCGCCTGTCGGCGCCGGTGGGCATAGACCAGCCGGTGCGGCTGGCCAAGCTGGAGGTGGCGCCGAGCGGCCGCATCAATCCGAAGGAACTGGAAGTGCAGTCCGGCCTGCAGCTCGGGCAGCTCGTCACCAACGAGCAGGCGCAGGCGGCCGGCAACCAGCTGTTCGGCCGCGGCGACCTGGCGCGGGTGGAAACCGAAGTCCATGACGACAAGGATGGCCGCAGCGTGCTGATCAAGCCGACCGAGGCCGACTGGGCGCGCAGCCGCCTGCGCGTGGGCCTGGAGCTGAGCAGCGATTTCACCGAGAACAATGCCTTCGAGCTCAAGGTGATGCATGTGCTGTCGTCGCTGAACGACTGGGGCGCCGAGCTGCGCACCGTCGGCCGCGTCGGCACCGAGCGCGCGGTGGGCGTGCAGTTCTGGCAGCCGCTGGGCGCCGGTTCGCAATGGTATGTGGCGCCGGCGCTGCAATACAATTCGGCGGCCGTCGATATCTTCAACGAGACCGGCTTCCGCCAGGCGCGCTATGCCTACAACAGCCAGAGCGGCAGCGTGGCGCTGGGGCGCCAGCTGGGCCATTGGGGCGACATACGCTACGGCGTGTCGCGCGAGAAGCAGGTGTACCACCAGAGCATACCGGAAGACCGCACCGAGCTCAGCGAGATACAGACCATCCAGCGGCTGAGCTTCAACATCGACAGCCTCGACACGGTGGCCTTTCCGACGCGCGGCACGCTGTTCTCGCTGGACTGGGAGCGCCTGATGCACAGCGGCGCCAGCGGCGCCGTGCCGACGCGCCAGAGCGTGCAGGGCTTGCAAGCCTTCCATGTGGACCGCTGGGCCGGCCATGTGTATGCGGAATGGTCGCGCAGCCAGGGCAGCGGGTCGGCGAACAACCTGGGCGGCTTCCTGCGCCTGTCGGGTTCGACGCCGCAATCCATCATCGGCGACCGCACGCTGCTGGGACGGGTGGTGATGGCGCGCAGCATAGGCGCGATGCCGGCCGCGCTGGGCGGCGATGTGCGGCTGGGCTTTTCGCTGGAGGCGGGCGGCGCGTACAGCCCGACCAGCCCGTTGCGCTGGGGTTCGCTGCACCAGGCGGCCAGCGGCTTCTTCGCGGTCGATACGCGCTTCGGTCCGCTGTACCTGGGCGCCGGCACCACCAAGGGCGGCAACAGCAGCGCCTATCTGTTCCTCGGCCCTATCTGGTAGCGGCGGTTGTCGACGGCGCCGGCGGCGCAGCGCGGCGCAGCGCGGTGAAGGCGGCGAATTCCCAGGAGCGGAAGCCGACCAGCAGCGTGAAGCCGTCGCGCTCGTGCGGCGCCAGCTTGCGGTCGCTCTGGTGCAGCCGCGCCAGTTCGCCGGCCAGCTGCTGGATGCGGCCCACCAGTTCCTCGGCGCTGGGCAGCGACAGCCGCGCGGGCAGGCACAGCAGCGTTTCGCCGGCGCCGTCGAAGCTGCCGCCGAAGTAATCGTGCACCGCGTGCTCGCGGAAAAATTGCTGCACCGGGCCGTCCGGCAGCCAGCGGAAGGCGTTCGACACGCGCAGGCGGTAGCGGTTCATCGGCTTGAGTTCGATCACGCCCAGCCGGTCCAGCTCGGCCAGCAGCATGATGCATTCGGGCTCGGTCAGGTTGTAGGTTTCCAGCACCTGCTCCAGCGTCCAGTGGCCCAGGCAGCAGATCGCCATCAGCAGCAGGTGCGGCTGCGCCAGCAGCGATTTTTCCTGGGTCAGCGTCAGCGCGTCGGCCTGCGGCGTGGCGTCGGCGGCGCCGCGCAGCACGTCCTCCATCGCCACCCCGGCCGCCTTGCAGATCTGCGCCAGCCGCGACAGCGACATGTCCTGCTGGCCGAACATGCGCTTGACGCTCGATTCGCTCATGGCGATCCGTTCGGCCAGCATTTTGTAGGTGACGCCGGCGGCCCGCATCTGGGTCCGCAAGACTTGCAGCAGCAATTCCGGTGAGCTCATACCCTGCCTTGGTAAAAAAACAAAAGGTATCGTAGCACGGTACCGGATGGCGTGAAAAGCAAAGCTTGGAATAATCGGGTGGTACATCGGACGGAAGTGGGGGACACTAGGGCACGCTGTCCCTCGCAGCAGGGATGGCACCGGACAAGCGGAGAGCGGGCGCCACCACCGGCGCCCGCCGACGCCTACTTTTCCTCCGGATCCGGCTTCAGGCTGATCCTGGCCAGCAGGCGCTTGGCCGCCTGGCGGTCGGTCGCCGCCGGCTTGGCGTGCGGGCCGGCGCCGCCGGCGCGCGCCTTGGCCGCCAGCGCCACCGGATTGCGCGGCGGCTTCTGCGACGGCTCGACCCGTATCGTCATCTTCTGCCGCGTCGCCAATGCCTTGTTCGCCATGACCCCGACTCCCTACAAGACGTAGCGCGACAGGTCTTCGTTGACCGCCAGCGCATCGAGCCGCGCGTTCACGTAGGCCGCGTCGATGGTGATCAGCTTGCCGCTGTCTTCGCTGGCCGTGAAGGACAGTTCTTCCAGCAGCTTTTCCATCACCGTGTACAGGCGGCGGGCGCCGATGTTCTCGGTGCGCTCGTTAACCGAGTAGGCGATCTCCGCCAGCCGCGTGATGCCTTCCGGCGCGAATTCGATGGTGACGTTCTCGGTGGCCAGCAGCGCCTCGTACTGCTTGGTCAGGCAGGCGTCGGTGCTGGTCAGGATGCGCTCGAAATCGGCGATCGACAGCGACTCCAGCTCGACCCGGATCGGGAAGCGGCCCTGCAGCTCAGGGATCAGGTCCGACGGCTTGGCCAGGTGGAAGGCGCCCGAGGCGATGAACAGGATGTGGTCGGTCTTGATCATGCCGTACTTGGTGTTGACGGTCGTGCCTTCGACCAGCGGCAGCAGGTCGCGCTGCACGCCGGCGCGCGAGACGTCGGCGCCGCCCACTTCCGAGCGCGAGGCGATCTTGTCGATCTCGTCGAGGAAGACGATGCCGTTCTGCTCGACGTTCTGGATGGCCTTCTGCTTCATCTCGTCGTCGTTGACCAGCTTGGCGGCTTCCTCGTCGATCAGCACCTTCATCGCTTCCTTGATCTTGACCTTGCGCGCCTTCTTGCGGCTGCCGCCGATGCCGGAGAACATGGACTTGATCTGCTCGGTCATTTCCTCCATGCCGGGCGGGGCCATGATTTCCATCTGCGGGCCGTTCTCGGCCAGCTCGATCTCGATTTCCTTGTCGTCCAGCTCGCCCTGGCGCAGGCGCTTGCGGAAGGTCTGGCGGGTGCTGTCGCCTTCCTTGCCTTCCTTCGGCGCGTCGGTCGGCGCGGCCTGGTGGAAGCCGAAGTCGCGCGCCGGCGGCAGCAGGATGTCGAGCACGCGGTCTTCGGCCGCATCCTCGGCGCGGGCGCGCACCTTGGCCATCTCGGCCGAGCGGGTCTGCTTGACGCCGATGTCGATCAGGTCGCGGATGATGGTGTCGACGTCGCGGCCGACGTAGCCGACCTCGGTGAACTTGGTGGCTTCGATCTTGATGAAGGGCGCGTCGGCCAGCTTGGCCAGGCGGCGCGCGATCTCGGTCTTGCCGACGCCGGTGGGGCCTATCATCAGGATGTTCTTCGGCGTGATCTCATGGCGCAGCGGCTCTTCCACCTGCTGGCGGCGCCAGCGGTTGCGCAGCGCGATGGCGACCGCCTTCTTGGCGTTGCCCTGGCCGACCACATGTTTGTCGAGTTCGCCGACGATTTCCTTCGGAGTCATGTTCATGCTGGTTCCAGTGTCTCGATGATGTGGTTCAGGTTGGTGTAGATGCACAACTCGCCGGCGATGGTCAGTGACTTTTTGACGACTTCCGACGGCGACAGTTCCGTATTTTCCACCAGCGCCTTGGCCGCCGACTGGGCGTAGGTGCCGCCGGAGCCGATGGCGCCGATGCCGTCTTCCGGCTCCAGCACGTCGCCGTTGCCGGTGATCACCAGCGTCGATTCGCTGTCGGCCACCAGCAGCATCGCCTCCAGGCGGCGCAGCACGCGGTCGGTGCGCCAGTCCTTGGCCAGCTCGACCGAGGCGCGCAGCAGGTTGCCCTGGTGTTTTTCCAGCTTGCCTTCGAAGCGGTCGAGCAGGGTGAAGGCATCGGCGGTGCCGCCGGCGAAGCCGACCAGGACCTTGCCCTGGTAGACCTTGCGCACCTTGCGGGCCGTGCCCTTCATGACGATGTTGCCCAGCGTGACCTGGCCGTCGCCGCCCAGCGCGACCTGCTTGCCGCGGCGCACGCACAGGATGGTGGTGCCGTGAAATTGTTCCATAGTTACCTCAAAGTAATGACGCGGACTGCTTCAAGACTGAAAAATGGGGTTGGACCTGGAAATTGCAAGTTTCAGTATTTATGCGGGTAGATGCGGGCGATGTCGGCATAGCCCAGCAGGCGCAGCAGCGCCGTCACCAGGTGGTTGACGTCGCGGAACTCGATCTTCTTGCCCAGCGGCGCCAGGCTGGCGTGCAGCTGGTTGGCGCAGGCGTAGTCGATGCGCGTCAGGCGCGAGCAGTCGAACACCAGGGTCTGGTACTGATCAGCATAGTGCTGGATCTGGCCGAGTAAAGGGCCGAGCTGGCCCTCCAGCTGCGGCGGCAGCATGAAGCGGTCGGGCGCGGCCGAAACGGAGGCCGCCGGCCGCTGGGCCGTGGCGGTGGCCACCTTGTGCGGCGCCACGAACGATGGCGGCGACACTTCGAAGGTGACGCAATAGTCCATGCCGGTCTCCTCGAATTCCTTTTCGCGGTTGAGCAGTTGCAGCAGTTCCAGCAGCAGCAGCCACGGCGCCTCGGTATCGTCGCGGCGGCCGATGGCGATGCCGTCGCGTATCAGCGCGGCCAGGCCGTCGGCGCCCACCAGGATCAGCTCGCGCTGCCGGGCCTGCAGCTTGCGCAGGGCGTCGAGCAGCAGCGCGCAGCCGGCCGGCTCGACCGCCGTCACGCGGCTGAACTCCAGCCGCAGCAGCGGGCTGTCGGCGGCGGCCAGGCGCAGGCGCTCCAGCTGGGCGGCGATATGCGGGTCCAGCGTGCCGGCGAAGGCTTCGGTCGGCGTCAGGCCGGCCCAGCCGGGCGAGGCGGCGGCCAGCGCGGCCGGCGCGTTCCACGGCGGCGGCGAGGTTTCGAAGGTGCTGGCGTAGTCGATCGACAGGTTGTCGAAGCGGTCGCGCTGGCCGCCCACCTGGTACAGGTCGAACAGCATCCACCAGACGGTGCGGTCGCCGTTGGCGTCGGCCAGGCTGGCGCTGAGCAGCTGTTCGGCCACGGCGGCCTGGCCGTTGGCGTACAGGATGGCGATTTCCTCCACGACCGGCGCGGTTTCGGCGGCCACGGCCAGCTGCGGCAGGTCGTCGTCGCGCAGCAGCAGGGTGGTGGGGATGTCGGCCAGCGCCTCGGTGTCGGGGCCGCCGTCGGCGTGGGCGGCGGCTTTGGGGCGGGCGGGCCGGGCGGCGCGCTGGCTGCCCCAGGCAGGTTCGGGTTCGTTGAAGATGTCGAAGGTCATCGCCGATTCGATGGCGTCGATCTTCATCGCGGTGGCGCGGGCGATCTCGCGCTGGCGGGCCTGCTGTTGCTGGCGTTCGAGCTCGCTGTTGGCGGCCAGGCGCGCGGCCTCGTCATCGTCGCCGGGGTTGGGCTGGGTGGCGGCGTCGGTCTTCTTGAAGATGGAGAACAGTCCCACGCTGATCCTCATGGTTGGCCGTAAAAAAAAGCACGCGGCTGCGTGCTTTTTTTAACGTCGTCGCGAATTAATCGCCGTACAGTTTCTGCTTCAGTTCGCGGCGCTGCTGGGCTTCCAGCGACAGCGTCGCGGTCGGACGGGCGATCAGGCGTGGAATGCCGATCGGTTCGCCGGTTTCTTCGCACCAGCCGTAGTCGCCGCCATCGATGGCGACGATCGATTGCTGGACCTTTTTCAGCAGCTTGCGCTCGCGGTCGCGGGTGCGCAGTTCCAGCGCGTGTTCTTCTTCGATGGTGGCGCGGTCGGCCGGGTCCGGCACCAGCACGGTTTCGCGCAGGTGTTCGGTGGTTTCGCCGGCATTTTTCAACAGCTCTTTTTCAAGCGCTTGCAGCTTGGCTTTGAAAAAGGCCATTTGCGCCGGATTCATATAATCCTTTTCATCCATCTTCAGAATTTCTTCTTCGGTCAGGATGCGGTCGGCGGCGGCGGGGGTCGATTTATTAGTTTTGGTGGTCATAACTTCGCTTACCTTCGATACGACAGAGTTTTCAATTAATCAGCCCGGAGTTTGTGGCTATTTAGCCATCCCCACAAAACCCGGATAGTTTATACCAGACATTGTTCTAAACCGCTAATAAAGATATCTTTCGGCAGATTTTTACCGATAAATACCATTTTGCTGCCACGAACGTCGTTTTCTCCCCATTTGGCGCCCAGGTCGCTGCCCATGATCTGGTGCACGCCCTGGAACACGACCTTGCGATCGGCGTCTTTCATGAACAATACGCCTTTGTAGCGCAGCATGCGAGGACCGTAGACATTCACCAGGCCGCCGAGGAACTCATCGAGCTTGGCGGTGTCGAACGGGCGTGTACTTTTGAACACAAAAGCGGCGATATCGTCGCTGTGGTGCGCGTGGTGGTGGTTGTGGCCGTGTTCCTCGTGGTGGTGGCCATGGTCGTGCGTGTGATGGTGGCCGCAGTGCTCGTCGTGCACGTGGTCGTCGTCGTGGGCCTGGTCGGTTTCCAGGAAATCCGGGTCCAGTTCCAGCTTGTCGTTCAGGTTGAAGCCCTTCAGGTCCAGCACCTCGGACAGCGGGGCGCGGCCGAAATCGGCCGTGCTGATCGGTGCGCGCGGGTTGATGCGCTTGAGGCGGGCGGTCAGCGTGGCGACCTCGTCGGCGCTGACCAGGTCGGTCTTGGACAGCAGCAGCTTGTCGGCGAAACCGACCTGGCGCTGGGCTTCCTCGTGCTGGTCCAGCTGGTCCATGGCGTGGCGGGCGTCCACCACCGTGACCACGGCGTCAAGCATGTAGTGAGTGCCCACTTCCTCGTCGACGAAGAAGGTCTGCGCCACCGGGCCGGGATTGGCCAGGCCGGTGGTCTCGATGACGACGCGGTCGAAGTGCAGTTCGCCGGCTTCGCGCTTCTGCGCCAGGCCGCTGAGGGCGACGATCAGGTCGCCGCGCACGGTGCAGCAGATGCAGCCGTTGTTCATCTCCACGATCTGTTCGCCGCTGTCCTGCACCAGGATTTCATTGTCGATGTTTTCCTGGCCAAACTCGTTTTCGATGACGGCGATACGCATGCCATGCTGTTCCTGCAGGATGCGGTTCAGCAGCGTGGTCTTGCCGGCGCCGAGAAAGCCGGTGAGGATGGTGGTCGGTATCAGTGCCATGGTGCTTACCAGTCTGGTCTAGGAGGAAACCCTAGATGGGGATCAAATGCAGAAATGCAACCGGTCGATTATGCCGGAATTCGGCCCGGGCTAGCAATTCGTCCGATTGAGCAACGTCAGTACGAGGGTGCGCTATTTCACCTTGGCGCGCGGATGGGCCTTGTCGTACACCTCGGCCAGGTGCTGGAAGTCCAGCGCGGTGTAGACCTGGGTCGAGCTGATGCTGGAATGGCCCAGCATTTCCTGCACCGCCCGCAGGTCGCCCGAGGACTGCAGCACGTGCGAGGCGAACGAGTGGCGCAGCATGTGCGGGTGCACGTGCACCGGGGCGCCGTGGGCCGCGCCATGGGCCTGCAAACGCTGTTGTATCACCCGCGGCGAGACCCGCGTGCCGCGTGTGCTGAGGAACAGGGCGTTGCCGCCGTCGGCGGGCGCCGGCCGCACGGCGAGCCAGGCCGCCAGCGCGTCGAGCGCGGCGGCGCCCACCGGCACCACGCGCTGCTTGTTGCCCTTGCCGGTGACGACCACTTCGCGGTTGTCCAGCGCCACCCAGCCGAGCGCGTCCTTGCCGGCGGTCAAGTCCAAGCCGGCCAGCTCGGACACCCGCAGGCCGCTGGAATACAACAGTTCGAACATGGCGCGGTTGCACAGCTCGGCCGGCCCGGGGGCGGCGCCGGCGTGCGGGCGGGACGGCGCCACCAGCTGCACGGCGTCGTCCACCGACAGCGCGCGCGGCAGCGTCCTGGCGCGCTTGGGGGCGCGCACGCCCTGCACCGGGTTGGCCGCCAGCGCGGTCTGGCCGCCCAGCCAGTCGAAAAAGCCGCGCCAGCTGGACAGCTTGCGGGCGATCGAACGGGGATCGAGGGCGCGCGCGTGCAGCTTGGCGGTCAGGCGGCGGATGGTGAAATGGTCGATTTGCTGCCAGTCCTGGCCGGCGGACAGCCCGGCCACGAGTTTGGCCAATTCGTGCAGATCGCGCCCGTAGGCGCTGACGGTGTGGGGCGACAGCCGGCGCTGGTCGCGCAGCTGGGCCAGGTAAGCGTCGATCCAGGCCAGTTTGCGGTCGGGATCGGCGCTCATGGCGGCGTCGCTCAGGCCAGCAGCCAGGCCAGCGCGGTGCTGGTGGTTTCGCCGATGTGGACCAGGAAATCGGTGGCCATCAGCGAGGTGAAGCGCGCCGGGTCGGACGAGCCGAGGATCAGCAGGCCGAAGGCGTTCTTGTTGCCCGGCTTGCGCAGCGGGATGATGACGGTGGACGTGATGCCGGTGGCGTCTTCCAGCCAGCGCACGGCTTCGAAATCCTTGTTGGTGCCGCAATACGGCGCCATCAGGCTGTTGGCGAAGATGCGCGCATCTTCCGACACGCCGTTGACGAACCATTCGCCCAGGTAGTCCGGGGCGGTGTCCCAGATGCGCAGCGTGGCCTGCGGCACATCAAAACTCGACTTCAGGCCGCTGACCACCGCGTGTGGCATGGAACCCACATCTTCGGCTTCCAGCAACACCTTGGTCCAGCGGTGGAACTTGTTGGCGATCGCTTCGTTTTCCGACGCCAGGCGCATCAGATTGCTCATGCGCAGTTCCAGCGCCTTGTACTTGTCGCGCATCACTTCCATCTGGCGCTCTTGCAGCGACACGGCGCGTCCCGTCAGCGGGCTGGCCAGTTTGATTTCCCCCAGCAGTTCAGCATGCTCTTCGAAGAAATTCGGGTGTTCGGTCAGGTATTGCGCGACGAGGGTGTGATCCAGTGGGACAGTCATTGAGGTACTTTATTGGCGAAGGTGGAAAGGCATAGCCATTCTAAACGAAAAAAAACGGACATGGTTGCCCATGCCCGTCATTCCCCAACCCAAGCGCCGGCAGTTCTTGCCGACTGCGCGGCTTAGAAGTTGTGGTGGATACCGAGGCTGTAGAAATTCAGCGTGGTAGCTGCCTTCTTGTTCGAGGCATCGACATACAGGTAGGTGCGGGCCGACAGGTTGTAGTCGTAGCCGACCGAGGTTTGCTTGGTCTTGACCAGGGCCGGGTTGCCCAGGCTGTTGTCCGGGGTCTTCTGGCCGTAGCCGAAGCGCACCATGCCGGCGCCGACGGTGTAGTTGGCGCCCAGGATCCAGGCCTTGGTCTTAGGATTGATCAGGGTGCTGCTGGCCTGGTCCTGCTTCTGGTAGGAACCCATCAGTTTCAGGTCGTTGACCGGCTTGAACGACGCGCCGATCGACCACAGTTTGGTTTCGATGGCGTTTTTCTCGTAGGCTGCGTAGGCGGCGAACGGGCCGCTGTTGGCGGTGGCGCTCAGCGAGTAAGGCGTGGTCAGCGGCGCTGCGTTGGCGGCGAACTGCGGCGCGGCGGCCGTGCCCTTGCCGATGATGGCCGGGCTGTTGTTGGCTTCCTTGGCGGCGACGGTGGCGTTGAACTGGAAGATGCCGCCGATCACAGGGGTGTTATAGAACACGGCGTTCGAGAAACGGTTGCCCGAGTTGCCGACCTGGCTCAGCGGATCGCTGGTGTAGCCGGCCACTTGCAGGTCGGTCTGGTAGCCGGCCACGGCTGGCAGGCCGCTCCATGGTTCGAAGGCGGTGCTGGTTTCCTGGAAGGCGGTCAGGCCACGGCCCAGGCGCACGGTACCGAAGTCGCCCTGCAGGCCGACGCGGCTCTGGCCCTGGAACAGCGGACGGCTGTTGGCGCCGGAGGTGTTTTCGATGGTGCCGGTGTCCGGCTCGTAGCGGATTTCCAGCTGGAAGATGGCTTTCAGGCCGCTGCCCAGATCTTCGACGCCTTTGAAACCGAGTTTGTTGTTGTCGCGCTTGCCGACCATGGTGGTGGTGCCAGTGCGTTTGGAAATGCCAGCATCTACAGTGCCATAGATGGTCACGGACGATTGCGCGTATGCGCCAGCAAACACGCCCATGAGAGCCAGAGCCACTAAAGATTTTTTCATTTGAGTTATTCCTTTATGAGTGAACATGCATACTTCCAAAGCTAGCGGATCGCATACTTCGACCCTCGGATGATAGGAACCTTAATATCTGACCGGGTCGAACACGCTGGATTGGTTGATTATGACGGCTAGTTTTGGTCGAAAGCCAAAGAAACCGGGCTTCTTGTTGTATTTTTGAAACGCTTGATACGCAGGCCATTTGCGCCTGTTTTCCTATTATTTCCTTTCATTCAGGCATCAAAACAGCTCTAGCGTACAGGGCGGAGCGGGGTGGGGCGCTTGTGCGAAATCAAAGCCGCCCGCAGATTGTTTAGGGTGTGGCGCGGATCGCACGCTACACTCATAAGTAGCAACGGTCGCCGGAACCTGCACAGACAGCGTAGCTGCACCGCCCGCTCCATGAATCGGACTAATAGTGAGACGATGGCTAATCGCGAAGAATTAGGGATCATCAGGGGGGCCCGCGCGGGAGATGCGGTATGCCAGCTGGCGTTGGGCAAGCTCTACCTGTTCGGCGGCGCCAGCTTGCCGCTCAGCCTGCCCACCGCGCTGCACTGGCTCAACCGTGCCGCCCTGCAGGAGCAGGATGAAGCCTGGATGTTGATCGGCAGCTATGTCCCTTTCGAGCACGCCCAGCATTGCCTGCCGGCCGTGCTGTCCTGGTACGACCGCGCCTACGATGCCGGCGTCGAGCAGGCCGGCCTGGTGCTGGCGCAACTGGTACTGAATCAAGCGGCGTCGCCCGCGGTGCGGCACGAGGCGTCGCATTTGCGCCACAAGGCGCTGCAGGCGCTGGAGACGGCCGCCCGCGCCGGTTCGGCCGAGGCGCAATGGCTGCTGGCCCACCAGTCCGGCGCGCAGCCGCCGTCGGCCGCGTCGCCGGCGCCGCAGCCGGCCAGGCGCGGCCCGGGCAGTCCGCCGTCGCACCGGGCCAGCGCCCGCCAGCAGTGGCTGGCGCGGGCGGCCGACAGCGGCCTGGCCGCCGCCCAGTACGCGGTGCTGGAGCAAGCCTGGCACGGCGATCGTGCGGCGTTTTTACAACGGGCGCTGCCGCTGGCGCGCAAGCTGCTGGCCGACGCCCCGGCCGACGCTGAAGCGGCCCGCGCCGTCGACTGGCCGCTGGCGACAGCCCAGCTGACCTTGCTGGCGCGCTGCGCCGAGCTGTACGACCAGCACCCCGAGCACCGCAACGCGTTGCACCACTGCCGCGAACTGGCCGCCCACGGCGGCGACCGCCACGCCCAGCTGGCGCTGGGCCTGTGGTTCGCCCGCATGGACGGCGACGGCAAACGGCAGGCGGACGGCATAGCCGCCGTCAATTTCAAACGCGCGATACGCTGGCTGACGCAGGCCGGCGAGCAGGGCCTGGCCGAAGCCTGGTACGCCTTGTCGCGCATCTATCTGAAACCGGAGTTTTCCCAGCGCAGCGTGGCCGAGGCCCAGGGCTACCTGGAGCGGGCGGCCGACATGGGCCATGGCCTGGCGCAACTGGAATGCGGCATGTATGCGTGGCGCAACCGCCGCACCGATGAAAACAGCGACGTGCGCGCCGCCTATTGGCTGCAGAAGGCGGCGGCCCAGGGCTGCGCGGAGGCAGAGGCGGCGCTGGCGCGCATCGGCGCGGCGCCCAAGGCGTCGGCCTGGGCCGACGCGATTCTCGGCGGCATGCCGCGTGAAGTATTGGAAAGCCAGCCCTTGCTGGCGGCGCGGCTGGAGCTGGCCGGGTTGTTCGGCCTGAGCCGGGCGGAGGCGCTGCTGCTGGATGTGAAGGCCGCCGACCAGGGCCATTGCCTGGTGGTCGACATCCGCGCCAGCTACGGCCGCAGCAAGCGGCGCCTGGTCCTGCTGCGCACCGCGCGCGAGCGGCAGGCGCTGGACCGCATCGGCCGCCTGTTCGACCAGATCGACAACGGCCCCGACGGCCCGGAAGGGAACTACCGCCAGCGCCTGTACCGGCTGAAAACCTGGGGCCCGCCGGCCGAAGACCGGCTGGCGGCCTGAGTTGGCGTCGGCGCCGGCTTAAATCTCGATCTCGCCTTCGAACACCGTCACCGCAGGGCCGGTCAGCAGCACCGGCTGGCCCATGCCTGCCCAGCTGATCGACAGCTGGCCGCCGCGCGCATCGACGCGCACCGGGCTGTCCAGCAGGCCGCGGCGGATGCCGGCCACCACGGCCGCGCACGAGCCGGTGCCGCAAGCCAGCGTTTCGCCGACGCCGCGCTCGAACACGCGCAGCCGGATGTGGCCGCGGTCGACGATCTGCATGAAGCCGGCGTTGACGCGGTTGGGGAAGCGCGGATGGTGTTCGATCAGCGGCCCGGTCAGCTCGACCGGCGCGGTGTCGACATCGTCGACCACCTGCACCGCGTGCGGGTTGCCCATCGAAACCACCGACATCAGCACGCTCTCGCGCGCGCCGCCCAGTTCCAGCACCAGCGGCCACAGCGTGTCGTCGGCCTGGCGCTCGCCGTGCAGGCCGTCGGCGTCGAAAGGCACGCGCTGCGGTTCCAGCACCGGGGCGCCCATGTCGACCGTGATGCTGCCGTCCAGCTCCAGCCGCGGCGCGATCACGCCGGCCTTGGTTTCCACGGTGATGCTGCGCTGCGCGGTCAAGCCTTTTTCCGAGACAAACTTGACGAAGGCGCGCGAGCCGTTGCCGCACTGCTCGACCTCGCCGCCGTCGGCGTTGAAGATGCGGTAGCGGAAGTCGCAGCCCGGCTGGGTAGGCTTTTCCACCAGCAGGATCTGGTCGGCGCCGACGCCGAAGCGCCGGTCGCCCAGCAGCTTCCATTGCGCTGGCGAAAAGTCGATGTGCTGGTTGATGCCGTCGATGACCACGAAGTCATTGCCGGCGCCGTGCATTTTGGTGAATTTGAGTTTCATCTGTGCCTGTGTTTACTTGGAACGCTGGTACAGCGAAGGTTCGCCGTTCGGGCGCGTCTTGAACCGTTTGTGCGTCCAGAAATATTCGGCCGGCGCTTCGCGCACGCGTTCCTCGATGAACTCGTTCATGCGGCGGGTGGCGGCGACCATGTCGGGACCAGGGTAATTGTCCCACACCGGATAGAATTTCACACGCCAGCCCTGGTAATCGGGCAGGAAGGTGGCGATCACCGGCATCACCTGGGCGCCGGTGGTGGCGGCGATGCGGGCGGTGGCTGTCAGCGTGGCCGCCTCGATGCCGAAGAAGGGCACGAACTCGGCATCCTTCTCGCCGAAGTCCATGTCCGGCAGCATGAAGTAGGGCAGCTTGTCGCGCAGCGCGCGCAAGATGGGCTTGATGCCGTCCTGGCGGGTGAACAGCTTGACCGGCTTGAAGCGGGCGCGGCCTGCGCGCAGCACCTGGTCGAAGGTGGCGTTCTTTTGCTGCACATACATCGACGAGGCGCTGGCCACCATGGCGATCGAGGCGCCGGCCACGTCCAGGCAGACGAAGTGCGGGCATAGCAGGATGGTCGGCCTGGACGTCATTTCTTCCACCGGCACCGGGCCCGGCTCGACCTTGATCAGGCGCTTCAGTCTTTCCTCCGACGCCCACCACAGGATGCCGCGTTCCCACACGCTGCGCGAATAGGCCTGGAAGTGGCGGCGGGCGATGCCGATGCGCTCGGCCTCGCTCAGCTCCGGCATGCACAGGCGCAGATTGGTCAGCGTGATATGGCGGCGCGAGCGCATCACCAGAAACAGCAGGCTGCCGACGGCGTCGCCGAAGCGGCCCAGCACCGGCAGCGGCAGCCAGTGCAGCAGCCACATAATCCCCAACAGCAGTTTCATGCCTGTTCTCCCGCCGTTGGCGCCGAGGCAGGCGCGTCTATGCCGGCCGGCACCTTGTAGCGGTTGTAGCTCCAGAAATACTGGCTGGGACTGCGCGCGATCAGGCGCTCCATGGCGTGGTTGATGGCCTGGGCCTGGTCGGCGGCGCTGCCGTCCAGCGTGCCGTCGAAGGGCACGAAGCGGATCACATAGCCGCGCCCGGCCGGCAGGCGCTCGGCGTAGGTGACGATGATGGTGGCGTCGCCCAGCTGCGCCAGCTTGGCGGGCAAGGTCATGGTGTAGGCGTCGCGGCCGAAGAAGGTGGCCCACACGCCTTCGCCTTCCTGCGGCACCTGGTCCGGCAGCAGGCCGATCGGCTTGCCTTTCTTCAGGCATTTGGCCAGCATGCGCACGCCGGACATATTGGCCGGCGCCAGCAGCAGGTTGTCGCGCGCGCGGGCGCCCTCGATCAACGGCTTCAGCGCGGCCTTCTTGGGCGGGCGGTACATCACCATCAGCTCGGTGCGCAGGGCGATTTCCTGGGCGACGATTTCAAAGCAGCCCAGGTGGGGCGTCAGGAAGACGATGCCGCGTCCCGCGTCCAGCTCGGCCTGGACGATGGTCCAGTTCTCGTCGCTGGCGTGGCGCGACACGCGCTCGGGCCTGGCGCACCAGATGAAGGGCAGTTCGACGATGCTCTTGCCGGCCTCGGCGATGGCGGCCGATAGGTGCCGGGAATAGCCTGCCTGCGCCAGGTTGTCGCGCATGCGGCGGCGATAGGATGGCGAGCTCAGGTAGACCAACCAGCCCAGCACGCTACCCAGCGCGTGCAAAAACGGCAATGGGAAGATGGAAAGAAATCGAAAAATTGGAACAAGCATGAGTAATTCGTCTAATAGAAGGAGATTTTGGCCTCTGTTGCCGTGCCAAAATTTTTTAAGAAGCGTAAAATACCACGTATGTAGGATCCGCTGAGTTAACAGACAACTTGCGAAGCGGAATATAAATGTCGCTAAAGCGTCGCAAGCCGTATTGGTTAGCGACAAAACATTCTCAACCAGTATCAGGAGCTTGCGATGTCAAACGATTATCTTTTCACTTCCGAATCCGTGTCCGAAGGCCACCCGGACAAGGTAGCCGACCAAATTTCCGACGCCATTCTGGACGCCATCCTGGCCCAGGATCCGAAAGCCCGTGTGGCCGCCGAAACCTTGTGCAATACCGGCCTGGTCGTGCTGGCCGGTGAAATCACCACCCACGCCAACGTTGATTATATTCAAGTCGCGCGCGAAACCATCAAACGCATAGGCTACGACAACACCGACTACGGCATCGACTACAAAGGTTGCGCCGTGCTGGTGGCCTACGACAAGCAGTCGCCGGACATCGCCCAGGGCGTGGACGAAGGCGCGGGCATTGATCTGGATCAAGGTGCGGGCGACCAGGGCCTGATGTTCGGCTACGCCTGCGATGAAACGGCCGAGCTGATGCCCGCCGCGATCCACTACGCGCACCGCTTGGTCGAGCGCCAGTCGCAGCTGCGCAAGGATGGCCGCCTGCCATGGCTGCGTCCGGACGCCAAATCGCAGGTCACGCTGCGCTACGTCAACGGCCGTCCGGTGTCGGTGGACACCGTCGTGCTGTCGACCCAGCACGCGCCGGAAATGCAGCACAAGCAGATCGAAGAAGCGGTGATCGAAGAGATCATCAAGCAGGTGCTGCCGCGCGAATGGCTGGTCGACACCAAATACCTGGTCAACCCGACCGGCCGCTTCGTCATCGGCGGTCCTCAGGGCGATTGCGGCCTGACCGGCCGCAAGATCATCGTCGACACCTACGGCGGCGCCAGCCCGCACGGCGGCGGCGCGTTCTCCGGCAAAGATCCTACGAAAGTGGACCGTTCGGCCGCCTACGCCGCCCGCTACGTGGCCAAGAACGTGGTGGCCGCCGGCCTGGCGCGCCAGTGCCAGGTGCAGGTCAGCTACGCCATCGGCGTGGCCCGTCCGATCAACATCACGGTCTACACCGAAGGCACGGGCGTGATCCCGGACGACAAGATCGCCGCGCTGGTGATGGAGCATTTCGACCTGCGTCCGAAAGGCATCGTGCAGATGCTGGACCTGTTGCGTCCGATCTACGCCAAGACCGCCGCCTACGGCCACTTCGGCCGCGAAGAGCCGGAATTCACGTGGGAACGCACCGACAAGGCCGCGATCCTGCGCGCCGCAGCCGGCCTGAAGTAATCGTCGTCCGCTGAGTCAAACGCCCCGGCCTGCGCCTGCAGCCGGGGCGTTGTCATTTGGGCCGCAGCGGCGGCGGCGGCGGCGGATTGGGGGGCAAGTATCGGTCGCGCTTGTCGCGGTCCATGGTGTGCTCCTGGAGTGGGTTACTGGGGATGCCAGCTGGCGTTCAATTTTTGCTGCGTCTTCAACCTCAAGCGCTCGCTCAGCAGCAGATCGTAGGGAAATTCGTCCGATTCGACTTTGTACCGGTTGCGCAGCGTCAGCAATTTCTCCTCGAACTCGGCGATGGAAAAAGCGGCGTTGACTTTCATTCGGATAATCAGCGAGTCGATGTCGGCCCGCAGCGCGGCCAAGCTGCTGACCGAGGCCGCGTGGACTTTGAGCCGCTTGGCGACGGAAAGTTCCTTGGACACGATGGCGAGCAAGGTGCTGACGGACGTAAACACCGGCCATAAAAAAGTGTAGTCGCTGTTTTTCCAGAACACGAGGCCGGTGAGCGCGGCGCCGCCGGATGAGATCGCCACGGCGATCTTGGTTACGCTGTCCAGCCAGGTCCAGCGCGCCAGCAGCGCCGTTTCAAGCTCTTCGGTGTAGCTGGCGTTGTATAGCAAATGATGGGTTTCATTCCAGATCGCATCGCGCGGGTTGGGTGCCATGGCGTGCTCCGGGCAAAAAAGATCACTATAGGCTGTCGCCATATGGTCTATTTGCGCGCTCTCAAACCGGAATTTCTTGCGCCTGTCATGCCCAACGGTGCTAAAATGCGGCTTCCGAGGAGCGTTGCGACGAATCACGAATTCGCCAGGCTCGGAGTCCCAAACCGCGCTCACGTTACTTTTTTCAACACATGAAAGGAGGGCGTGATGAACGCCGTACTCAAATCCGCACAAGACTACCTGGTAGCCGATATTTCCCTGGCCGCCTGGGGCGACAAAGAAATCAAGATTGCCGAAACTGAAATGCCGGGCCTGATGGCGATCCGCGAGGAATTCGCCGCATCGCAGCCGCTGAAAGGCGCGCGCATCACCGGTTCGCTGCACATGACCATCCAGACCGCCGTGCTGATCCAGACGCTGGAAGCGCTGGGCGCCAAGGTCCGCTGGGCTTCGTGCAATATCTACTCGACCCAGGACCACGCCGCCGCCGCCATCGCCGCCGCCGGCACCCCGGTGTTCGCCATCAAGGGCGAAACCCTGGACGAATACTGGGACTACACCCACCGCATCTTCGAATGGCCAGCCGACGCTGCCGGCAACGCGGTCTACTCGAACATGATCCTCGACGACGGCGGCGACGCCACGCTGCTGCTGCACCTGGGCGCGCGCGCTGAAAAAGACATCTCGGTCCTGGCCGCGCCTGGCTCGGAAGAAGAGATCTGCCTGTTCAACGCCATCAAGGCCCACCTGGCCATCGACCCGTCGTGGTACTCCAAGCGCCTGCCGCACATCCTGGGCGTGACCGAGGAAACCACCACCGGCGTGCACCGCCTGTACCAGATGCATAAGGAAGGCAAGCTGGCCTTCCCGGCGATCAACGTCAACGACTCCGTCACCAAGTCCAAGTTCGACAACCTGTATGGCTGCCGCGAATCGCTGGTCGACGGCATCAAGCGCGCCACCGACGTGATGATCGCCGGTAAGGTCGCCGTGATCGCCGGCTACGGTGACGTCGGCAAGGGCTCGGCCCAGGCCATGCGCGCGCTGTCGGCGCAAGTGTGGGTGACTGAAATCGATCCGATCTGCGCACTGCAGGCCGCGATGGAAGGCTACCGCGTCGTGACGATGGACTACGCCGCCGAACACGGCGACATCTTCGTCACCTGCACCGGCAACTACCACATCCTGACGGAGAAGCACATGCTGGCCATGAAGGACCAGGCCATCGTCTGCAACATCGGCCACTTCGACAACGAGATCGATGTCGCTTCGCTCAAGAAGTACACCTGGGACAACATCAAGCCGCAGGTCGACCACGTGATCTTCCCGTCGGGCAAACGCATCATCCTGCTGGCCGAAGGCCGCCTGGTGAACCTGGGTTGCGGCACCGGCCATCCGTCGTACGTGATGTCGTCGTCGTTCGCCAACCAGACCATCGCCCAGATCGAGCTGTTCGCCAACACCGACAAGTATCCGGTCGGCGTGTACGTGCTGCCTAAGCACCTGGACGAAAAAGTGGCGCGCCTGCAGTTGAAGAAACTGAACGCGCAGCTGACCGTGCTGACCGAAGAGCAAGCGGCCTACATCGGCGTGACGCAAGAAGGTCCGTACAAGCCAGACCACTACCGTTATTAATCTGCCGGTATGAAGCGGGGCCGGCAGATTAGCCGGCCCTGTTTTTATCCAGTCCTCCTTGCAGCGAGTTCATTTTATGCGTTTGGTCCTTACCTGGTTAATCAATGCAATTGCCTTGCTGGCAGTGCCCTACCTGATGCATTCCGTCGATGTCACAAGCATAGGCGCAGCCCTCGTCGCGGCTCTTGTACTGGGCCTGGTCAATACGCTGATACGCCCCGTGCTGCTGTTGCTGACGTTGCCCGTGACCGTGGTGTCGCTGGGTTTGTTCATCTTCATCATCAACGGCTTCATGTTCTGGCTGGTCGCCCAATGGGTGGACGGCTTCCACGTCGACAGCTTCGCTTCGGCGATCGGCGGCGCACTGTTGTACAGCGTGATTTCCTGGGCCCTGTCTACCTTACTTTTGAAGAAGTCAGATGGCTAATCATAATTTCAGTATCGAGTTCTTTCCGCCGAAGACGGCGGAGGGCGCGGAAAAGCTGCGCGTCACGCGCGCCAAGCTGTCCGAGCTCAAACCCAAATATTTTTCCGTGACCTTCGGCGCCGGCGGCAGCACGCAGCGCGGCACGCTCGACACCGTGGTGGAAATCCTCGCCGCCGGTGAAGACGCCGCGCCGCACCTGTCCTGTGTCGGCGGCACGCGCGAGTCGATCCGCGAGATCCTCACGGAATTCAAGGCCCACAACATCAAGCGCATCGTCGCGCTGCGCGGCGACCTGCCGAGCGGCTACGGCGCGTCCGGCGAGTTCCGCTACGCGAACGAGCTGGTGGAGTTCATCCGCCAGGAGACCGGCGAGTGGTTCCACATCGAAGTGGCGGCCTACCCGGAAGTGCACCCGCAGGCCAAGTCGCCGCAGGACGACCTGCTGGCGTTCGAACGCAAGGTGAAGGCCGGCGCCAATGCCGCCATCACCCAGTACTTCTACAACGCCGACGCCTACTTCCAGTTCGTCGACCAGACCCGCAAGATCGGCATCGACGTGCCCATCGTGGCCGGCATCATGCCGATCACGAACTACACGCAGCTGATGCGCTTCTCGGACATGTGCGGCGCCGAGATTCCGCGCTGGGTGCGATTGAAGCTGGCCAGCTTCGGCGACGACAGCGCCTCGATCAAGGCCTTCGGCCTGGACGTGGTGACGGCGTTGTGCGAACGCCTGCTGGCGGGCGGCGCGCCAGGCCTGCACTTCTACAGCATGAACCAGGCCGCGGCTACCACCGCGCTGTGGCAGCGCTTAGTTTAATTCGGTGACGATGCGGTCCAGCGCCACATCGTGGCCGTCGCTGTCGAACCGCACCTGCAGGCACTGGTAGGCTATGCCCAGTGTCTGCGGGCGCGGCGAGCGCGCCAGCGTGCGGTCGTAGAAGCCGCCGCCATATCCCAGCCGGTAGCCTTGCGGACTGAAACCCAGGCACGGCACCAGCAACGCCGGCGGATACGCCTGCTGCAAACGCAGGTCGGCCGGCACCGCCACCCCCATCGCATCCTTGACCATGTCCTCGCCGATGCGCCATTCGGCAAACTCCAGCGCCGCATGTTTTTCCACCACCACCGGCAGCAGCAGCCGCGCGCCCAGGCGCTCCAGCTGCGCGTAGGCCGGCTGCAGATCCGGCTCGTCGCGCAGCGGCCAGTACACGCCCAGCGCCGCCGGCCGCGCGGCCTGCCACCATGCGATCACCTGTTCGCCGATCTCGCGGTCCCACGCGGCGCGCGTGGAGGCGTCCAGCGCGCGCCGAGCGGCCAGCAATTGCTTGCGTAAATCGGCCTTCGCCATAGGGGGCGGGGCTGGTGGTTCCGTCGTGGCGCGTGGTATTCTAGGGTCGCTGGTCATAGGTTCAGATTTTCAAGACTTTAGAGAGTTGCACATTGATTTCCGCTTTGAAATGGATAGCCGGCGCCGCCGCGATGACCGCCGTGGCATTAACCTCCCTGGCCCATGCCGACGACCTGGGTGACGACGGCCGCAGGGCGGACGACTCCTTCCTGCTGCTGCGCGACGCCGTGCGCCAGGACGACGCCTCCAAGGCCGATTTCTACGCCGCCCGCCTGGGCGATTATTCCATTCCGTCTTACGTCGATTATTATCGGCTGAAACCGCGCCTGAAAGATGCCTCGTACGCCGAAATCCGCGATTTCATGAAGCGCTACGAAGGCCAGGCCATCGTCGACCGCCTGCGCAACGACTGGCTGCTGGACCTGGGCCGCAAGCGCGACTGGGCCACCTTCGACGAGCAGCTGCCGCTGTTCGTGCTGAACGACGACACCCAGGTCAAATGCTACGCGCTGCAATCGCGCGCGCTCAAGGGCCAGAAGGTGGCCGGCGAAGCGCGCGAGCTGCTGACCGCGCCGAACGGCTACGGCGAGCCGTGCGCGGGCCTGATCGCCACGCTGTACCAGGCCGGCCAGTTCAACATCGACGACCTGTATGCGCAGTTGCGCCTGTCCGGCGAGTACAACGCCACCGGCCAGGCCCGCCGCCTCGCCGCGCTGCTGGGCGGGAACGAGAAGAAGGCGGTGCAGGCGGTCGACCTGCCGGCCATCGCGCTGGCCAAGGGCGTGGGCAGCGGCCGCGTCGAACATGAGATCTACATCGTCGCCATCGGCCGCATGGCCAAGACCAGCACCAAGCTGGCGGTGCTGGCGCTGAACAAGGCCTCCTCCAAACTGAGCCCGCAGGAACAGCAGGAAGCGTGGGCCGCGGTGGCGCTGCAGTCGTCGTATTCGCTGTCGCAGGACACCACCGAGTACTGGCAGAAATCGAACGGCGCCGCGCTGTCCATCGACCAGCTGCAATGGAAGACCCGCATCGCGCTGCGCAACGGCGACTGGAAGCAGGTGGAGAAGAACATCCGTTCCATGCCGTCGTCGCTGCGCGCCGATCCGGCCTGGGTCTACTGGCTGGGCCGCTCGCTGATGGTGCAAGCCGGTTCCATCCAGGCCACCGGCGAAGCGATGCAGCTGTTCCGCAGCATCGCCGACCAGTCCAACTTCTACGGCCAGCTGGCGCTGGAGGAAACCGGCAAGCTGATTACCATCCCGCAGCCAGGCCTGCCGATCGGCCAGTCCGAAATCGCGCCTATCGCCGCCAATCCCAACTTCCAGCGCGCCATCAAGTTCTTCAGCATGCGCCTGCGCTTCGAAGGCACGCGCGAATGGAACTGGGGCCTGCGCGGCCTGAGCGAACGCGAACACCTGGCCGCCGCCGAATTCGCGCGCCAGAACAATATCCTCGACCGCATGGTCAACACCTCGGACCGCACCCGCATCCAGGTCGACTACACGCAGCGCTTCCCGTCACCGCACATCGACATCATGCACCCGACCACGCAGACGCTGGGCCTGGACAAGGCCTGGGTGTACGGCCTGATACGGCAAGAGTCGCGCTTCATCATGGACGCGCAATCGCACGTCGGCGCCTCGGGCCTGATGCAGGTGATGCCGTCCACCGGCCGCTGGGTCGCCAAGAAGATCGGCCTGGCCGATTTCGCGCAGGACATGCTGAGCGACGTGCGCACCAACATCCTGCTGGGCGCGAACTACCTCAACATGGTGCTCGGGAATATGGACGGCTCGCAGGTGCTGGCCACCGCCGCCTACAACGCCGGGCCGGGCCGCCTGCGCTCGTGGCGTTCGACGCTGGTCAAGCCGATGGACAGCGCGGTCTTCATCGAATCGATCCCGTTCGTCGAGACCCGCACCTATGTCAAGAACGTGATGTCGAATACGACCTACTACGCGGCGCTGTTCGAAGGCCGCCCGCAGTCGTTGAAGGCGCGGCTGGGCACCGTCGCGCCGCGCGGCTACACTGAACAGGAACAGCAGGAGTCGAGCTTCGGCTCGCGCTAAACACCACACCAACCTTGGACGCATCATGCAGACCACACAACTTGATCCCAGCCTGTCGCAAACCCTGGCCGCCGCGCGCGAGCCGGGCCTGACGCTCGTCATCGGCAACAAGAACTATTCGTCGTGGTCGATGCGTCCGTGGGTGGCGATGACCGCCTTCGGCATCCCGTTCCAGGAAGTGCGCGTGCTGCTGGACCAGGACGACACCGCCAACCGCATCTGCGGCTATTCCGCCAGCGGCCGCGTGCCGGTGCTGCTGGCCGGCGAGATGACGATCTGGGACAGCCTGGCGATCTGCGAATACCTCGCCGAGCAGTTCCAGGAGCTGCACCTGTGGCCGCAGGACGTGGCCGCGCGCGCGATGGCGCGCTCGGTGTGCGCCGAGATGCATGCCGGCTTTGCCGACCTGCGCACCTCGATGTCGATGAACATCCGCGCCAGCTATCCGGGCAAGGGCCGCACCAACGGCACCCAGGCCGACATCGGCCGCATCAGCGAAATCTGGGAAGAGTGCCTGTCCCGCTTCGGCCACCACCAGTTCCTGTTCGGCGACTTCTCCATCGCCGACGCCTACTACGCACCGGTGGTGATGCGCTTCCGCACCTACGGCGTATCGCTGGCGCCGGCGCTGGACGCCTACTGCCAGCGCGTGCTGGCCCATCCCGCCGTGGCCCGCTGGGTCGAGGAGGCGATGGCCGAGACCGAAACGGCGCCCAAGCACGACGCCGAAATGCCGGACTGACGACCATGCGGATTTATGTAGTCGGCGGCGCCGTGCGCGATGAACTGCTTGGCCTGCCGGTCAAGGACCACGACCACGTCGTCGTCGGCGCCACGCCGGACGACATGCTGGCCAAGGGCTACCGCCCGGTCGGCAAGGACTTCCCGGTGTTCCTGCATCCGAAGACGCAGGAAGAATATGCGCTAGCCCGCACGGAACGCAAGACCGCGCCGGGCTACAAGGGCTTTGTGTTCCACACCTCGCCGGACGTCACGCTGGAAGACGACCTGGTACGCCGCGACCTGACCATCAACGCCATCGCCCGCGCCGACGACGGCACGCTCACCGACCCATACGGCGGCCGGCGCGACCTGGAGCTGCGCATCTTCCGCCACGTCTCCGAAGCGTTTGCCGAAGACCCGGTGCGCATCCTGCGCGTGGCCCGCTTCGCCGCCCGCTTCAGCGATTTCCGCGTGGCGCCGGAAACCAATGCGCTGATGCGGCAGATGGTGGAGCAGGGCGAAGTCGACGCGCTGGTGCCGGAGCGCGTTTGGCAGGAGCTGGCGCGCGGCCTGATGGAGCACAAGCCATCGCGCATGCTGGAAGTGCTGCGCGACTGCGGCGCGCTGGCGCGCATCCTGCCGGAGCTGGACGTGCTGTGGGGCGTGCCGCAGCCGGAGAAGTGGCATCCCGAAATCGACACCGGCATGCACATGCTGCAGGTGATCGACTGCGCGGCGGAAGCGGGCCATGAACTGGCCACGCGCTTCGCCTGCCTGATGCACGACCTGGGCAAGGGCGCCACGCCGCCGGAGAACTGGCCGGCGCACCACGGCCACGAAGGCCTGGGCGTCAAGCTGGTGGAGCAGGTGTGCAAGCGCCTCAAGGTGCCCACCGAATGCCGCGACCTGGCCGTGATGACGGCACGTGAGCACGGCAACGTCGGCCGCGCCTTGCAGCTGCGCCCCAACACCATCGTCACCCTGTTCGAGCGCTGCGACGCCTTCCGCAAGCCGGCGCGCTTTTCGCAGATGCTGCTGGCGACTGAATGTGATTCACGCGGCCGCATCGGCCCGAACGCCAGCTTCCGCGACGCGCCCTTCCCGCAATTGGCTTATCTTGAGACGGCGCTGGCTGCGGCACGCGGCGTCAACGCCGGCGAGATCGCGCAAGGCTGTGCGGCCACTCCGCAGCGCATCCCGGAGCTGGTGCACCGCGCCCGCGTGTCGGCGGTGAAGCTGGCGCTGCGCGCCGGCGACGCCGACGGCGAGGACGAAGGCGGCATGCCGATACCATGAGCGCCATCGACCTGTTCCAGAATCCGCTGCGCCGCTGGGGCAAGCACCAGGATGGCAAGCGCCGTCCGACGGTGCTGGTTAAGGAGCTGCGCGAGCGCGACCGGCGGCGCATGGTCAAGCATTTCATCGGGCTGGAAGACAGCGACCGCCTGCTGCGCTTCGGCACCGTGCTGCCGGACGAGCAGGTGGAGAACTACGTCAACCGCATAGACTTCTCGCGCGACATGGTGTTCGGCGTGTACAACCGCATGTTCAAGCTGGTGGCGGTCGGCCACCTGGCGTTCGCGCCGCGCGACGAGTCGCAGAACGGCATCACCGAGAAGGAGCGGGTGGCGGAGTTCGGCGTATCGGTCAGCCGTTCGGCGCGCGGCCTGGGCATCGGTTCCAAGCTGTTCGAACGCGCCGCCATCCACTGCCGCAACAACGATGTCGATACGCTGTACATGCACTGCCTGTCTTCCAACAAGACGATGATGCACATCGCAAAAAAAGCCGGCATGGAAATCCATCGCGACTACGGCGAGGCGGACGCCTATCTGAAACTGCTGCCGGCCAATCCGGCCAGCATGCTGCAGGAAGCGCTGGACGAGCAATTCGCCACGCTGGACTACACCCTCAAAGCCAACAAGCGCATCGCCGCTAAATGGTTCGGCCGTCTCACCGGCCGAAAATAAATCTCTCCCCGCTAGAACCTTTGCTGCGCGGCCGGGTATGAACGGTCGGACAAGATACGCAACCGGCAGCAAAAAACCACTAATCCCGTGTCGTCGATGACTTATTTTTGCAGCACGCAGTTGCAGGCGCCGGACATGGCCGTCTGCCTTCGCCTGCTGCTGTTGTCGCCTGCGCTGGAGGAGTGCGTGGTCAGGGCAGGGCTGCAGGAATGGATGACGCGCCAGCTGGCGGCCAACCACGGCGGCCTGCCTTTGACGCGCGCCGGCCCGGTGCTGGTGTCGACGGCGGTTTTCGGCCTGCTGCACCTGGGCTCCGGCTGGCAGCATGCGCTGGCGGTGCTGGCGCCGGGTCTGGCGCTGGCGCTGCTCTACCAGCGCAGCCGAAGCTGGACCTGGTGCGCGCTGGCGCACAGCGCCATGAATGCCTTTGCGATCTCTGTCTGCGGCTTTTAGATAAAAACTTCAGGAGAGTGTCATGACAGGCTTGTTATCAAGGGTATTCCGGCTGCGATGGGCTGCGGTCCTGCTGGTCGGTGTGATGGGGCAGGGCGTCAACGCGGCCGATGCCTTGAACGGCAAGAGCCTGTATCTGAACGGGCCGGTGGGCGGCGGCGCTTCGTGCACCACCTGCCACGGTGCCTCGCCGGCGAATAACGTCAACAACATCCAGGCGGCGGCCAACCAGCCGTCCGTCATCCAGAACGCCATCGCCGCCAACAAGGGCGGCATGGGTGGTCTGTACAACGGCAAATTCAGCGCGGCGGAACTGGCCGACCTGGCGGCCTTTATCGGCAACCCCAATGTGGTCGCGGCGCCGGCTGCCTCGCTGGCGCCGGCCAGCCTGGCCTTCAGCGGCACCACGATCGGCCAGACCGCCGCTCCGCTGGCCGCCACCTTGAGCAATACCGGCAATGCCGTGCTCAATATCGGCACCATCTCCATCGGCGGCGCGGCGGCGGGCGACTTCAGCGTCGCCGGCGGCACTTGCGCCAACGGTCTCGCCGTCGCGGCGGGCGCCAGCTGCACCGTGCAGGCCAGCTTCAAGCCCACGGCTGCGGGCGCGCGTGCGGCTTCGTTGACCATCACGCATAACGCCACGGGCGGCAGCAGCAGCGTTGCGCTCAGCGGCAACGGCAACGCCACGCCGCAGGCCACCATCGCGCTGTCTGCGGCCAGCGTCAATTTCGGCACGCTGTTGACGGGCACTCCGTCGCTTGTATCGACCATCACGGTCAGCAACAGCGGAACGGCCGCGCTGAACTTCACCTCCATCGCGCTTGGCGGCGCCAATGCGAGCATCATCACGCAGGGCGGCAGCTGCGCCGTCGCCGCGCCGGTGCCGGCGGGCGGTAACTGCACGGTGACGCTGCAGGCGTTGCCCGTCGCTGCGGGCGCCTTCACCGCCAGCTTGACGCTGGCTTCCAATGCATCCAACGGCAATGCGACGGTCGGCGTGTCCGGCGTGGCCGCCACGCCAGCGCCGGCGCTGACGGCGACGCCGTCGGCCATCGCCTTCGGCTCGCAGACCATCGGCGCGGCCGCTGTGACGCAGACGGTCACGCTGGCCAATACCGGCAATGTCGTCATCAGCTTCAGCAAGATCGGCTTGAGCGCCGCCAGCGCGGCCAGCTTCAGCCTGGGCGCCAGCGATTGCGGCGCGACCCTGGCGGTGGGCGCCAGCTGCGCGGTGCCGGTGCGTTTCGCTCCGACGGCGGAAGGCGCTGTGTCGGCGGCGTTGGCGGTCAGCTCGAACGCGACGGCACTGCAGGTCGGCGTCACCGGCACGGGCACCAAACAGGCCACGGCAACGCCGGTGCTGTCCGAAACCGGTCCGATTGTTTTTGCAGATACGCAGGTCGGCAGCAGCGCGGCGGCACACACGACGACGCTGTCCAACAGCGGTAACGCCTCGCTGGCTATCTCCACGCTGACGTTGGGCGGCAACCAGCCGGGCGACTTCGTCCTCGGCGGCAGCTGCGTCGCCGGCGGCACGGTCGCTCCCGGCGCCAGCTGCACGCTGACCACTGCGTTGAAGCCCATCGCCGCAGGCGCCCGCAGCGCGGACCTGCTGCTGGTGACGGACAGCGGTGCGCAGTTCCACCTGGCCTTGAGCGGCAACGGCGTCGCCGTTGTCATCACCACGCCGTCGCTGACGATTGCGCCGCAAAGCTTCGACTTCGGCGCCGTCGTCATCGGCGCCACCGCACCGACGCGCCGCTTCACGCTGACCAACAGCGGCAGCGCCGCCGTCACGCTGGCCAGCGCCACCTACACCGGCCCCTTCGCCGCCGTGGCGGACAGCACCGGCTGCGCGGCCTTCCCGGTCACGCTGGCGCCTGGCGCCTCGTGCGATCTGGTGGTGAGCTACACGCCGCTCAATACAGGCAGCAACAGCGGCAGCGTGGCGATACAGTCCAGCGTCGCCGGCAGCAGCTGGACCATCGCGCTGAGCGGCCAGGGTACGGCAGCGGCGGCGGGTGCCGCACCGTCGAACCGGGGCGGCGGCGGTTGCTCGGCATCGGATGACGTCAACGACCCGATGATGGTGTTCCTGGTGATCGCAGCGGCAATCGCCATCGGCTGGCGCCGCCGTCAGTCCAAACGCGTTGGAGGCTGAGATGAAATCGCAATCGATCTTCATGCTGCTGGCTGCGGCCGCAGCGTTGAGCGTCGCCCCGGCGCTGGCATTGGAAAAGGGCGCCACCGCGCCGCAGTTCGACCTGCAAGGGCTGGACGGCGCAGTGAAGCTGGCCAGGCTGCAGGGCAAGGTGGTGTACGTGGACTTCTGGGCTTCGTGGTGCGGTCCCTGCCGGCAGTCCTTCCCGTGGATGAACGAGATGCAGGCCAAGTACGGCGCTAAAGGCTTGCAGATCGTCGGCGTCAACGTCGACGCCAACAGCGCCGACGCGCGCCAGTTCCTGAGCACGACGCCGGCGCGCTTCGCGATCGGCTTCGATCCGCAGGGCGCCACGCCGCGCAGCTACGGCATCAAGGGCATGCCGAGCAGCGTGTTGATCGGCCCGGACGGAAAGGTGCTGCTGGAGCATTCCGGCTTCCGCGAGGCCGACCGCGCCGAGCTGGAAAGCAAGATCCAAAACGCCCTGGGAGCCGTCAAATGAAAACGCTGCTGTTGATCGCGCTGGCGGCCGGCCTGTCCGGCTGCGCCTCGCTGGGGCAGGTGCAGCCTTGGGAAAAGGGCACGCTGGCGCGTACCGAGATGACGTTTAGCGACGGCCATATGTTCACACGCTTCGACGACCATATCTACACCAGCCGCGAGGCTTCGTCCGGCGGCGCCGGTGTGGGTGGCGGCGGTTGCGGCTGCAATTGAGGACTACCATGACGAGTAACGACGACAAGGCATCGGGGCGCGGCCTGGCCGCCTCCATCATGACGGCGGCGATGCTGCTGCCCGGCGTGCAGGCACATGCCGAAACGCCGCCGGCCAACGGCAGCATCACGCTGGGCTACTTGAACTACAAGGACAGCCAGTCCGGCCTGGACCGCATCACCGTGCATTCTCCGTCGGTGGCGATCACGGCGCCGGTGGCGGGCGTTTGGAGCATAGGCGCATCGCTGGTGTCGGATGATGTGTCGGGCGCTTCGCCGCGCTATCACACCGCCATTTCGGGCGCGTCGCACATGCAGGACCACCGCACGGCGGGCGATGCATCGGCCACGCGCTACTTCGAACGGGGCACTGTGACCGTCGGCGCGGCGTATTCGACCGAGCATGACTACGTGTCGCGCGCGTTGTCGTTGCAAGGCAGCCTGGAAAGCGAGAGCAAGAACACCACGTGGACCGTCGGCATCGGTCACGCGGACGATCGCATCGACCCGGTCAACAAGATCGTCAGCAACGAGAAGAAGCGCACCAGCAGTCTGCTGCTGGGCGTGACGCAGGTGCTGACCGCCAACGACATCGCCCAGCTGACGCTGACGCACGGCCAGGGCGAAGGCTATTTCTCCGATCCGTACAAGGCGCTGGACAATCGCCCGCGCAGTCGCAACGAGACCACGTTGCTGGCGCGCTGGAACCATCACCTGGCATCGACCGGCGGCACCAGCCGGCTGTCCTACCGCTACTACCGCGACAGCTTCGGCGTGCGCGGGCATACGCTGGGCGCCGAGTATGTGCAGCCGTTGTCGCAGGGCTGGACCGTGACGCCGGAGCTGCGGCTGTATTCGCAGAGCGCGGCCAGCTTCTACTACGATCCGCTGTACGACGCCAAGCTCGGGGCGCCGTTCCCGCCCGGGTACAACGGCAGCGGGTATATGTCGGCCGACCAGCGGCTGTCCGGTTTCGGCGCGGCGACGCTGGGGCTCAAGGTCAGCAAGCAGTTGGACAAGCTGTGGTCCATCGACGTGAAGGCGTCGGTGTACCAGCAGCGCGGCAGCTGGCGGCTGTTCCACGACGGCAGCCCGGGCCTGGATGCGTTGCGGGCGCAGACGATACAGATAGCGATCAACCGGCAGTGGTGAACGCAAAATGATAGATGCAATACATCGCACCACGTTCGAAGCGATGGCCAGCCGCTGCGAATTGCGGTTTGCCGCGCCGGACGCGCACATGGCGGCGTTGCTGGCGCAGCAGGCCATGGACGAGGTGCGGCGTATCGAGACCAAGTATTCGCGCTACCGGCCGGACAGCATCGTCTCGCGCATCAATGCTGCGGCAGGCAAGGCTGCGGTGCGGTGCGACGACGAAACCATGTCGCTGATCGGATACGCGGCGGCGCTGCACGGCGCCAGCGAGGGACTGTTCGACATCACCTCCGGCGTGCTGCGGCGGGCCTGGGATTTTCGCAAGCCCGAGGTGCCGCGCAAGGAGGTGCTGGAGCCCCTGCTGGCGCTGGTCGGCTGGGACAAGGTCGATTGCGGCGCGGGGGAGGTGGCGCTGCGGCTGGCAGGCATGGAGATCGATTTCGGCGGCTTCGGCAAGGAGTATGCGGCGGACCGCGCGGCGGCGCTGCTGGCCGATGCGGGCGTGCGGCACGGCTACGTGAACCTGGGCGGCGACATGCGTTTCATCGGTCCGCGCCTGAACGGGCAGCCGTGGAGCATCGGCATCCAGGATCCGCGCGATCCGGACAGCGTGATCGCCAGCATCCCGGTCAGCCAGGGCGCGCTGGCCACCAGCGGCGACTACGAGCGTTACTTCGAGCTGGATGGGCAGCGCTACTGCCACATCCTCGATCCGCGCGATGGCATGCCGGTGCGTTACTGGCGTTCGGTCAGCGTGCTGGCGCCGATGGCGACTGCGGCCGGCAGCTGTTCGACCATCGCGATGCTAAAGCAGGAAGATGGGCTGAGTTTTTTGAATGCGTCGGACATGGGGTATCTGGCCGTGGACGATCAGGGACAGATGCTGTTCAGGGATGTTTGAATAGGATAGAGATGATGAACAATTGGATGACGCGCCTGATGGCAATGCTGGTGGCGGTGATCGCGCTGGCCACCGGTGCACGGGCGGATGATTTCCTGGAGCCGGACCAGGCCTTCCAGCTCAAGGGCGAGTTGGTGGATGCGCATACGGTGCGGCTGTCGTGGGCGATCGCGCCGGGGTATCACCTGTACCGGGATCGTTTGAGTTTCAAGGCGGACGGCGCGCAGATTGCCGCACCGGCGCTGCCGGCGGGGCTGCGCAAGTTCGACGCCAACTTCAACAAGGAGATGGAGACTTACCAGGACAAGCTGGTGGTCGATCTGCCGCTGACGGCGAAGGCTGCGTTCACGCTGCAGGTGGGCTATCAGGGCTGTGCGGACGCGGGCCTGTGCTATTCGCCGGCGACGCAGAGTTATCGCGTCGATCCGTCGGCGCCGGGCAAGCTGGTGGCGGTTGATGCGCCGCCGGTGGCCGCAGTCGCCGCGCCCGTCGCGGCGCCCGCCCATGAAGACGATAGCTCCCTCGCCCAGCGCACGCTGCAAAGCGGCAGCGCGTGGCGTATCGGCCTGGCCTTCCTCGCCTTCGGCCTGCTGTTGTCGTTCACGCCGTGCGTGCTGCCGATGGTGCCCATCCTGTCCTCGATCATCGTGGGCGAGGGCGCTGTGTCGCGCGGCCGTGGCTTCTCGCTGGCGCTGGCCTACTGCCTGGGCATGGCGCTGGTCTACACCTCGCTGGGGGTGGCCGCTGGTTTGGCTGGCGAAGGACTGGCCGGCGCGCTGCAAAAGCCGTGGGTGCTGCTGACCTTCGGCGCGCTGCTGGTCGGCCTGGCCTTGTCGATGTTCGACGTCTACCAGTTGCAGCTGCCTAGCTCCCTGCAGAGCCGCTTGAGCGCCACCAGCGGCAACATGGGCGGGGGCCGGTTCGCCGGCGTGTTTGTCATGGGCGCCTTGTCGGCCTTGATCGTCGGCCCGTGTGTGGCCGGGCCGTTGGCCGGCGCGCTGCTCTACATCAGCCAGACGCGCAACGTGTGGACCGGCGGCTGGGCCTTGTTCTCGATGGCGGTCGGCATGAGCGTGCCGCTGCTGCTGACGGGGATCTCGGCCGGCAGCCTGCTGCCGCGCGCCGGCGCATGGATGAACGGCGTGAAGAAAATTTTCGGCCTGCTGCTGATCGCGGTGGCGATCTGGATGGTGACGCCGGTGTTCCCGGTGACGGTGATGATGGCGTTGTGGGGCGTGTTCGCGCTGCTGTGCGCCGTGTTCCTGCATGTGTTCGAGCCGCTACCTGCGAAGAGCGGTGCGGGCCTGGGCGCGTATGTCGGCAAGACGCTGGGACTGGCGTTCCTGGTCGGTGGCCTGTTTGAACTGGCAGGCGCCGCCAGCGCCGGCCGCGACGTGCTGCAACCGCTGGGGCATCTGAGCCTTGGCCGCACAGAGGGCGCTGCGCCGGCCGGCGATGAGATCCGCTTCAGCCGCATCAAGACCGTGGCGGAGCTGGATCAGGTGCTGGCGTCGAGCGCCACGCCGGTGATGCTGGACTTTTACGCCGACTGGTGCGTGTCCTGCAAGGAGATGGAGCGTTTCACCTTTTCCAAGCCGGCCGTCAGCGGCAAGTTGAAGCAGGTGCGCTTGATACAAGTGGACGTCACCGCCAACAGCGCCGACGACAAGGCCTTGATGAAGCGCTTTGGTTTATTCGGGCCGCCGGGCATCATCCTCTTCAACGGCGGCAAGGAGATCCCGAACAGCCGCGTGATCGGCTTCCTGGCGCCGGAACCTTTCGTCCAGCACCTGAGTCGCCACCTCACTTCCTGAGCGGCGCTGCCTTCTTCTGTTGAGCATCCAGATCAATGCCCACCGCCTTCTCCGCAGTGGCGTTGATCGCAGCAAAGCGCACATACCCGTTGAACAGCAGGTAAAGGCCTGTTTTAAATTCGCCAGGTTTTCGGGGAGCATGCAGAAGGCGATAAATTCCGCCTCATCCGCCAGCGTCGGCTCGTTGCCGCAGTGGGCGGTAGGAAAGTTTGCACGCCACTCGGCCTTGCTCCGTTTGTACACGGCATAGGCGAGAGCGCCGGGAACATCGTAGTCGCCTTTGACGAGCTCGGCATATATGTTCAGCATTGGCTAATCCTGAAATCCGGCCGACCGCGCATCCGGCCCGTCATCCTCCTTTATACCAGCGGCAGCGCGGTGGTGTCCTTGATGCGCTGCAGGGCGAACGAGGATTTCACGTCCAGCACCGCCGGGTGGCGCAGCAGCGTCGCCATCATGAAGCGCGAGAAGTGGTCCATGTCTTCCACATGCACCCGCAGCAGATAATCCATCTCGCCCGTCATCGCGTAGCAGGCCACCACCTCCGGCCACTGCTCCACCGACACCGCGAAATCCGCACGCGGCGACACCGGCGCGTTCGGCGCGCCCAGCGCGCGGGCGTTGCTGTGCGCCGCCGCTTCGCTGTGCTTCTCCAGCCGCACGTTGACGTAGGCCAGCAGCCCCAGGCCGATCTTGTCCGGGTCCAGCAGCGCCACATATTGACGGATCACGCCCGCCTCTTCCAGCCGCTTGATGCGGCGCAGGCAGGGTGACGGCGACAAGGCCACCAGCTCCGCCACATCCTGGTTCGACAGCCGGCCGTCGGCCTGCAAAATTGACAAAATTTTACGGTCAGTTTTGTCCAGCGCAATTTTGGTCATAAATACCTCAATAATTCATGGTTCAGGCAATATTATTGCGCAGAACCGCGATCCGTGGGAATTGTTTGCAATTTAATGCTGGCAGAGCGGGACTATACTGTGCGCTATTCAAAGAAGGAGACTCGCATGAAATTTACGCCTTGGGATAACCCGATGGGTACCGATGGTTTTGAGTTTGTCGAATACGCAGCACCCGATCCTAAGGCTCTGGGCGCACTGTTCGAGAGCATGGGCTTTACCGCTATCGCCCGTCACCGCCACAAGGATGTGACCCTGTATCGCCAGGGCGACATCAATTTCCTGATCAACGCCGAGCAGGACTCCTTCGCCCAGCGCTTCGCCCGCCACCACGGCCCGTCCGTGTGCGCCATCGCGATCCGCGTGCAGGATTCCGCGTTCGCCTACAAGCGCGCGCTGGAGCAGGGCGCCTGGGGCTTCGACAACAAGACCGGCCCGATGGAGCTGAACATCCCCGCCATCAAAGGCGTGGGCGATTCGCTGATCTACCTGGTCGACCGCTGGCGCGGCAAGAACGGTGGCGAGCAAGGCGCCATCGGCGACATCAGCATCTACGACGTCGACTTCGTCGCCATCCCTGGCGCGGTCGCCAACCCGGTCGGCCATGGCCTGACCTATATCGACCACCTGACCAACAACGTCCACCGCGGCCGCATGAAGGAATGGGCGGACTTCTACGAGAAGATGTTCAACTTCCGCGAAGTGCGCTACTTCGACATCGAAGGCAAGCTGACCGGCCTGAAGTCGAAAGCCATGACTTCGCCGTGCGGCAAAGTGCGCATCCCGATCAATGAATCGTCGGATGACAAATCGCAGATCGCAGAATACCTGGACGAGTATCACGGCGAAGGCATCCAGCACATCGCGCTGGGCACCGACGACATCTACTCGTCCGTCGAAGGCATGAAGAAAACCGGCATCGCCTTCCAGGACACGATCGAGACCTACTATGAGCTGGTCAACCGTCGCCTGCCTAACCACGGCGAGTCGCTGGAAGACCTGCGCCGCCTGCGCATCCTGATCGACGGCCATAGCAACGAGACCGAACGCGAACTGCTGCTGCAGATCTTCAGCCAGAACGTGATCGGCCCGATCTTCTTCGAGATCATCCAGCGCAAGGGCGACCAGGGCTTCGGCGAGGGTAACTTCCGCGCGCTGTTCGAGTCGATCGAGCTGGATCAGATCAAGCGCGGCGTGCTGAAAGACCCTACCGCCGCATAAGAACAAGGGTGTAAAGCCGGTAGTCCCGCACAGAACGGGGCGCAGGCCTGTGGTACCCTATAAAAAACCACATTTTTCCGCTCCGCCGTCTCCACAAGGGCCGGCGGATCGCGCGTTAAAGGGCCAATCCGGCCCTGTAGCGCATGGCTTAAAGAATAATGGAGACACAATGAACGCACCTCACAAGGGCTCGCAACTGGAGCCGGGCACGCACTCGGACAACGCGCATTCGGATAACGATATTTCGCTAGACGACAAGTGGACGCTGGAACGCGGCCGGGCCTTCATGACCGGCACCCAGGCCCTGATCCGGCTACCGATGATGCAGCGCGAACGGGACCTGAAGGCAGGCCTGAACACCGCCGGCTACATCACCGGCTATCGCGGCTCTCCCGTCACCAGCGTCGACATGACGGCGATGAAAGCCAAGAAGTACCTGGACGCCCACCACGTCAAGTTCCATCCCGGGATGAACGAAGACCTGGCCGCGACCGCGGTCTGGGGCACGCAGCAAACCAATCTTTTCCAGGACGCCAAATACGACGGCGTCTTCTCCATGTGGTACGGCAAAGGCCCCGGCGTCGACCGCTGCGGCGACGTCTTCAAGCACGCCAACAACGCCGGCTCCGCGAAGAACGGCGGCGTGCTGGTGCTGGCCGGCGACGACCACGCGGCCAAGTCCTCGTCCACCGCCCACCAGTCGGACCACATCCTCAACGCCTGCGGCATACCGGTGCTGTACCCGTCGTCGGTGCAGGAATACATCGACTACGGCCTGCACGCCTGGGCCATGAGCCGCTACACCGGCCTGTGGGTGTCGATGAAGTGCGTCACCGACATCATCGAATCCGGCGCCGTGGTGGACTTCGATCCGGACCGCGTCAAGATCGAACTGCCGACCGACTTCGAGCTGCCTGAAGGCGGCCTGAATATCCGCTGGCCGGACACCGTGCTCGATATGGAAGTGCGGATGAACAGCTACAAGTGGTACGCCGCACTGGCCTACTGCCGCGCGAATAAGCTGAACAAAATTATCTGGGATTCGCCGAAGCCGAAGATCGGCATCATCACCGCCGGCAAATCCTACCTGGACACGCGCCAGGCGCTGGCCGACCTGGGTATCGACGAGCAGGCCGCCGCCGACATCGGCATCCGCCTGTACAAGATCGGCATGACCTGGCCGCTGGAGGCGGACGGCGTGCACGAATTCGCCAAGGGTCTGGACGAGATCCTGGTGGTGGAAGAGAAGCGCCAGATCCTCGAATACGCGCTGAAGGAAGAACTGTACAACCTGCCGGACGGCGAACGTCCGCGCGTGGTCGGCAAGTTCGACGACACCGGCGAATGGAGCAACAAGGGCAAGACCGGCCACGGCGACTGGCTGTTGCCGGCCACCTATGAGCTGAACCCGGCGCAGATCGCGCGCGCCATCGCCTCGCGCATCGCCCACTACTGCGCCGGCCATCCGGTGGCGCAGCGTGTGCAGGAGCGCGTGGCCTTCCTGGAAGCGAAGGAACTGGCGTTGAAGACGCTGTCGGTCAAGCCGAATCCGCAGACCGACCGCACGCCGTTCTTCTGCTCCGGCTGCCCGCACAACTCGTCGACCAAGGTGCCGGAAGGTTCGCGCGCGCTGGCCGGCATCGGCTGCCACTACATGGTGCTGTGGATGGACCGCGAAACCTCGACCTTCACCCACATGGGTGCGGAAGGCGTGACCTGGGTGGGCCAGGCGCCGTTCACCAACGAGAAGCACGTCTTCACCAACCTGGGCGACGGCACCTACTTCCACTCTGGCATCCTGGCGATCCGCGCGGCGGTGGCGGCCAAGGTCAACATCACCTACAAGATCCTGTTCAACGACGCCGTCGCCATGACCGGCGGCCAGGCCTTCGACGGTCCGCTGGACCCGGGCATGATCTCGCGCCAGATCGCCGCCGAAGGCGTCACGCCTATCATCGTCGTCACCGACGAACCGGAAAAATACCCATCCGACTACAAGTGGGCGGAAGGCGTCACCGTGCGCCACCGCAGCGAGTTGATGGACGTGCAGCGCGAACTGCGCGACAAGCCGGGCGTGTCGGCCATGATCTACGACCAGACCTGCGCCTCCGAGAAGCGCCGCCGCCGGAAGCGCAACGAGTATCCGGATCCGGCCAAGCGCGCCGTCATCAACGAAGCAGTCTGCGAAGGCTGCGGCGACTGCTCCGTGCAGTCCAACTGCCTGTCGGTGGAGCCGCTGGAGACGGACCTGGGCCGCAAGCGCCAGATCAACCAGTCGTCCTGCAACAAGGACTTCTCCTGCACCACCGGTTTCTGCCCGAGCTTTGTGACGGTGGAAGGCGGCGCGCTGAAGAAGCCGAAGAAGGCGGCGGTGGGTGAGGGGCCGCAAGCCGTGCTGCCTACGCCTGTGCTGCCGTCGACGGAAACGCCGTACGGCATCCTGATCACCGGCATCGGCGGCACCGGCGTGGTGACGGTGGGCCAGATCCTGGCTGTCGCCGCGCACGTCGAAGGCAAGGGCGCCATCGTGCTGGACATGAGCGGGCTGGCCCAGAAGGGCGGCCCGGTGATGTCGCACGTGCGCCTGGCGGACAAGCAGTCCGACCTGCACTCGACCCGCGTCGGCACCGGCAGCGCCGACCTGGTGGTGGGCTGCGACCTGATCGTCACCGCCTCGCGCGACGCCTTGTCGCGCATGGGCGAAGGCCGCACGCACGCGATGATCAACTCGACCGGCTCGTCGACGGCGGCGTTCGTGAAGAATCCGGACTGGCAGTTCCCGGACGCTTCCTCGCGCGGCGAAATCGTCAAGGCCTGCGGCAACGAGCTGGTGGACTTCGTCGACGCCGGCCAGATCGCCACGGCGCTGATGGGCGACTCGATCGCCACCAATATGTTCATGCTGGGTTATGCGTTCCAGAAGGGCCATGTGCCGCTGAGCGAAGCGTCGCTGATCAAGGCGATCGAGCTCAATGGCGTGTCGGTGGGCTTCAACAAGTCGGCCTTCAACTGGGGCCGCACCGCCGCGCACGACCTGGCTTCCGTAACGAAGCTGACCACGCCGGCCAAGGTGATCGAGTTCAAACGCATCCAGACGCTGGACGACATCGTCGCCCGCCGCGTCGAGCTGCTGACCGCCTACCAGGACGCGAATTATGCTAAACAGTATAAATCGTTTGTCGACCAGGTTCGCGCGGAAGAGGCCAAGCTGGGCAAGACCACCCGCCTGAGCGAAGCCGTGGCGCGCTACTACTACAAGCTGATGGCGTACAAGGACGAGTATGAAGTCGCCCGCCTGTACACCGACGGTGCATTCCAGCAGAAGATCGCCGGCATGTTCGAAGGCGACATCAAGCTGAAGTTCCACCTGGCGCCGCCGCTGCTGGCCAAGCACGATGCCGACGGCCACCTGATCAAGCAGGAATTCGGCCCGTGGATGATGAAGGCCTTTTCCCTGCTGGCCAAGTTCAAGGGCTTGCGCGGTTCGGCGCTGGACATCTTCGGCTACACGGCGGAGCGCAAGATGGAACGCGCGCTGATCGGCGAGTACCGCGACACCGTGTCCTCGCTGCTGCCGAAGCTGACGGCCGAGAACCTGTCGCAGGCCGTGGCTATCGCCAGCATCCCTGAAGACATCCGCGGCTACGGCCACGTGAAGGAGCGTCACTTCAAGGCGGCCAAGCAGAAGGAAGCTGCCTTGCTGGCGGCCTTCGGCAAGCCGGCCGGCACCACAGACCGCGCGGCCTGACCGGCGCGCGTCTGAAAACGGAAGACCGATGGTCTTCCGTTTTTTTTCGTCCGTTCCGGTTGCGGCTTCAGGGGGCGTCGGCCTTGTCCTTGCCGGCCCGGATGCGCGCCAGCTTTTCGTTGGCGCTCTTCACGTATTCTGCGATGCCGGGCAGGCCGATCACGGCGCGGCGCCGGTCGACCGCCGCAACGCTGTCGATTTCACCGGGCGGCAGTTCGGCGATACCGGAGTCGCGCACCATCAGCTGGCTGCCGTAGACCTGTTTGCCCTTCTGTTTCAGGCTGATGCGGTCGGACAGATAGGCAAATTCCTTGCGGCTGTCGGCGTCGCCGGCGATGGAGCCCTGGATCAGTTTCAGCACCCGCATCTGGAAGCGGACGTCGTGGTCCGCATGCTGCGCCAGCAGCCAGGCCGCGCGGGCGGTCGGCGCATCGTAGCGCGCCGCATCCGGCCAGCCGCAACGGCGGATGATGGCCTTGAGCGCGCCGGTGTGGCGCTTATCGGTACGCAGCAGTTCCGCATCCAGCGAGGTGTCGCCGGGCGGCAGTTGATTGACGCGCAGGCGCAACGCCTGGTCGCGGTCTATCATGGTGCGTATCTGCTGCGGCACGGCGACGCAATCGGGCCCGGCCTGGGCCGGCAAGACCTGCGCCAGCCAGAGCAGCGCGGCAAGCCATACAAGGCGCCTGCTCATAGGGTGGGACGATCGACGTGGCTGTTGATCAGTTGCAGAAAGCGCCGGTAGTCGCCGGAGTCGCCGACCTCCGCCATGCGCAGCGGCCGCTCCGGCCGGCGCCACGTAAAATCGGGCTCGCCGGCGATCAGGAAGCTGCTGAAAGCATCGAGCAGCAGCGTTTCCGGCACCAGCTCTTCGACCCACAGGAACTGGCCCATTTCGTTTACCTCAAGGAAAACATACTCGCCCTGCGGCGTCACGACGAAGTCCAGGCAGCCGAACGCCAGGCCCAGCTTGTGCATCAAGGCCAGGCACTGCTCGCGCAGCGCCGCAGGCAGTTCGAAGGCGCTGGCCGTGAGCTCCTTGTTTTCGGAGGAGACGCGCCAGTCCTCCTTGTCTTGCGCGTGCAGCGCGACGGCGACGCAGTGCTGGCCCATGATGGTCACGCGTAGTTCGACGTGCTTTTCCACGTACTCCTGAAATACGCCTGGGCAGGCGCGCAGCAGCGCGTCCGACGGCAGGTCGGCCTCGGTCAGGATGCGGGTGTAGGAAATCAGTTGATGATCGCCGAAGTGCCAGCTGTAGCCGCGCAACGGCTTGTAGATGGTCTGGCGCGGCGCGTTGGCGCGCAGGAAGGCGCGGATGTCGTCGGGCGAGTTGGTGGCGACGGTGGCCGGGATGCGCAGCCCGACCTGCTGCGCCGCGTCCAGTTGCACCAGCTTGTTGTCCGCGTGCGTGCTGTGGCGGATGTCGTTGACCCAGAACGCGTCCTGGCCCGGCAGCGGCAGCGAGGTGCCGGCCCAGCGGCCGATCTCGCGCGCGACGAATTCCCGGTCGAGCGCCGCGACGTTTTCCCCCGGCGTTTGCGGCGGCCGGATGCGGCGGTGCCAGACGGTGTCGAAGCGGCTGGTCTGGTCGAAGCTGTCGTAGGCGTCGCGGATCGAGAACGCGTGCGGCTGGCCGGGGCGGAACGTGAAGGTGGCGCTCTGGTGCGATGGAAAATCGCCGGTGTGCCAGGTCTGGCTGGCGACGTTCTTGCGCAGCAGTGCGGCTTGCACCGCCGCCGCGTGGACATCGCCGGGTATGGTGTGGATCAATATGGTCATGGTCGTGGTCGGAAGTCCCCCCGCCGGGACGGGGGGAGTGTTTCAGGGATTAGAAGTCAACGCGGCCGTCGAGGCGCACGCCGGTGCGGCCGGTCGAGGAGCCGTCTTTGTAGTCCACGCTCCAGTCGGTGGTGGTGCCGCCGGACACTTCGACGATTTCTTCGACTGCCAATTCGCGTGCCAGGCGGCGGGCCAGGATGGCGTCGTTGGCGTTGTGCTGAGTGGTTTTTTGCATGATGATTTCCATTTTCTAAATGAAGGCCGATAAACGGTCGGCCGTGCCGTATCCGCCGGGCCCATCCCGGCGCGATTGGTGTCGTCAGTCCGTGGGCGGACTGACATCGCTTGCAGCATGCTGGCGCCGGTCGGCCACGATGCGGCCGCCGGCCAGTTCGATCACGCGATGCGCGCTGCGTATCGTTTCCGGCCGGTGGGCGGCGATCACGCGCGTCAGCCGCAGCGTGTTGATGTAGCGGTTGACCTGGCGCTCGTTGTCGATGTCGAGTTCGCTGGTGGCCTCGTCCAGGAACAGGATGCGCGGCCGCTTGTACAGCGCGCGCGCCAGCAGGATGCGCTGCCGCTGGCCGCCCGACAGGTTGCTGCCCAGGTCGCCGATCAGGGTGGCGTAGCGCATCGGCATGCGGGCCACTTCGTCGGCCACGGCGGCGCTGGCGGCGCAGGCGGCGATCCAGTCGGGATCGGCGTCGGCGTCGAAGAAGCTGATGTTGTCGCCGATCGAGCCGCTCAGCAGGGCGTCGTTCTGCATCACGGTGCCGATCAGGCGGCGGTAGGCTTGCGGGCCCAGGCGCGCCAGCGGTACGCCATCGATCAGCACCTGGCCGGTGCTGGGTTCCAGCAGGCCCAGCATCAGTTTCAGCAGCGTGGTCTTGCCGCAGCCGGACGCCCCCACCAGCGCCACCGAATCGCCCGGCGCGATGGTCAGGTCGATCTCTTCGAGCAGCCAGGGCTCGTGCTCAGCGTAGCGGAAGCTGACCCGGGCCAGCGTGATCGCCGGCGGCGCCCCGCCGCTGTCCGGCAGCGCGAGCAGGGCGGCGGCGCCCTGGCTTTCCGGCGCGCTCAGCACGATGTCCGCCAGCCGCTCCAGGTACAGCGACAGCATGTTCATTTCCTGCCATTTGTCGATCAGCGCATACATCCGGGTGGTGAAGGTGAGCTTGTAGCTGATGAAGGCGAACAGCATGCCGACCGAAAACGTGTTGTCCATCGCCAGCCGCGCGCCCAGCCAGATGACGGCGATGTTCTCCAGTCCCGCCAGCAGGGTGTGGGCGCCGCTGAAGCCCAGGTTCAGTTTCTGCACGGCCAGCCCGCGCTCCGTGGCGGCGCTCAGTGCCTGCTGCCAGCGCACCTGGCGGCCGCTCTCCTGGCTGAACAGCTTGATCGCCTGCATGCTGCGTATCGATTCGAGAAACAGCGTCTGTTCCTTGGCCTTGAGCAGGATCTGTTCTTCGCTGGCGGCCAGCAGCGGCCGGTACATCACGGTGCGCAGCACGAAGTAGGCGGCCAGCGCGCATCCGATCACCAGGCACAGCCATGGGCTGTAGGCCAGCATCACCAGCAACGCCAGCAGCGCCAGCGTGCCGTCGATGATCGCCTCGACGAATGCGTTGCCGAGGATTTGCTGGATCTGCTGGATGGCGCCGAAGCGCGACACGACGTCGCCCGTGTGGCGCCGCTCGAAGAACTCCATCGGCAGCCGCATCAGGTGGGCGAACACATTGGCCATCCATTGCAGATTGATCTGTGTGCTCAGGTGCACCACCAGCCAGGAGCGGAACACGCCCAGCGCGGTCTGGATCAGCAGCAGCAGCGTGAAACCGGTGGCCAGCAGCGTCAGCAGGTCGCGGTCCGCCACCAGCAGCACATCGTCCACCACCAGCTGCATGAAGAAGGGGCTGACCAGCGCGAACAGTTCCAGCGCCAGCGCCAGCAGCGACAGCTTCAGCAGGGCCGAGCGCCAGCCCAGCAGCGATCCCATCAGGCGGCGCAGGCTCAGCGACTGCCGCTGGCGCACCGGCGTGAAGCCGGGCGTCGGCGTCAGCTCCAGCGCGATGCCGGTGAAGCTGGCGGACGCCGCCTCGGCGGACAGCTGCCGCGCGCCGCGCGCCGGATCGTGGATCTCGATGCTGCGCAGCGCGCCGGTGGCGCTGCGGCGGACCTTTTTCAGCACCACGAAATGGTTCAGCTCCCAATGCAGGATGCACGGCAGCTGCAGGTGCGGCAGGCCGTCGAGCTCGACCCGCAGCGGCCGGGGCGCCAGGTTGAGCTGGGACGCCACGTCGATCAGGTGCTTGAGGCTGGCGCCGCGCTGGCTGAAGCCGTGGCGCCGGCGCAGGTTGGGCAGGTCGAGCTGGTGGCCGTGGTAGCCCGCCACCATGCCGAGGCAGGCGAGGCCGCATTCGGCCGCCTCGCTTTGCAACAGCAGCGGCAGGCGCCGGCTGCCGCGCCAGCGCAGCGTCAGCTCGTCCAGTGCGGCGGCGCTCATGCCAGCCGTCCTTTCAGGCTGTAGAGCGGCGCCAGCAGCCACTCGATCAGCGAGCGGCGGTCTTGCAGGATATGGGCTTCCAGCCGCATGCCGGCGGTCAGCGCCACCGGTTTGCCATATGCCTGCACCGCTTGCCGCGCCAGCCGCACCCGCACCCGGTACAGGCCTTCGGTCTCGGCGGCGCCGCCGCCCGCCAGCGCCGCCGGCCATTCCTGCGGCGACAGCGCCGTGCGGGCAATGTCGATCACCGTTCCCTGGTACTGGCCGAATCTCTGGTGCGGGAAGGCGGCGTAGCGGATCAGGACCGCCTGGCCCGGCTCGATGAAGCCGACCGCGCGGCTGGGCACATACAAGTGCGCTTCCAGCTGCGCATGGGCCGGCAGTATCGTGAGCAGCGTCTGGTTGCCCACCATCTGGCCGGGCTCGGCCAGGATCGCCGTCACGGTGCCGGCTTGCGGCGCCGTGACCAGGAACTGGCGTCCCGCTTGTGCTGCCACGCTGGCTTGTTCCAGCTCCATGTCCTGGCGGCGCAAACCGCTCTGTTCGCGGGCCACCCGCAGCGCCAGTTGCCGGTGCTCGGCGCGGGCGTCGGCCAGCGCGCGGCCCAGCGTCAGGCGCTCCCTTTGCATGGCCAGCAGGCGGCCTTGCTGGTCGAGCCGCTCGTCGTCTTTCTTTTGCAAAGCGCTTTCCGAAATAAATCCCTTTTCCCGGACTTGTTTATTCCGCTGATATTCCGTGTCTGCCGCTTTGCCGCGCTCCAGTTGAATCGCCATTTCCTTTTCAAGCTGGGCGATTTCGGATTCCATGTTCACGATGGATGCTGATAATTGACTGGCCTGCGCGGCCGCCAGCGTCGAATTCTGCTGGCTTTCCTCGTCCAGGCTGCGCTGGCGGGCGCGCAGCGTATTCAATATCGCGGCATGGCTTTCGGTCGGATTGGGCGTGGCCCCGGGACTGTTGAAGATCAGCTCGCTAGACAGGCCGAACAGCACTTGCCCGGCCGTCACGGCCTGGCCTTCCCGCACGTGGCGCGCCTGTACGATGCCTGCTTGCGGCGGCTGAATCTTGATCAAGCCCAGATCGGGAACCAGCATGCCCGTGACCTGGACCCGCTGGGTGTAGTGCCCGAACAATAAAAAAGCCAGCAGCGAAATAATGCAGGCTGCGGCAAAGACGGAATAAAACATAAAGGAAAATGGTTGGCGCAAAACGATATTCCCCAGCCACGCCTCTTTATTTGAACTTGCGACTTCCGGGCGAAATAATGGAAGGGGGTTTTCGTTTTTCATGAAGTATTAATCAATGTTGTTTTTTAATAATATTTCCCTCATGTCGAATAAGTCAACGCCGCCAGCCGTGTTTAAAATATAATATTATCGAATATCAATATTATATTTTCGTAAATAAAAAAATATACTGAAGTGAAATATTGCCTTATTCGTAAACCGCATAAAAAAACGCGGATAAATTCGTTCCCGCAGCATGGCGCGCTTGGTAAGGTTGCGTCCCTTCCTTACCCTGTACACCTCAATGAAAACAAAATTCGAATTGAAGCCGCTGGCGGCGGGAGCTATCGCCCTGCTGTGCGGCGCTGCCGGTTCATCCCTGGCGCAAGCACAGGAGGCGGCCGCAGTTACCGCTGCGCCGCCCGCCGTCGTCGTCACCGGTTCGCGCATTCCGCGCGCCAGCCTGGAAGGACCTTCGGCCGTCACCGTCATCACCGGCGAGGACATCACCAAGCAAGGCTACAAAAACGTGTTCGATGCGCTCAGCAACCTGACGCAGAACAGCGGCTTCACCCAGGGCGCCGACTTCGGCAACACCTTCACGCCATCGGCCAACACCATCAGCCTGCGCGGCCTCGGACCCAACCACACGCTGGTGCTGCTCAACGGCCGCCGCCTGGCGGACTTCCCGATCGCCTACGAAGGCACGGTCAACTTCACCAACCTGGCCAATATTCCATCGAGCGTGATCGACCGTGTCGAGATCCTCAGCGGCGGCGCCTCCGCGGTCTACGGCTCGGACGCGATCGCCGGCGTGGTCAACATCATCCTGAAGAAAAAGGCCAGCGGCCTGGACGTCAATCTGAAGGCCGGCGGCACCACGCGCGGCGGCGGCGGCGACCAGCGCCTGCAGCTGACCGGCGGTGAAAGCTTCGGCAAGCTCAACACGCTGTTCAGCGCTGAATTCCTGGAGCGCGATCCGCTGTGGAGCCGCGAGCGCGAATTCATGAGCGCCAAGGTGGGCGTGGCGCCGACGCCTCTGCTGTGGCGCAAGAACGTCGACACCGGCAAGTACATCGATCCGGGCGACACCTGCGCCAAGCTGGGCGATCTGTTCGGCGGCAGCACCGTCAAGTACACGGCCAAGGCGGGCAGCTATTGCGCCAGCCCGAAAGTGTCGCCGACCTACTGGACCACGCAGACCAAGAACAGCAGCCAGAACCTGTTCGGCAGCGCCAACTACGAGCTCTCGCCGTCCGTCACCCTGTTCGCCGAGGCGCTGTATGGCCAGAACCGCAGCGCCAACAACACGCGCGGTCCGTCGTGGACTTCGGTGTCGACCGCCGACACCTATTTCTGGAACCAGAACACCAAGACCAACGAGGCCTGGAACCGCTACATCTCGCCGGAGGAAATCGGCGGCGTGCAGCGCTACAACCGCAGCTGGGACGACCAGGCTTCTTCGCTCTCGTTCGGCGCCAAGGGCACGATCCCCGGCACCAGCTGGCAGTACGAGGCCGGCTACACGGCCTCGCTGTACAAGAGCGAGAGCCACACGCCGCGCGCGCTGTCCAACATCGACAGCTTCTTCCTCGGCCCCAAACTGGGCGTGGACGCGGACGGCGTGCCGATCTACGCGCCCGATCCGGCGCGCCTGAGCAAGCGCCTGACGCCGGCGGAATTCGACAGCATCACCGGCACCGCGGTCAGCAACGACAAATCGTGGACCAACACCGTCAGCGTCAGCGCCAACGGCGAAGCGTTCAACTTGCCGGCCGGCCCGGTCAAGCTGGCGACGGTGGCGGAGCTGGGCAAGCAGGGCTTCTCGAATACGCCGGACCCGCGCATCAACCAGGGCTACTTCAATACGGTGACGCCGTCCGACGTGACGGCCGGCACCCGCAAGCGCTATGCGCTGGGCGTGGAGGCGAACGTGCCGCTGCTGGAGAAACTCGATGCCACCGTGGCCACCCGCTACGACCGCTACAGCTTCGCCGGCCGCAGCGACGGCAAGCTGGCCTACAACGCCGGCCTGGAATGGCGCCCGGTCACGCAACTGCTGCTGCGCGCGAACCATGCGACCAGCTTCCGCGCGCCGGACATGAACTACATCTACAAGGCGCGCGGCACCGGCTACTACTCGTCGACCACCGACTACTACCGCTGCGCCAAGGCCGGCCAGCCGGTCGATACCTGCGAGTTCGCCAATATATCGCCGGGGTCGAACTACGTGCAGTCCGGCAGCAAGGACCTGCGCTCGGAAAAAGGCCGTTCGTCGGGCCTGGGCGCTGTGTGGTCGCCGAGCGCCAACTTCGATGTGTCGCTGGACTACTGGAACATCAAGATCGACGACCTGGTCACGAACCTGAGCGCCGACAAGCTGCTGCGCGACGAATCGAACTGCCGCATCGCCGGCGACCTGACCTCGCCGACCTGCGCCGACACCATCGCCCGCATCGTCCGCAATCCGTTGACGGCGTTGAACAAGCCGGGCGAGATCAAGGAAATCCTGGTCAACCCGATCAACGCCGCGTCGACCAGCGTCAGCGGGATCGACGTCAGCGCCAAGTACGTGCTGCGCACCCAGGCTTATGGCGTGTGGATTTCGAAGGTCAATTATTCGAAGACGCTGAGCGCCAAATCGCGCCAGTTCTCCGGCGACGACCTGCGGGACGACCGCGAAGACCTGGGCAACTCCGACTGGCGCGACAAGCTTAACGCCAGCCTGACGTGGAACCAGGGCGCCTGGTCGAACACACTGTTCCTGCAGCGCTACGGCAAGGTGCCCAACGGCGGCGGCACGGCTTTCCTGTCGCCGACCACGCTGGCCAACGCCAGCGTCGTGTATCGCCTGAACCCGCGCACCACGGTGTCGGTGGCGGTCAACAATCTGTTCAACAAGGTCAAGGCGGACACCAGCGGCGGCTGGCCGTACTACCCGGTCGGCAATTACAGCCCGACCGGCCGCCAGGGCTGGGTCGAGCTGAACTACCACTTCGGTTCTTAAACAGGCCGGTGCTGCGCGACCAGTGCGCGCAGCGCCGGATCGCTGATCTCGAATACCTCGAAGATGCCCAGTGCCGCCATCGCCGGCACCGCATCGATGATGTCGGCCCGCGCTTCGTCGCGGGCTTTTTCCGTGCTGTCCTGCGCCTGCAGGGTGCGGGCGTTGGCCAGGAAGGCGCCGACGGTGCCTTTGCGGACGGTGACGCCGTTGAATTCTCCGGTGTTGACGTGGTCCGGCAGTATGTCTTGTGCTCGCATGATGCAATCTCCTGTGGGTTGGTGAGGACTCCATCTTGACGGCTGCGCGCTGGCCTGGCTTGCGTGGAAATGCCATAATGTGTCGCATGCAAGCCAAACATTCCCCGGTCATCGATCCCGCCCGCGCCGATGCCGGCGACGGCCCGCTGCTGTTCGCCGCGCTGTCGTCCGGCGGCATGCGGACCACGGCAGCCCACAGCCACGCGCGCGGCCAGGCCATCGGCGCCTTGAGCGGCCTGTTGACCATCGCCACCGAGCGCGAGCGGCTGGTGGTGCCGCCCGGGTATGCGATCTGGATCCCGCCGCACCATCTGCACGGCCTCGATGCGCACGGGCCGGTGAGCGCGTGGAGCGTCTACCTTGCGCCTGCTGCTTGCGCGGCGCTGCCGGCGCAGCCGCAGGTGTTCCAGGTATCGGGCTTGCTGAGGGAGGCGGTGCTGCGCGCCGGCGCGTGGCCGGCGGCAGGCTTGATGGCCGCGCCGACCCCGGCGCAGGAGCGCATCGCGGCGGTGATCCTCGATGAGCTGTCCGCCGCGCCGCGCGAGCAGCTGGTGCTGACCATGCCCACCGACCGCCGCCTGCTGAGGATCGCGCAGGCGCTGGCCGCCGATCCGTCCGATCCGCGTTCGCTGAACGAATGGGCCGGGTGGGCCGCCGTCGCGCCGCGCACGCTGACGCGGCGTTTCGTGTCGGAGACCGGACTGTCCTTCTCCGACTGGCGCCAGCGCGCGCGCCTGATGCGCGCGGTGGAGTTGCTGGCCGCCGGCCACGCCGTCACCGGCGTCGCGCTGGAACTGGGCTACGACAGCCTGAGCGCCTTCATCGCCATGTTCCGCCGCGAGATGGGCGTGGCGCCCGGCGGATTCGCCGCCTCCCACGCGGCGGCGCTGGCGCTGGCGTAGAACCTACACCCCGGCCTTGAGCGCCGCGGCGTGGCCGGCATACTCGGTCAGCCAGTACAGCAGCGCCAGGGCGGGGAAGGCCATGCCGGTCAGCAGCGCGGCGTGCCAGCCGTGGGTGGCGTACATCCAGCCGCCCAGCGCCGAACCGAGCGCGCCGCCGGCGAAGAACAGCGCGAAGTACACGCCGTTCAAGCGGCTGCGCACCTCCGCGCCCAGCGTGAAGATGGCGCGCTGGCCCAGCACCAGGTTGGCCGCCACGCCCATGTCCAGCACGATCGAGGCGATCACCAGCATCGCCAGCGCCACGTTGCGCAGCCCGGCAAGCTGCGGCGCCACCATCGGCAGCGCGAAACCGATCACGCCCAGCGCCAGCGCGGCGGCGGTGGCCATCAGCGTGTGGCCGGCGTCGGCCAGGCGGCCGGCGATGGGCGAGGCCACCGCGCCGGCCATGCCGACCAGCGCGAAGACGGCGATGCCGGTCTGCGACAGGTGGAACTGCGGGCCGGCCAGCATCAGCGGGGTGACGGTCCAGAACAGGCTGAAGGCGCCGAACAGGCCGGCGTGGTAGGCGGCGCGGCGGCGCAGCAGCGGCGTGCGCAGGAACAGGTGCCACAGGGACGCCATCAGCGCCGGATAGGCGATCTTCGCGGCCGGCGCGCGCAGCGGCAGTTTGGCGCGCAGCACCAGCGCCACCGTCAGCACCACCACGGCGGCGCCGCCGAACACCACGTGCCAGTTGCTCCAGTCGGCGATCAGGCTGGCGGCGGGGCGGGCCAGCATGATCCCCAGCAGCAGGCCGCTGACCACCTTGCCCACCGTGTGGCCGCGCGTGGCTTCCTTCGACAGGTGGGCGGCGAACGGCACGATGATCTGCGCCGCCACCGAGCCCAGGCCGATGCCCAGCGCGGCGGTCAAAAACATCCACGCGCTGGTGCTGAACGCGGCCAGCACCAGCATGGCGGAAGTGAACAGCAGGCCGCCGACGATCAGGCGGCGGTTTTCCAGCAGGTCGCCCAGCGGCACCACGAACAGCAGGCCGAGGGTGTAGCCGATCTGCGTCAGCGTGACGATCAGGCCGGCCGCCTGCGGCGACAGCCCGGTGGCGGCGCTGATCGGGCCGACCAGGGTTTGCGCGTAATACAGGTTGGCGACGATCAGGCCGGTCGCGGCGGCCAGCAGCAGCACCATGCCGGGGCTGATGTCGTCTTGTGCGGTATTGCTCATGATGGATTCCATGGAAGAGTGGGAATGCGCAGATTCTAGGCAAAAACCGGGCAAAGATAATCAGGGCATAATGCTTCCATACTTTTCACTTTATATGAACAATCATGGACAGACTCAAGGCCATGCAGACCTTTGTGCGCATCGTCGAGGCCAACAGCTATACGCGGGCCGCCGAAACGCTGAACCTGCCGCGCGCCGCGCTGACGGCGACCATCAAGAAACTGGAAGCCTTCCTCGGCACCCAGCTGCTGCAGCGGACCACGCGCCGCCTGTCGCTCACGCCGGACGGCGCCGACTACTTCCAGAAGTGCCTGGAGATCCTGCAGGCGGTGGAGGATGCGGAAGGCGCTTTCCGCGGCCAGGGGCGCAGCAAGCCGCAGGGCAAGCTGCGGGTGGAGTTGCCGGGCGCCGTAGGCCGCCACGTGGTGATGCCGCACCTTCCCGCCTTCTGCCGCGAGTATCCGGAGCTCGACCTGTTCGTCAGCCTGAACGAGCGGGTGGCGGACCTGACGCGGGAAGGCCTGGATTGTTCGCTGCGCGTGGGCGAGCTGCAGGATTCGGCCATGATAGGCCGGCGCATCGGCAACATGGGCTTCCTGACCTGCGCCGCGCCGTCCTACCTGGCCGCGCACGGCGTGCCGCAGGCGCCGCGCGACTTGCGCGGGCATCGCGGCGTGACGCATTTCTCCGGCCGCACCGGCCGCCCCTTCGATTGGGAGTACGTGGTCGACGGCCGCGTGGTGACGGTGGATGTGCCGGGCGCGATCGCCGTCACCGATCCGGACGCCTACATCATCTGCGCGCTGCATGGCATGGGCGTGATCCAGGCGGCGCGTTACCAGGTGCGCCAGCACTTGGCCAGCGGGGCGCTGGTCGAGGTGCTGGCCGCGACGCCGCCGACGCCGATGCCGATCTCGCTGCTGTATCCGCAGGGCCGCATGGCGTCGCCGCGGCTGCGGGTGTTCGCCGACTGGATCGCCGGCGTGTTCCAGGCCGACCCCGACCTGCAAACCTAAATTGTAAGAAAGATTGCTCAATAGACAGCGCTGCCCTATTGCGCACTATAATTTTGCGATGAAAATTCTTCCCATCGTCCTGGCCGCCTCATTGGCGCTGCCCCTGTTGAGCGGCTGCGGCGGCGATACGCACCCTGCGGCGGCCGTGCCGCCCCAGCCTGTCGATCCCGTCACCCCGCCCGAGCCGCCGCCCATCCTCCCTCCCGACTACAGCGGCGATTGGTTCGTGCTGGCCTCGCATTGCGAGAAGCCGCGCCCCAATGCCTGGACCGAGGTGCAGGGCACGCTGACCGACGAGAAAAAATGGCTGCGCTCCTTCCTCGACGGCACCTACCTCTGGTACAAGGAGATCCCTTCCAGCCTCAAGATGGAAGACTACCCGCGCGTGGTGGACTACTTCGCCGCCCTGAAAACGCCGCTGGTCACGGCCTCGGGCCGCCCCAAGGACCGCTTCCACTTCACCTATCCGACCGACGTGTGGCTGGACCTGTCGAGGAGCGGCGTTGAGCTGGGCTACGGCCAGACCTGGGTGCGCAACGCCGATCCGGCCGCGCCGCGCACCTGGGCGCTGACCATGGTGGCGCCGGATTCGCCGGCCGGGCTGGCCGGCCTGCAGCGCGGTGACAGCCTGGTCTCGGTCGACGGCGTCGCCATCGGCGACACCAGCACCGAGGGCAAGGCCAAGATCAACGCCGGCCTGTTTCCGGCCAAGGCCGGCGAAACCCACCAGCTGGTGCTGGACCGCGCCGGCACGCTGATCGCGGCCGCGCTGACGTCGCAGCAGGTGGCCAAGCCGCCGGTGCAAAACGTCAAGGTGCTCGACACCGACAGCGGCAAGGTCGGCTACCTGCAGTTCAACGAACACAATGCGGTGGCCGAGAGCCAGCTGGTGAAGGCTTTCACCACATTCAAGAGCGCCGGCGTCGCCGACCTGGTGCTGGACATGCGCTACAACGGCGGCGGCCTGCTGAACGTCGCCAGCGAGCTGGCCTACATGATCGCCGGCCCGGGCCAGACCGCCGGCAAGGTGTTCGAGCAACTGCGCCCGAACGACAAGACCAAGAAGGATCCGCCGCAGGACTTCCTGGCCACGGCCATCGGCTACAAGGCGCCGGAGCCGGTGACGCCGGGAGCGCCGCTGCCCTACCTGGGCCTCAAGCGCGTGACCATCCTGACCACGCCCGGCACCTGCTCGGCCAGCGAGTCCGTCATCAACAGCCTGCGCGGGATCGATGTCGAGGTCACGCTGATCGGCGGCGAGACTTGCGGCAAGCCGTATGCCTTTATGCCCGCCAGTAACTGCGGCACCACCTATTTCGCGATTCAGTACCAGGGCGTGAACCAGAAGGGCTACGGCGACTACGCCGACGGCTTCGCGCCGACCTGCCAGGTGAGCGACGACCTGACGCGCGCCCAAGGCGATACGGCCGAAGGCATGCTCGCCACGGCGCTGAGCTACCGCGCCAACGGCGCCTGCCCGGTGACGGCGGCGCTGCGCAGCCACGCGCGGGCCGGCGCCATGCAGCTGGTGCGGCCGGAAGTGAAGGAAATTTCGATCCGCGAACGCTGACGCGCCAAGCCGACTATAATTTCCCGCGTATCCGATGCCCGGCGGGTAGCTCCCGCCGGGCATCGGCCATTCAACCCTTGCTGGAAGCCTGTCCATGATACGTTCCGCCATTCTGCTTGCCTTTGCCGCCACCTCTTCCCTGGCCGCCGCCGCGCCGGTCGCCGCTCCCCTCAGCACGGTCGCCGAACGCTCCGGCTTCCAGAACACCGGCCGCTACGACGAAGTCGTCGACCTGTGCGGGCGCTTCCAGAAGGCCTATCCGAAACAGGTGCGCTGCTTCGAGTTCGGCCGCACGCCGGAAGGCCGGCCGATGCTGGCGCTGGCCGCCACCCGCACCGGCGCGCTGACCGCCGAGCAGGCGAAGAAGCGCGGCGTGCCGGTGCTGCTGGTGCAGGGCGGCATCCACGCCGGCGAGATCGACGGCAAGGACGCCGGCTTCCTGGCGCTGCGCGAGGCGCTGGAGAACAAGGCCGCGCCGGGCGCGCTGGACAAGCAGGTGCTGTTGTTCGTCCCGGTGTTCAACGTCGACGGCCATGAGCGCTTCGGCAAATGGAACCGCCCGAACCAGCGCGGCCCGGTGGAAATGGGCTGGCGCACCACGGCGCAGAACTACAACCTCAATCGCGACTACGTCAAAGCCGACGCGCCGGAAATGCAGGCCATGCTGGCGCTGGTGAACGCCTGGGATCCGCTGGCCTACGTCGACCTGCACGTGACCGACGGCGCCAAGTTCCAGCCGGACGTGTCGATCCAGGTCGAGCCGGTGCACGGCGGCGACGAGCAGCTGAAGCAGGCCGGCCTGGCGCTGCAATCCTCGGTGATCGCCGACCTCAAAGCGCAGGGTTCCGATCCGAAGCCGTACTACATCTCGTTCGCGGCGGACGACGATCCGGCCTCCGGCTTCGTCGACAGCATGTCGACGGCGCGCTTCTCGACCGGCTACTTCCCGATGCGTAACCGCTTCGCGATGCTGGTCGAAACCCACTCGTGGAAGGACTACCCGACCCGCGTGCGCATCACCCGCAACACCATCGTCTCGCTGCTGTCGCAGGTCGCCGCGCACGGCAAGCAATGGCAGAAGATGACGCAGGACGCCGACGTGCGCGCCGCCGCCATGGCCGGCGCCGATTTCCCGATCAGCTACCGCACCACCTTCAACGCCAAGACCATCGAGTTCCCAGGCTACGAATACACGCGCAGCCACTCGGAGGTGTCGGGCGGCCTGATGACGCACTACGACGAAACCAAGCCGCAGATGTGGAGCGTGCCGCTGCGCGACGAAGTGGTGCCGGACCTGAAGATCGCCGCGCCCAAGGGCGGCTACCTGGTGCCGCTGGCCGATGCGGCCCGCATCGGCGCCAAGCTGAAACAGCACGGCATCGTCTTCAAGGTGGTGGCGTCGGACCAGATGTCGGCCGAGGTGGAGAGCTTCCGCGCGGCCAAGGTCAAATTCGGCGCGCAGTCGTTTGAAGGCCATCAGTCGCTGGCGGTGGAGGGCGACTGGGGCCGCGAGCGCCGCAGCGTGGCGAAAGGTTCGCTGTTCGTGCCGATCGCCCAGCCCAAGGCGCGCCTGGTGATGACGATGCTGGAGCCGCGCGGCGCCGACTCGCTGCTGGCCTGGGGAGAATTCAACAACGCCTTCGAGCGCAAGGAGTACATGGAGGAGTATGTGGCCGAGGACGTGGCGCGTGAGCAGCTGGAAGCCGATCCCGCACTGCGCGCCGAGTTCCAGAAAAAACTGGACAGCGACGCGGAGTTCAACACGAGCCCGGCCAAGCGCCTGGAGTTCTTCGCCCGCCGCCACGCCTCGTGGGACGAGCGCTACAACCTCTATCCGGTGCTGCGCACGGCGCAGAAGTACTAGACCGCGATATTGACGCCGCCGCCCGATTGCCGGGCGGTGGCTTCTTCCATCTTCTGCTTCATGATCTGGTTCACCTTGGCCATGATCGCGGCCTGCTCCTGCGGCGACTTGGCCGCCAGCGACTGCGGCGTCTCGCCCAGGCTTTTCAGGATCATTTCCATCATCCGCTCCGCCGGCGATTTCTTCATATAGCTGTCCAGCTCCTGCGCGGCGGTCGGCTGCCTGGCCGCCTCCAGCGCGGCCTTGAAGTCGGCGCCGCCGTCGGTTTTCTTGCGCTGGCCGCTGGCCGCCACGCTGGCGTCGGCGAGTGCCTTGGTATCGATTTTCATGGCTGTATTCCCCTGTTGGTGGTTATTTGCGCAATATAGCGTAAATTGCATGAGCGGAGGGCGGAAGAATGCCGGCGCCGCCCGTCACGGTTTTCGACCGTTCGGCCAGCACCTTGCGCCGTTCGTGTGCCGGCGATGGCGATGAGTGGAGGGCGGCGCTACGCTGGCTCCTCCTCTCACCGGAGTCCGAGCCCATGCTATCGCTGAAACAGCTGAACAAAACCTACGACAACGGCGTCCACGCCATCGACCATATCAGCCTGGAGATCCCCGCCGGCCTGTTTGGGCTGCTGGGGCCCAACGGCGCCGGCAAGTCCTCGCTGATGCGCACCATCGCCACCTTGCAGGATGCCGACAGCGGCACCATCCACTTCAACGGCGTCGACGTCGTCGCCGACAAGGCCGCGCTGCGCCGCCAGCTCGGCTACCTGCCGCAGGACTTCGGCGTCTATCCCAAGGTCAGCGCGCTGGAGCTGCTGAACCACTTCGCCGTACTGAAAGGCCTGACCCATCGCGGCGAGCGCAAGGAGGCGGTGGAAGCGCTGCTGCAGCTGACCAATCTGTGGGAAGCGCGCAAGCGCGCCGTGGCCAGCTACTCGGGCGGCATGCGGCAGCGCTTCGGCATCGCGCAGGCCTTGCTGGGGGCGCCCAAGCTGGTGATCGTCGACGAGCCGACCGCCGGCCTCGATCCCGATGAGCGCAACCGCTTCCTCAACCTGCTGGCGCGCATCGGCGAGAACGTGGTGGTGATCCTGTCGACCCATATCGTGGAGGACGTGACCGACCTGTGCCCGCGCATGGCGATGATCGCCAAGGGCAGGGTGCTGATCGAGGGCGCGCCGCAGGCCGCCATCGCCACGCTGCGGGACCGGGTCTGGCGCCGCAGCGTCAGCGACGGCGAGCTGGCCGAATACCAGCAGCGCTGCACCGTGCTGTCGAGCCGCCTGGTGGGCGGCCGGCCGCAGATCAACGTGTACGCCGACAGCCAGCCGGACGAAGGCTTCCGCCGCGTCGAGCCGGACCTGGAAGACGTCTACTTCCTGCAACTGCGGGCCGCCTGAGGAGAACGCGATGTGGCAGGAATTTTTCCGTTTCGATCTGCGCTACCAGCTGCGCCAGCCGCTGCTGTGGGTACTGACCTTGCCGCTGATGGCGGCGGCCTTCCTGACCGCCGGCAGCAGCAGCTTCCGGCTGGGCGGCGGCATCGGCAACGTCCATCTGAACGCGCCGGTGGTGGTGGCCAACCAGCTGGGCGTGTTGAGCATGATCGCCATGTTCCTGGTGGCGGTGTTCATCGCCGGCGCCGTGCTGCGCGACAGCGACGCAGGCATCGCCGACCTGCTGTACGCGACGCCGATGCGCAAGCGCGACTACCTCGGCGGCCGTTTCATGGCGGGCTACGCGGCCTGCCTGCTGGTGTTCGTGCTGGTGGTGCTGGCGATGGTGCTGGGCTCCGCCACCTCCGGCGCCGATCCCGAGCGGCTGGGGCCTGTGTCGGCCGCACCCTACCTGTGGAGCTTCGCGTTCTTCATCGTGCCCAACCTGCTGTTCGTGGCGGCGCTGCTGATGCTGCTGGCGGTCGCAGCGCGGTCGATGCTGACGGTGTACGTCGGCGTGCTGGGATTTTTCGTGCTGTGGGCGATGGCGGGCCTGCTGGCCAGCCGGCCTGCGGGCGCCGCCGTGGCGGCGCTGCTCGATCCCTTCGGCGTGCGGGCGCTGTCGCAGGCAACGCGCTACTACAGCGGCGCCGAGATGAATACCAGGCTGCCCGCCATGAGCGGCCTGCTGCTGATTAACCGCCTGCTATGGTCGGCGCTTGCCCTGGCCCTGTTGGCGGCCACTATCCGGCTGTTCAAGCCGCAGCGCGCCGGTACTGCCGCGCGCTGGAATGGAAGGTTCGCGCGCATGGTCCGCCGGCTTGCGCCGCAGGCCCCGGCGGCATCCGCTGTAACGGCGCCGCGCGCGCAGTGGCGTCCCGTGGCGCCGCGCTTCGGCGCAGCCGCCGCGTGGCGGCAGTTCTGGGCGCTGCTGCGGCTCGACGCCGCCGGCGTGCTGAGAAGCGTGCCCTTCCTGGTGATGCTGTTGCTGGCGCTGGCCAACTTCATCGTCAACGTCAGCGTCGGCGGCATGCGCTTCGACAGCGTGCCGTATCCGCTCACGCGCCTGATGCTCGATGAGCTGAGCGATGGCCTCAATTTCGTGCTGTCCATCGTCCTGCTGTTCTACAGCGGAGAGCTGGTCTTCAAGGACCGCCAGGCCGGGATCGCCGACTTGAGCGAGGCGCTGCCGGTGCCCGGATGGCTGCCGCTGCTGTCCAAATGCGGTGCGCTGGTCGCCGTGATCGCCGTGTTCCTGGGCGCCGGCGTGCTGGCCGCCATCGCCATGCAGGTGATCAAGGGCGGCGCGCCATTGGAACCGCTGCTGTACCTGCAAGGGACGCTGCTCAACGCCGGCTACTTCGTGCTGCTGGCGATGGCCTTGCTGGCAATACAGGTGCTGGTCAATCACAAGTTCATCGGCTATGCCTTGTCCATCCTGCTGGTCTGGCTCGACCCGCTGCTGGGCGCACTGGGACTGGAGCACCGCCTGTATCGCTACGCCGCGCTGCCGCAGCTGGCGTACTCCGACTTGAACGGCTACGGCGGCTTTGTCGCGGGGTGGCTCTGGTTCGCGCTGTATTGGGCGCTGTTCGCGGCGGCGCTGCTGATCGTGGCGCAGGCCTTGCAGCAGCCCGCCCGCGCCGCCGGCTGGCGCCTGCGCTGGTCGCGCGCAGCGGGCCGTCTGCGTGGCGCGGGCGGCTGGGCGCTGGCCGCCAGCCTGGCCGGCTTCGCCGTCACCGGAGGCTGGATCTACTACAACACCAATGTGCTGAACCGCTACCAGTCCAGCGCCGAGCTGCTCGACGAACGCGCCACCTACGAAAAGCTGTATCGCCAGTATCAGGAACAACCGCAGCCCGGCATCACGGCGATCAAGGCCGATGTCGCCATCTATCCGACGCAGCGCAGGCTGGCGATACGCGGCAGCTACCGCCTGACGAATCGCGGTACGACGCCGATAGCCACGCTGCGCGTGCAGACCGACACCGCCGCCAGCACCAGCTTCCCGCATTTGCCGCCGTACAGCGCGATCGTCGACGATCAACGCTTCGGCGTGAAGGCGATCAAGCTGAAGACGGCGCTGGCGCCTGGCGCGGTGCTGGATCTCGATTTTGTCGTCGATGTACGCCACGACGGCTTCACCAACAGCGGCAAGCCCGATGGCCTGAACCTGAACGGCACTTACTTCACCATCGAGAACTACTTCCCGCGCCTGGGGTACAACCCGTCGCTGGAAATCGAAGACCGCGGCGAACGGCGCCGGCGCGGCCTGGGCGAACCGCACGGCATGCCCGACCTGGACGACCTGCGCGCCCGCAACAGCAACTACTGGAAGCAATGGGGCATCGACGCCGACTTTGTCGACTTCGACACCACCGTGTCCACCAGCGTCGACCAGACGGCCATCGCGCCGGGCACGCTGCAGCGCAGCTGGGAACGGGAGGGCCGCCGCTATTTCCACTACCGCATGGAGCGTCCGGTGCTGCCGTTTTTCTCCTTCCAGTCCGGCCGCTGGCAGGTGCGCAACGCGCAGGCGGACGGCGTGGCGATCGAGGTGGACTACGACGCCCGGCACGCCTGGAACATCGACAGCATGACCGCCGGTGCGCGCCAGGCCTTGCAGTACTACGCGGCGCAGTTCGGCCCCTATCCGGACCGGCAGCTGCGCATCGTCGAGTTCCCTCTGTACCAGCAGTACGCGCGCAGCTTCCCCGGGCTGATACCGTTCTCGGAATCGCTGGGCTTCGTCAGCGACCTGCGCGATCCGGAAGGCGTGGACCATGTGTTCTACGTCACCGCGCATGAAGTAGCGCACCAGTGGTGGGGCGACCAGGTGATCGCCGCCAACGTGCAGGGCAGCGGCCTGCTGACCGAATCGCTGGCCGAGTACTCGGCGCTGATGGTGGTGGAGCGGCAGTTCGGCGCGGACAAGGTGCGCCACATCCTGCGCTTCGACCTGGATGCCTACCTGAGCGGCCGTGGCAAGGAGCTGGGCGAGGAACGGCCGCTGTACCGCAGCGAGAACCAGGCTTACATCGAGTACCGCAAGGGCAGCCTGGTGTTCTACCGGCTGCGCGACGAAATCGGCGAGACGGCGCTGAACCGCGCGCTGAAGGCCTTTCTGGACCGGCACCGCTACCGCAGCACGCCGTATGCGACCAGCCGCGATCTGCTGGCCTTCATCCGCGCCGAAACGCCGGCCGGCAAGCAGCAGCTGATCACCGATCTGTTCGAGCGCATCATCCTGTACGACAACCGCATGGTGGCGGCCGATGCGCGCCGCCGCGCGGACGGCCGCTGGGATGTGACGCTGAAGCTGCGCTTGGCGAAACTGGAAGCGGACGGCAAGGGCCGCGAGACGCAGCGCGCCTATGACGAACCGGTGGAGGTGGCGGTTTACGCCGGCGGTTCAACGCGGCGCGAGCTGTATCGCGGCAAGCATCAGCTGCGCGCGGGCGACGCCACGGTGACGGTGACGGTCGACCAGTTGCCGGCCGAAGCGGCGCTCGATCCCCGCCAGCTGCTGATCGACCGCAATGTGGCCGACAACCGCAGGCCGGTGCAGCTCACAGCCGATTGAATTGTTTGAACAGGATGGCGCGGCGGCGCGACATGGCGACCCTCAGGTCGCCCTGCAGCGTCAGCGCCATGCCGCCGGCCGGCGCCGGCGCGATGCCGGTGACGCGGGCGAGGTTGACGATCTGGCTGCGGCTGATGCGCATGAATTTTGCGGCATCGAGCCGCGCCTCCATTTGCGACAATGAACGCAGCAGCAAGGGGCGGTGGTGGTCGAAATACACGCGGGTGTAATTGCCCTCGGACTCGAACAGCACGATGTCGTCCAGCGCGACGAACCAGCAGCGCTCTCCATCCTTGATGAATACCTTGCCGTCCGGCGGCGCGCTTGCGGCTGCGGTGACGGCGGGCGCCGATGCCGATGCCGATGCCGGAGCGGGCAAGCGCTTTTGCAGCGCCTGCGCCAGCCGTGGCGGATCGACGGGCTTGAGCAGGTAGTCGAGCGCGCTGACGTCGAAGGCGCGAATGGCGTAGCGGTCGTAGGCGGTGGTGAAGATGACGGCGGGCGGCTGCTCCAGCGCCGTCAGCAAATCGAAGCCGCTACCATCGGGCATTTGCACGTCGAGGAAAATCAGCTCCGGCGACAGGCGCGCGATCTGCTGCAGGCCTTCCTGCACGCCGGCGGCCTCGCCGACGATCTCCACCTGCGGATGTTCCAGCAGCAGGCGCCGCAATTCGTCGCGGGCCAGCCGTTCGTCGTCGATGATCAGTGCGCGCATGCGCTCTCCTTGGGCAGTGTCACGGTGGCGACGACCCAGCCGTCTTCCTCGGCCAGCCGGCAGCCGGCGCCCGGGCCGAACAACAGCACCAGCCGTTTGGCGGCATTGGCCAGGCCCAGTCGCGTGGACGTGCTGTCCGCCGCCAGCCGTCCCTGGTTGGCGACGCGCAGCAGCACCGCGCCGCTGCCGGCCTCGCGCTGCGCGGCGATGCGCACCTGGCAGGGGGCGACGCTGCGCTCCACGCCGTGCTTGATGGCGTTCTCCACCAGCGTTTGCAGCAGCATCGGCGGCAGCATCACGCCTTCCAGGCCGGGGGCGATTTCCTGCACCAATTGCAGGCGTTCTTCAAAGCGCAGCTTCTCCATGCCCAGGTAGGCTTGCAGCGCCGCCAGTTCCTCGTCGAGCCGCATGGTGTCCGCCATGCCGGCCTGCAGATTGTGCCGCATCATGCCCGACAACTGGCCCATCGCGCGCGCGGCGGCCGGCACATCCTGGAACATCAGCGCGCGGATGCTGTTCATGCTGTTGAAGAAAAAATGGGGATTGACCTGCGCCTGCAGGGCGCGCAGTTCGGCGTCCTTGACGTGGATTTCCAGTTGCAGCTTTTCGATTTCCAGCTGCGTGGCGCGGCGCCGCGACAGCGCCAGCGTGTAGAGCAGGGTCCACAGCGCGAACAGCGCGAACCACAGCACGGCGAGGATGGCCAGCGTGGCCGCCAGCTCGTCGTTGTCCTTGAGGATGGCGCCATTGCGGAACAGGAGCTCGGCCAGCACCACCGACGCGGTCTGCACCACGCCGAGCGCTGCCAGGCCGGCGGCGATGCGCGCCAGCGGCAGCCCGCGCGGGCGTTCCAGCCAGCGGGAGCGGCGCAGCCAGGCGCGCCAGCCGTGCGACAGCGCGAGCCCGGTCAGCGCGCAGAAGATCTTGGCGACCGAGAACCACAGCACGTAGACCGTAAAACCCTTGCCCCACGAGGAGTAGACGCCCAGCGCCGCCAGCGCGCCCCAGCCCGCGCATTGCGCAAGCCAGTAGTCGCGGCGGCTGCCGGTCAGGGTGTCGGGCTGCATGCGGTGGCGGTCAGCCCTGTTGCAGCGGGATGATGCCTGGCACGGTGGCCGGCGTCGAGCATGGCTCTTCGTCGAAGGCGATGTCGCCCAGCGGGTTGGCCTGGCCGTCGGCCTTGATATCCTTGAAGCCGAACAGGTCGCGGTCCATCAGGTGCGACGGCACCACGGTCGACAGCGACGAGAAGATGTTCTCCACGCGGCCGGGGAATTTCTTTTCCCAGTCGCGCATCAGGCCCTTGATCTGCTTGCGCTGCAGGTTCTCCTGCGAGCCGCACAGGTCGCACGGGATGATGGGGAAGCCTTTGACCTCGGCATAGCGCTCGGTGTCTTCTTCCTTCACGTAGGCCATCGGGCGTATCACCATGTGCTTGCCGTCGTCGGACACCAGCTTGGCCGGCATGCCCTTGAGCTTCCCGCCGAAGAACATATTCAGGAAGAAGGTCTCCAGGATGTCGTCGCGGTGGTGGCCCAGCGCGATCTTGTTGCAGCCCAGTTCATCGGCCACGCGGTACAGGATGCCGCGGCGCAGGCGCGAGCACAGCGAGCAGGTGGTCTTGCCTTCCGGGATCAGGCGCTTGACGATGCTGTAGGTGTCCTGGTTCTCGATGTGGAAGGGGATGCCCAGCTGCTTCAGGTAGGCCGGCAGGATGTGGTCGGGGAAGTTGGGCTGCTTCTGGTCCAGGTTGACGGCGACGATCTCGAAGTTGATCGGTGCGCGTTCGCGCAGCGTCATCAGGATGTCGAGCAGCGCGTAGCTGTCCTTGCCGCCGGATAGGCAGACCATGACCTTGTCGCCGTCTTCGATCATGTTGAAATCGCCGATGGCCTGGCCGACCAGGCGGCACAGGCGCTTGTGCAGCTTGTTGTTCTCCAGCGCGATCTTCTCGGCGGACTTGGCGGAGGCGGCCGGGGCGGCCGCTACGTTGTCGAGTACTGCGTTCATACGGTTTCCTTGATCTTGAATACTTCCACGCCCACGCCTTCGCAGTCCGGATAGACGTCCGGCTTCATGGTCGATACGCGGGCCGCGCGCACGCGCGGGTGCGCCAGCATGGCGCTGACGATGTCGTCGCACAGGCTTTCCTGCAGCTGGACGTGGCCGCGCGCCATCAGCTTGGCGATGGAGTCGCGCATGAAGTCGTAGTCCACCACTTCCTCCAGCTGGTCGTGGACCGGCGTGGAGACGGCCAGCGGGATGTACAGGTCGACGTTGATCAGCAAGCGCTGCTCGCCCTTCTTCTCGAACTCGTAGACGCCGATGTTGATCAACACTTCGTAGTTGCGCAGGAACAGGCGACGGCAGTCGTTCAGTTGCGGGTGTATCAGGGCGGACAGCATAGTTTTACCTTCTTCAGATTGAATTCGTTTGGCCAGCTCATTTCGCCAAAAACATCACGTCGCGCGGCAGCGGCATCAGGTGCTGGCCGCCGTCGACCAGCAGGGTGGCGCCGGTCAGTGCGCGTGCCGTGGCAGCGTAGACCACGCTGTCGGCGATATCTTCCGGGGTGCTGGAGCGGCCCAGCGGGGTTTGCCGGTGCGCGTTGGCGAAACCGGCGTCGGTCTGGTCGCCGGACACCATGGTGATGCCGGGCGCGATGCCGACCACCCGCACCGCCGGCGCCAGCTGCTGCGCCAGCATCGTGGTGGCGGTGTGCAGCGCCGCCTTGGACAGGGTGTACGACAAAAAATCAGGATTGAGATTGTACAGTTTTTGGTCGAGCAGGTTGATGACCACGCCTTGTTCGCCGGCCGCCAGGGCCGCGTGCAGCGCCTGCGCCAGGATCACCGGCGCGGCGACGTTGGCGCGCATGTGGGCGTCGAGGCGGGCGGCGGTGAAGTCGGCGGCGCTGTCGTACTCGAACAGCGAGGCATTGTTGACCACGCAGCGCACCGCGCCCAGCGCGGCCACGGCCTGCGGCAGCAGGGCGCGCACGGCCGCTTCGTCGGCCAGGTCGCAGCGCAGGGCGACGGCGCGGCGACCCAGGGCCTCGATGGCGGCGACCGCCTCGCGCGCCTCGGCCTCCGACGCGCGGTAGTGCACCGCCACGTCCCAGCCGGCGCGCGCCAGGCCCAGCGCGATGGCGCGGCCGATGCGGCGGCCCGCGCCGGTGACGAGGGCGACGGGGGCGGTGGATGGATTGTGCTGTGCTGTCATGTGCTGTCTGAGTGTGAAAATGGCGGCCCGGCGCGCCGATTCGCTACAATGCCGGTTATGTCCCTACCTGTACCTTCAAGCGACGCGCTGGCCGCGTCCCACGCCCTGTCGCACCTGATCGCCGCCGAAATCTCGCGCAACGACGGCGCCATCTCCTTCGCCCGCTATATGGAACTGGCGCTGTACGCCCCCGATCTGGGCTACTACAGCGGCGGCTCCGCCAAACTGGGCAAAGATGGCGATTTTACAACCGCGCCCGAGCTCACGCCGCTGTTCGGCGCGGCGGTGGCGCAGGCCGCAGCCGCTATTATCGCCCAAAGCGCGCCGCAGATCCTCGAATTCGGCGCCGGCACCGGCAAGCTGGCCTTCGACATCCTGACCGAGATGGCCGTCGCCGGGGTGGCGGTCGAGCGCTATTTCATCGTCGAACTGTCCGGCGAGCTGCGCGCGCGCCAGCAGGACAAGCTGCGCGATTTCCCGCAGGTGGTGTGGCTCGATGAATTCCCCGACGCCTTCGACGGCGTGGTGGTCGGCAACGAGGTGCTCGATGCGATGCCGGTCCACCTGATCACCCGCCACCCGCAAGGCTGGCAGGAATTGCAGGTGACGGTGCGCGACGGCCGCTTCGATTATCTCGAAGTAGCGGCCGGCCCCGAGCTGCTGGCGCAGATCGCGCTGCAGATCCCGGAGCACGACAGCCTGCCGGTCGGCTACGTGACCGAAGTGCACGGCGTGGCCTGCGGCTTCATGGCGACGCTGGCGCGCATGCTGCGCAACGGCCGCGCCAACGCCGCCTTCCTGTTCGACTACGGCTTCCCGGCGCACGAGTACTACCTGGGCCAGCGCGCCACCGGCACGCTGATGTGCCACTACCGCCACCACGCGCACCCGGATCCTTTCTACTATCCGGGCCTGCAGGACATCACGGCCCACGTCGATTTCACGGCGATGGCGCTGGCGGCGCAGGAGGCGGGCGCCGAGGTGCTGGCCTATCTGAACCAGGCCGGCTTCCTGATCGGCGCCGGCGCCGGCGAGCTGCTGCTGCGCACCGACCCTTCCGACGCGCTGCGCTATCTGCCGCAGGCCAAGGCGCTGCAAAAGCTGCTGTCGCCGGCGGAGATGGGCGAATTGTTCAAGGTGCTGGTGATCGGCAAGAACGTAGTCTTGCCGGACGCCATCGCCGCCCATGACCGCAGCCATCGCCTGTAGACTGAATGTCACAATGGTCGGAATAGCAAGGCGATTCCTTGCTTGATCGCTGAGTTTTGCCGCGCCAGATCGGCTATGATGAATGACGCGCGCTCGCTGGACAATTATTGGAACGATGGCAAAGATACACACACACTATGACAACCTGAAGGTGTCGCGCATGGCGCCGCAGGAGGTCATACGTGCCGCCTACAAGGCGCTGAGTCAAAAATACCATCCGGATAAAAACCCGGGGGATGAGAAGGCTGCGCGCATCATGGCCATACTCAACAGCGCCTACGACACCCTGTCCGACGCCCAGCGCCGCAAGGAGCACGACGAGTGGATCGCGGCCGAGGAGTGGGAGATCGAGTGGCTGGAGAGCACCCGCCACGAGGACGGCCATGGCCACGGCCACCGCGGCGACAAGCACCGCCACGACGCGCCGGACCGGGCCTGGAGCCCGGAACCGGTCGACGACGGCCCGCGCCCGCGCCGGCCCGCCGCATGGAAGTGGTGGGGCGGCCTGGCGGCCAGCCTGCTGGTGGGCTGGGTGGGCGGCGTGGCCATGGTGTCCGAACCGCGTCTGTTGTCGTCCGCGCTGGCCTCGGCCTGGGGCGGCAAGGTGGATGAGGGCGGCAGCCGCGCGGTGCAGCGCGCCGCCGTGCGCGATCCCAAGGCCGAGATGCGCGAAGCCTGGGCTTCCACCCAGCCCTACTATCCCGAAGCGAACGGCAGCCGTCCGGCGCCGATCCGGGTGCAGGCGCTGTCGCAGGTGATCCTGCCGAATGCGGCCGCCGACTGCGAGAGCGAGACGCAGACGCTGGTGGCGCCCAACGGCGAGCCGTGGCCGACGCAATCCGGTTACATGGCCGGCTTCCCGGTCGGCAACCGGGGCGACGATATGCAGCTGATGCTCGACAACGCCGGCAACGCGTCGGCGGTGTTCATCAAGATCTACGATACGGAGCGCCATTCCAACGTGCGCTACGCCTATGTGCAGGCGCACGACAAGCTGGTGGTCGACAAGCTGTCCAACGGCAAGTACGAAATCCGCTACCAGAACCTGGACGTGGGCGCCAACCAGAGCGGCTGCGCAGCGGCCAGCCGCACGGCGGCGGCCAGCACGGCCACGCCGGCCGCGCCGGTCAACAACTAGACCTTCCTAGAACTCTTCCCACTCCGAGCCCATGTCCGCCTTGGCCTTGGCGGCGGGCTTGGGGGCGGCCGCCGGTTTGGCCGCCGGCTTGGCCGCTGCCGGCTTCGTCGCGGCGGGCTTGGCCTCGTCCAGCTTGAACACGCTGACCGAGGCCGACAAGGTGGCCGCCTCGTCCTGCATGCTTTGCGCGGCGGCCGCGGCCTGCTCGACCAGCGCGGCGTTCTGCTGGGTCATCTCGTCCATCTGCGAAATCGCCTCGTTGACCTGCTCGATGCCCAGGCTCTGCTCCTGGCTGGCCGAGGTGATCTCCGCCATGATGTCGGCCACCTGCTGCACCGAGGTGACGATCAGGCCCATGGTCTGGCCGGCCTCGTCGACCACGGCGCTGCCGCCGTCGACCTTTTCCACCGAATCGTCGATCAACACCTTGATTTCCTTGGCCGCCGTGGCCGAGCGCTGCGCCAGGCTGCGCACCTCCGACGCCACCACCGCGAAGCCGCGTCCCTGTTCGCCGGCGCGCGCCGCCTCCACCGCCGCGTTCAGGGCCAGGATATTGGTCTGGAACGCGATGCCGTCGATGACGCCGATGATGTCGACGATCTTGCTGGAGCTGGCCTTGATCGAGCCCATGGTGTCGACCACCTGGGCCACCAGTTCGCCGCCGCGCGTGGCCACCGACGACGCCGAGATCACCAGCTGGTTGGCCTGGCGGGCGTTGTCGGCGTTCTGCTTGACGGTGGAGGTCAGCTCTTCCATGGTGCTGGCGGTCTGCTCCAGCGAGCTGGCCTGCGATTCGGTGCGGCCCGACAGGTCCATATTGCCGCTGGCGATTTCGCCCGAGGCCTGGTTGATGGTGCCGGTGCTGCGCCGCACTTCGTGCACGGTGCGCGCCAGGCTGGCGTTCATGTGCTGCAGCGCGTCCAGCAGCTGGCCGGTTTCGTCGCCGGCGTTGACTTCGATGCGGGTGCTCAGGTCGCCGGCCGCGACCGACTTGGCGATCGCCACCGCCTCCTCCAGCGGGCCGGTGATCGAGGCCGTGATCCACACGGCCAGCGCGCCGGAGACGATCAGCGCCACCACGCCCAGCACTACCATCATGGTGCGCGAGAAGTCGATGTGGCCGGTGGCCACCTTGCCGCCGTCCTCGATATCGCTCTTTTGCTGCTTGACCATGCCGCCGGTCAGCTCTTCCAGCGAGTCGAGCAGGGGGAAGGTTTCGCTGTTCATCAGCGCAGCCGCCTTGTCGCGGTCGTCCGCCTCGACCAGGTCGGCCACCTTCAGGAAGGAGGTGTTGTAGGCGGTGCGCGCCGCCTGGATCTTGCCCAGCAGCGCTTTCTCGTCCGGGGTGTCGGTCAGCTGGACCAGCGTGGCCAGGGCGGCGTCGATGGCCTTCTTGTCCTGGTCGATGCGCTCGTAGCTTTTGGCGCGCTGGGCCTTGTCGGTGATGACGAACAGGGCCAGCACGCGGCGCGCATCCTCGCGCGCGGCGGCGTCGATGGTGGCGGCGGCCGAGGCGCTGGGCCAGTCGCGCTCGACGATGCCCTTGCTGCTCTGGCTGATGGCGCCGAAGCGGCCGATGGCGGTGACGATCATGATGAGCATCAGCAGCACGACCAGGCCGAAGCCGGCGCCGAGGCGGGTTTTGATTTTAAAGTCGGTCAGTTTCATGGGGCGGTGGTCGGGTAGGGGGTCAGGTGGCTGCTGCGGCGACGTCCATCAGGCCCATCTCGGCGCTGGACATCAGTTTGTCGATATTGACCAGGATCAGCATCCGTTCGTCGATGGTGCCCAGGCCTATCATGTAGTCGGAGCTGAAGGCGGTGCCCATCTCCGGCGCCGGCTTGACCTCCTCGGGCATGAGCGTGGTGACGTCGGACACCGAGTCGACCACCATGCCCACCACCCGGCCGCCGATGTTGAGGATGATGACCACGGTGAACTGGTCGTACACCGGCTCGCCCAGCTTGAACTTGATGCGCATGTCCACCACCGGGATGATGATGCCGCGCAGATTGATCACGCCCTTGATGAACTCGGGCGCGTTGGCGATGCGGGTGACGGTTTCGTAGCCGCGGATCTCCTGCACCTTGAGGATGTCGATGCCGTACTCCTCGGCGCCGAGGGTGAAGGCGAGGAATTCCCTGCCGGCGATGTCCGATGCGCTTTCTTGCATGATTGTGGTCCTTGAAATGTTGATCTGACCGCTGATCGTCTTGGTCGCCGACAGCGCCGCAAACCTTACAATGACGGCCCTAGCGTATCAGAGTCGGGGCCCGATGACGAGCGCGGCCCGGCCCGATAAGGGCGAAAAGAACACGCATGTTGCTAGCAATTTCGAAGGGGGTTGTCACAGGGGGGGAATCTGATTATGCTAGGCCTAAGACAGCCACGGGCCCAGCCCCAGGAGACGCGCATGACCGATTCCAACGCCGCAGACGACAACTGGCTGATCCAGGAGGACGAGGAAGCGGCGCCGGTTGCCGGCTCGGGTTCCCCGGACCAGCGCCTGTGGCGGGTGCTGATCGTCGACGACGATGTCGATGTCCACGCCGTCACGCGGCTGGCGCTGCGCAACGTTTCCTTCAAGGGCCGCGAGCTGGAGCTGTTCTCGGCCTACAGCGGCCGCGAAGCCTACGACTTCCTGCGCGACACGCCGGACATCGCGCTGGTGCTGCTGGACGTGGTGATGGAAACCGACGACGCCGGCCTGCTGCTGGCGCGCCGCATCCGCGAGGAGCTGCACAACGCCATCGTGCGGGTGGTGCTGCGCACCGGCCAGCCGGGCCAGGCGCCCGAGCAGCGCGTCATCATCGAATACGACATCAACGACTACAAGGCCAAGACCGAGCTGACCACGCAGAAGCTGTTCACCACGGTGATCTCGGCGCTGCGCGCCTACGAGAGCCTGAACATGCTCGAACGCAGCCGCATCGGCCTGGGCAAGATCCTGGCCGGCGCCACCAATCTGTACCAGATCCATTCGCTGCGCGAATTCGCTTCCGGCGTGCTGAACCAGGTCAGCGCCATCCTCGATGTCGGCGCCGACGGCGTGCTGTGCCTGATGCAGGGCGACACCGGCGTCACCAGCGTGGTGGCGGCCACCGGCGGCTACGCCCAGCTGAGCGAAGCGGAGCTGATGCCGACCGGCCATCCGCTGTGGCCGACCATCGCCAAGGCCTTCGCCGAAAAGAAAAGCCAGTTCGACCATCCGGCCAATGTGCTGTTCATCCACACGCAGGAAAACCGCGAGGTGGCGATTTCGGTCACGCCGCCGTGGCCGCTGGCGCAGATCCAGCGCGACCTGCTGGAAGTGTTCTGCCAGCGCATCGCCGCCGCCTTCGACAACCTCTACATGTTCGGCCAGCTGCGCAAGGCGCAGGAGGCCACCGTGGTGGCGCTGGCCGACCTGGCCGAGTTCCGCGACAGCGGCACCGGCGGCCATGTGCGCCGGGTGCAGATGCTGTCGTCGTCGCTGGCGCAGCGGCTGGCCGCGCGCGGCGTGTATCCGGACGAGCTGACCCCGCAGCTGCTCGACATGATAGGCCTGGCCAGCATCCTGCACGATGTCGGCAAGGTCGCCACGCCGGACCACATCCTGCTCAAGCCCGGCATCCACACGCCGGAGGAACGGGCCGAGATGCAGACCCACGCGGCGGTCGGCAAATCCATCCTGGAGCGCGCCGCCAACATGGTCGACGGCGTCAGCTACCTGACCTACGGCGCCGAGATCGCCGGCGGCCACCACGAGCACTACGACGGCAACGGCTATCCCAACCAGCTCAAGGGCACGGACATTCCGGTCTCGGCCCGCATCGTCGCCGTGGTCGACGTGTTCGACTCGCTGCTGCACGAGCGCCCGTACAAGGACCCGTGGCCGCACACCGAGGTGATGACCTATATCACCGACCGCGCCGGCAAGCAGTTCGACCCCGAGGTCGTGGCCGCGCTGCTGGACCTGATCGAGCGCGACCCGACCATCGGCCATACGCCGGACTAGGCTGCGCGCCCGCGGGCGGCAGCACGCCAGGACCATGCCATGCCTACCCATACGTCACCGTCCGACAGCGAGCTGCGCCCGGTGCAGGGCTTGGCACGGACTGCGCTGCTGAAGAAGCTCAGCGGCGACGAAGGCATGTTCGCGCTGGGGGCCTCGGTGGCGCGCGTGGTGCAGCTGGCCGACTCCGACGACCAGGGCACGCAGAGCCTGGCCTACTACGTACTGTCGGACGTGGCGCTGACGCAGAAGGTGCTGCGGCTGGCCAACACGCCGACCTACCGCGCCGCCGGCGGCACCGCCGTCACCACCATCTCGCGGGCGATTTCCCTGCTCGGCTTCGACAACGTCAAGACCACGGCGATGGCCATGCTGCTGGTCGATACGCTGGTCAACAGCAAGCACGCGCACAGCGTGCGGGTGGAGCTGGAGGCGGCGCTGTGCGCCAGCCTGGTGGGGCGCGAGATGGCCCGCTTCAGCGTCTACCAGGGCGCCGAGGAGGCGGCCATCGGCGCGCTGTTCAAGAACATCGGCGCGCTGGTGGTGGCCTCGCACGAGCATGGGCTGTTCCGCGAGATCGCGCTGCTGACGGCGGCCGGCAAGCTGACGCAGGCGCAGGCGGCGCTGCAGGTGCTGGGCTGCAGCTACGACAGCCTGTCGGCCGCCATCCTCAACGAATGGAAGATCCCGGACGTGATCGTGCGCTCGCTGGCGCCGCTGCCGCCCGGCGCGCTGAAGCCGGCCGCCGGCCGCCAGGAGTGGATGCGCCAGGTGGTGTCGTTCAGCATGGAGACGGCGCGCCTGCTGGCGCGCCGCCTGGGCCCCGACAGCGTCGAGGGCAGGGCGCTGGCGCAGCGCTACGGCGCCGCCCTCAATCTCGACCATGAGCGCCTGGCGCAGATGTTCGCCACCGTCGCGCGCGACATGGACGGCTTGCTGGAGAGCTTGCAGATGGGCGGCCACGCCGATCCCGACGAGGGCGGCCCCGGCCTGCCCAGCGTGCTGGCGCAGGCGGCGATGAGCGCGGCCGAGCCGGCGCAGGGCAGCCACCCGAGCGGCAAGCCGTACAACGCGCGCGAGCAGCTGCTGGCCGGCGTGCAGGAGGTGACGCAGATGCGCGCCGGCGGCCACGGCAAGGTCAACGATATCATCCAGGCGGTGCTGGAGACGCTGTATCGCGGCATGGGCTTCCGCTTCGCCACCGTGTGCCTGAAGGATGTGCGCAGCGGCCAGTACCGGGCGCGGGTGGCGTTCGGCGAGCGGCATGTGGAGCGCCAAGCCGGTTTCGTGTTCCCCACCGCCAGCGGCGATGACTTGTTCCATCTGGCGATACAGAACAACGCCGACCTGATGATCGCCGACGCCAGCGCGCCGAAGATACGGGCGCTGCTGCCGGAATGGCACCGCCAGCTGCTGCCCGACGCCCGCAGCTTCATCGTGCTGCCGCTGGTGGTCAATTCGATCCAGCTGGGCCTGTTCTACGCGGACCGCGCGCTGCCGGCGCCGGAGGGCGTGCCGCCCGACGAGACCTCGCTGATCCGCGCCCTCAAGGGCCAGGTGCTGGTGGCGCTCACGCCGGGCTGAGGTCGGCCCCGGCCATGCTTTCGCTGCGCACCATGGCCTCGAACTGCGCCACCGGCATCGGCCGCGCGAACAGATAGCCCTGCGCCTCGTCGCAACCCTTGGCGCGCAGGAAGCTGCGCTGGGCCTGGGTCTCCACGCCCTCGGCCACCACGCCCAGGCCCAGCGAGTGGGCCAGCGCGATGGTGGCGGCGACGATCACGGCGTCGTTCGGGTCGCTCTCGATATCCTTGACGAAGCCGCGGTCGATCTTGATGCGGTCGATCTCGAACAGCTTCAGGTAGCTCAGCGAGGAATAGCCGGTGCCGAAGTCGTCGATCGCCACCTTGATGCCGCGCGAGCGCAGTTCCACCAGCAGCGCGCGGCTGCGTTCCGGATCCTGCATCGCCGCCGATTCGGTGATCTCCAGCTCCAGCAGGGCCGGGTCGATGCCGTGGGTGTCGAGCAGGCGGTCCAGGTGGGGCAGCAGGCCGGCGCCGTGGCACTGGCGGGCCGACAGGTTGACCGCCAGCCGCAGGTGCGACAGCCCCGGCGCGCGCCACGAGGCCAGCAGGTGGCTGGCGCGTTGCAGCACCCAGTCGCCCAGCGGCAGGATCAGGCCCGATTCCTCGGCGATCGGGATGAAGCGGTCCGGCCCCACCATGCCCAGCTCCGGATGGTGCCAGCGCAGCAGCGCCTCGGCGCCGATGATGCGGCCGGACGCCAGTTCGATCTGCGGTTGCAGGTAGAGCTCGAATTCGTTGTGCTCCAGCGCCTGCCACAGGCGGTTTTCCAGCAGCAGGCGTTCGTGGGTGGCGGTGTTCATCGCGGCCGAGAAGAACTGGAAGTTGCCGCGCCCCTGGCTCTTGGCGGCGTACATCGCGGTGTCGGCGTGGCGCAGCAGGGTGCTGCCGTCCTCGCCGTCGGACGGGAACATGGCGACGCCGACGCTGGCGCCGCTGTGCACGGTCTTGCCCTGCAGGTGGTAGGGCGAGCCCAGCGAATCGACGATGCGCACGGCGATGTTGGACGCCTCGTCCGGCGTGACGCTGCCGGAGGTGACGACGATGAATTCGTCGCCGCCCAGGCGGGCGATGGTGTCGACTTCGCGCAGCAGCTCCTGCAGGCGCTGGGCGACGGCGACCAGCAGCAGGTCGCCGGTCTGGTGGCCGTGGGTGTCGTTGATTTTCTTGAAGTGGTCGAGGTCGATGAACAGCACCGCCGCCGCGCCGCCGCTGCGGCGGGTCTGCGCCAGCAGCTGGTCGAGGCGCAGGTTCAGCGACAGGCGGTTGTCGAGGCCGGTCAAGGTGTCGTGGTGGGCCAGGCGGTGGATGCGCTCCTGCGCCAGCTGCTGCTCGGTCAGGTCGTGCAGGATGGCGACGAACAGGTGCTCGTCCGGCAGCTCCACCTCGCTGACCGACATCGCCAGCGGGAATTCGTTGCCGTCGCTGCGCCAGCCGGTCAGCTCGTATTCGTGGGTGACGCCGCAGGCGATCATGCGCAGCAGGCCGGCCGCGTCCAGGCCGGCGGCGTCGCCGACGCCGACCGGGATCAGGCGGTCCAGCGGCAGTGCCGTCATGTTTTCCGGCGCGTAGCCGAACAGGCGGCCGGCGGCGGCGTTGGCCGACATCAGCAAGCCGTTGCCGTCGATGGTGAGGATGGCGTCGGCCGCCTTGTTGAGGATGGCCTGCAGGCGCGCCTCGCGTTCGCGCAGGCGCGCGGTGCTGTCCTTGACCTGGGCCTGGATGCGCGCGCGCTCGCCGCTGATCAGCATCATCAGCGTGCCCAGCAGGCCGGTCAGCAGCAGGCCGCAGGTCAGCACGGTCCAGCTCTGCCAGCCGCGCTGCTGCTGCAGATAGGCCGGGGTGGGCGCCAGCGTCAGTTCGTAGATGCGGCCGCCGAAGTGCAGCTGGCGCTGGAAGTCGCCCTGCTCGGCGGCGCGTTGCAGGCTGTCGCGCACGACGCGGCGCGGGCCGTCGTCGTCCATGTCTTCGAAGCGTATCAGGAAGTGGCCGAACTCGGAGCGCCGCAGCGCCTGGTCGAGGTAGGCGTCGAACTGCATCGAGATCAGCAGCGAACCGATGGCCTGGTGGCGGTTGTTATTGGGGTAAACGGTTTGCAGCAGCAGCAGGCCGGCGCTGGACTGCGAGGGGATCAGCAGCAGCGGCGCGGTGGCGGTGGGCTGGCCGGACTGGATGGCGCGCTCCAGCGCGGCGCGGCGCTGCGGGTCGGACAGCAGGTCCAGGCCCTGGTAGGCGCGGCTGGCCTCGGGCTCGATGAAGGTGGCGACGAAGTAGCGCTCGCGCTGCACGGCGGTGTGCAGCGTGCCGTCTTCGCTGCGCTGGCGGATCTCGAAGCCCGGCGCCACGTGGGCGCGGGCCCAGGCTTCGAAGGCGGGGCGTTCGCTGCCGGCCACCGGCGTCAGCCACGACATCGACAGCAGCTCGGGGCGCTGGTCCAGGTAGCCGTGCGCCAGGTTGCCGAAATCCTCGGGGCTGAGCGTGCGGCGCGGATCGTTGAGCGCCTTGGCCATCGCATAGATGAAGCGCTCGTGTTCGCTGAACTGCGCCTGCAGCAGGTCGCCGGTCTGCTGGGCCTTGAGGCGGAAGGCTTGCATCTGCTGGTTGTTTTCCCAGCGGTCGGCTTGCAGGTAGATGGCGATGAAGGCGGCCGCCGACAGCAGCAGCGGCAGGCCGACCAGCAGCCGGCGGCGCGACCACAGCGCGCGCGGGCGGCCGATGACGATCCAGGTCAGCGGCGCCGCCAGCAGGATGCCGATGGTGTCGCCCATCCACCAGGCCAGCCAGTCGAGGAAGATGCTGTCCCATTGCAGGATGCCGAGCAGGCCCATGCCGGTCAGCGAGACGGTGCTGCTGACCACGGTGACGCCGGCGGCCAGCAGGATGAAGCGCACCACGTCGCGGCCGGAGCCGATGCCGGGGTCGATATAGCGGCGGAACAGGGTGCTGCCGGCCCAGGCTTGCAGCGCCGCGCCCAGCGCCGCGGAGAGGGCGCCAGCCAGCGCGGTGGCGCCGATGCCGTCCGGGCTCATGGAGGGATAGACCAGGTTGACCGCCAGCGAGCCGAGCGCCACGGCGGGCAGCAGGGCGCGGCCGCCGATCACGCAGCAGGCCAGCGCCAGGCCGGCCGGCAGGAAGATCGGCGAGGCATAGCCAGGCGGCAGCGCCAGCAGCAGGCCGAGACGGCCGGTGACGAAGTAACAGGCCAACAGGCCCACATTGGCCAGCACCAGGCTGCGCAAACTACCGCTACGGTTGTTCAACTGCGGGGCTCCAGATCTCACTATCGTCAGCCGATTGTATAGGAATTTGTGCAACGTAAAAACAACACTTGCACTTTTGCAGTTGGTGCAGTTAAAATCTCGCCCCGAAGCAGACAGTTCATCCGGATGACGCGAAATAACGTTGAGAAGGGTTGACAGGTCAAAGTAGTTGCTTCATACTCTGCGGTTCCTCGCGGAGGGGTGGCCGAGTGGTTAAAGGCGACAGACTGTAAATCTGTTCTTTCGAGTACGCTGGTTCGAATCCAGCCCCCTCCACCAAGTTTTTGCAAAAAGACTGGGTATGCAAGAAGTTACGCAAGTAGATGAAGTAAGAATTGAACAATCCTCGCGGGTGTAGCTCAATGGTAGAGCAGAAGCCTTCCAAGCTTACGACGAGGGTTCGATTCCCTTCACCCGCTCCAGTGTTGTTGCAATGCAGTAGTACCCCATAAGCCCTTTTAGCTCAGTGGTAGAGCACTCCCTTGGTAAGGGAGAGGCCACGTGTTCAATCCACGTAAAGGGCACCAGAATTCGCAGTATCCCGCAGTACCGCAGCATATAAACACATACGCAGCAATATCAAGACAGTCGGGCGCACGCCCGGGCAATCACACCAAATCGTTAGGAGTCTAAAATGGCAAAAGAGAAATTCGAGCGGACCAAGCCGCACGTTAACGTCGGCACCATCGGCCACGTCGACCACGGCAAGACCACCCTGACCGCTGCGATCGCAACTGTTCTGTCGAAGAAATTCGGCGGCGAAGCTAAAGCATACGACCAGATCGATGCTGCTCCAGAAGAAAAAGCACGCGGCATTACCATCAACACCGCTCACGTCGAATACGAAACCGCTGGCCGTCACTACGCTCACGTTGACTGCCCAGGCCACGCCGACTACATCAAAAACATGATTACCGGCGCAGCGCAGATGGACGGCGCGATCCTGGTTTGCTCCGCAGCTGACGGCCCTATGCCACAGACCCGCGAGCACATCCTGCTGGCCCGCCAAGTTGGCGTTCCATACATCATCGTGTTCCTGAACAAGTGCGACCTGGTCGACGACGCAGAACTGCTGGAACTGGTTGAAATGGAAGTGCGCGAGTTGTTGTCGAAGTACGACTTCCCAGGCGACGACCTGCCTATCGTCAAAGGTTCGGCACGTATGGCGCTGGACGGCGACACCGGCCCAATGGGCGAGCAAGCCATCATGGCCCTGGCTGAAGCACTGGACACCTACATCCCTACGCCAGAGCGCGCAGTGGACGGCGCCTTCCTGATGCCAGTTGAAGACGTGTTCTCGATCTCGGGTCGCGGTACCGTTGTTACCGGTCGTATCGAGCGCGGCATCATCAAGGTCGGCGAAGAGATCGAAATCGTTGGTATCACCGACACCGTCAAGACCACTTGCACCGGCGTGGAAATGTTCCGCAAGCTGCTGGACCAGGGTCAAGCCGGCGACAACGTTGGTCTGCTGCTGCGCGGCACCAAGCGTGAAGACGTACAGCGTGGTCAGGTTCTGGCGAAGCCAGGCTCGATCAAGCCGCACAACCACTTCACCGGCGAGATCTATGTTCTGTCGAAAGACGAAG